>DASYQM010000250.1:0-3560 GCA_036005525.1 Streptosporangiaceae bacterium
GGTGTCGCCGCGCTCGTGATCGGGGTCGCCAGCCTGGTGGCGGCGATCTCTTTCGTGTTGTTCCCGCTGGGCTTGGTGGGGGGGCTGGTGGGCCTGGTCACCGGGATCGTCGCGCTCACCCGCGGCAGGCACCGGGGGGCGACGAACTCGGGCCAGGCCATCGCCGGCCTGGTCTGCAGCGTTCTTGCGCTCATCGTCGCAATTGGCCTGAGCGTGCAGCTGGGGACCTGGGCTGCCCGCAACACCGGCGTGTTCACCCGGTTCGATAACTGCATCGCCCACGCCAGCAACCGTGGCGAGGTCTCGGCCTGCATCGCCCGCTTCGCGGACGAGGTACGTCAGTAAGGGAGCCCCCGATCAGCCACGCTTTGAAGCCGGGCCGCCGGGGGCCACGGCGTGGACGCCGCCGGCGCTGATCCGCAGCTCCTCCCCGGCCCGCAGGGTGCGGTAGCGGTCACCGAGCCGGCGGGCGAACGCTCCATAGGTCCACGGTGTGCTGTCGTGGGCCGACAGTGCCACCAGCCGGGGCCCGCGGCCCGCTATCTGGTCAAGAACGTGCCCGGCGTCGCGTTCGCCGACCGGCCGCCACGGCCAGTGCGGCGAGCCGGGCACCGCCTGCGGCACTATTGGCGTGCCCAGCGGATGCACCGGCAGAGGCAGCCCGCCCACGACGCCGCGCACCGGGACATCGAGGACGTGTTCGGTCACGCTGAGGATGCGCTCGATCTGCGGATGGCCGCAGCCGTGGACAGCGCAGTGGCCCGTCTTGCCGCCGGGCAGCCGTGGACTGACTCCGTCGGGGCCGGCAGCGCCGCGCTGTCCAGCGCCATGCTGCCCATCCGGGGGCCGGCACGCCTTCGGCATCGCAGTTCGTCAGCTGACCGGGTGGAAATCTCATGCCGTCCGCATGTTGTCATGCGATAACATATTTGAATTACTGGATGATAGCAGGAACTATAGGTCAGGTCGTCGCACGACCTGCGGGTTGACAGCCCCGGCGGCTATGGTCGGTGGCGAGGGAGAGCCTGGCGCGCGATCGGCCCGGAGGGCCGGCCACCAGGCCAGTCGGGCAAGGGAGCCAGGACATGGGGAATGCGGTGGTGCACTTCGAGATCGGCGGGCCGGATGACCAGCCGCTGATCGCCTTCTACCGGCAGCTTTTCGGCTGGGATCTGCAGGCGATGCCCGGCGGGGGCTACACGCTGATCGACACTCTCGGCGGCGGCGGGATCAACGGCGGAATCGGCAAGAGCCAGACGGGCGAGCCGTGGTCGACCTTCTACGTCGAGGCCGGCGACCTGCAGGCGGTGCTGGACCGGGCGGAGTCGATGGGCGCGAAGACAGCCATGCCCGTCACGGACTTCGGCGGCATGGTGACCATCGCGATGTTCACTGACCCGGACGGCCTGCTCGTCGGGCTGGTGAAATCAGCCGACCCCGGGCAGCCACAGGACGAGCCGGGTCCGTCGGCGGGCTCCGGCGAACCAGTGGACTGGTTCGAGGTGCTCGGCTCCGACGCTCAGCACACCCAGCGTTTCTACGCCGACTTGTTCGGCTGGACGGTCGACACCACCGGATTCCCTGGCTACGGGATGACCGACACCGGGGCCGGCCGCGGTATCCAGGGCGGCCTGGGCGCTGGCGAGCAACGGTGGGCCACGATCTATGCCCGCGTGGCCGACGTGGAACAGACACTGACCAAGGCCGAGTCGCTCAGCGGGTCCCGGGCGTACGGGCCCATGGCTGCCGGCGACCGCATGCAGACCGGCGCTTTCCGCGACCCGGCGGGCAACGTGTTCGGCGTCTATCACCGCGCCGCTCACTGAAACCCGGAAATCTGGGCTGGCCGTGGCCCTCGCTGAGCGGGCCACGGCCACACGCGGCACGCCACCCCGCCGCTGGCCTCTTCCCGGCCGCGATGCCTGCCGGATCGTTGTTCGGCGCATGGGTTTACCCGGCCACGCGCGGGGGTACGGCCCAACCTGCCACTTTCCCCCCACAACCATCGAAGAAGGGGCGAAGGCGCTCCGGTCGGCGGGGCTCAGCAAGGGAGACCGGGTCGCCACGCTGCTGGCCCGGCGCCACGGCTTGGCGGGTACCCGGCCAAATGGATGAGGCCGATGGCGGCCATGCCGCCGCGCAGGTCTGACCGGCGGTTCCGCGGCCTCGGCGGGCGCGGCCGCACCTATGGCCATCCTGCCGAGAACACCGCGCCGGCCAATGGAGTGACCTTCAGTTTCAGGGCTGGGACCGCCCGCGTCCGGGCATCGAGCTAACCCGAGCCGTCCACCCGCCGTGAAGCCCCGCCCCGCCACGCCGACCCGGCCCGGAAATTGAGCCCGGGTCAGCGTGGGCACCACGGCGGCGGGGACACTGCTCGATACCCAGGCTGCGCCGCTGCCACTACGTGGACTGCTTATGAACGAGGGGACCTGGAGCGTCACGCTCCCCGCTGAATTGCCCCGCGAGCCCAATATGGCCGCCGTCGCGCCGGCACGCAGACGAGCCGATCGCAGCGCCAACCGTGCCTGCTCCGCGACGACAGCGCCTGTAAGACGGCGCCTCCAGCCCCCGCGTCCGGTCCTGCTCATCCCATGCCGCTGTGGCGTCGCCCCGGTCCGGACCGGGCTGGGGTCAGGGTGGCGGGTTAGGGCTTGGGCTGGGTATGGCGTTGTTCTGCGAGCGTGCGCAGCCCGCCGAGGAGTTCGTCCACGATGCTGCGGAACTTGCGCCGCATGACCAGCTTGTTGAGCACGGCGGCGACCGGGTTGGCTGGTGTGTAGAACGTCTCGATCCGCACCGTGGTCTGTTCGCTTGCCGCCGGGGTGAAATGGGCGGTGAACCCGTAGCCGGTGAGCATCTTGCTGAACCCGAAGGAGTCGTCAACCACCAGGAACGATGCGCGCGTCTGCGGCACCGCCTCGACGCACCGCTCGACCATGGTTCCTTTCTTGCCGTTCATGGTCACCGCGCAGGTGCGGGTCGCGCCCAGGCCAGTGTCGTCGCCGCCGTGTTCGCCGGTGACGGCGTCCACGGCGGGCGCCCAGTTGGCCAGCTCTGCGTTGTCCATGAACAGCCGGTAGACGACCTGGACGGGAGCGCTGGCCGTGGTGTCTCGTTCCAGTTGCTTGGTGCCCTGCATGTGCATCGTGACCTCCTGCAGTCCTGTTCTCGCACCGTAGCGCCTATTGGTGACAGGAACTGTCACTGGTCGCCGGTACGGTGGGAGCCGATGCGCATCATGGGCCGGCACGACCAGCTGCTGCGGATGCTGCGCCGGCGAGCCGACTGGACCGTCGCCGGCCTCGCCCGGGAACTGGGCGTCTCCCGCCGTACCGTGCTGCGGGACCTCGGCGCTCTTCGCGGGGCCGGCTTCGATCTCGACACCTTCTCGGGGCCGGGCGGCGGGGTGCGGCTCAACCCGGCCTCGGTCATGATCACCTCACAGCTGCGCACCAGCGAGGTCGTCGCGCTCATCGTGTCGGCAGAACTTGCCCGCGCGGCCACGACGGTCCCCTTCGCCGCCGGCGCACAGCCCGCGCTCGACAAGATCGAACGAG
>DASYQM010000251.1:0-18870 GCA_036005525.1 Streptosporangiaceae bacterium
ATAGTCACTGATATGGACCAGAACCGGCGGGCAAAGGCTGACCCGCCCCGCGGCGCGCGCCCCCGCCCCGCAACGATCTCGCAGGCCACGTACTGGCGGCGCCGGGTGCTCGTCCTCGCCGTGGGCATCGGGTTGCTCACCACCATCAGCTGGGCGGCGAGCGGGATGCTTGCCTCCCGCTCAACGGCAAGCCAGGCCACCCCTCCGGGCGGCGCGAAGACGGTAGGCTCCACCCCGGCCCAGGTGAGTGGGGACGGCGCGCCGGCCAGCCCGTCGCCCTCGCCGCGCT
Source organism: Streptosporangiaceae bacterium (assembly GCA_036005525.1). GTDB lineage: Bacteria > Actinomycetota > Actinomycetes > Streptosporangiales > Streptosporangiaceae > UBA9676. The sequence goes on from DASYQM010000251.1 coordinate 290, forward strand.
CGAGCTCAGCGCCGTCACCGGACCGGAGCACGGCGCAGCCCCGTGCTTCCAGCCGGGCCCTGGCGTGCGCCCCGGGAGCGGTGACGCTTCGCGTGTCGTCCCCGCAGTACTGGTACCAGCCGGGCACCACGCCCCGGTTCACGGTGCACGCCGTCTCCCACGAGACGCAGCCGTGCCGGTTCAACATGGGCACCAAGTTCGTGTCGGTGATCGTCGCCGCCGCCGGCCGGCGCATCTGGAGTTCGGCCGACTGTGTCAGCGGCGAGTCCAACATGATCGTTATTGCCAGGGGCACGCCGGCGGTTCTCCGCCTCTCCTGGGACCGGAAGACTTCGGCACCGGGCTGCACCGGGACTGCTCACCTGGCACGCCCCGGGGAATACCAGGTCACCGCCGTCGCCGGCCACCTGCGCAGCGCAGCAGTGAACGTTGTGCTCGGGGCCACCGGCGCCTCCGGGCCCTGACCCCGTCGGGCCGGCCGGCCGCGTACCCGCCCGCGCCGCTGCTGCTGCCTCCATAATGCGGGCATGAGAGCTGCCCGGATCCGGGCACGGTTCGCGGCCATTCCGGCCGCCGCCGCGCTCGACGTGCTCGCCCATCGCCTCGGCAACCCGGCGAGCCGGACCGCGGCGCGATACGGCGCCGCCGTGGCGCTGCTGGGGATCGCACGCACGGCCGGCGTCTCCTGGACCGAGCTTGGGCTCGACCGCAAGCAACTGCGCAGCGGGGTGCGCACCGGTGTGCTGGCCGGTGGCTGCGCTGCGGCGGCCATCTTCGCGGGGGCAGCGCTTCCCGCCACCCGCGGACTGTTTCTCGACGACCGGGCCGCGCCAGCGGCCAACCGCGGCGATCTTGCCGCCGGGCTGGCCAGGACCACGCTTGCCGCGGTGCCGCCGGAGGAACTCACCTACCGCTCGGCGCTGTATGGCCTGCTACTGGGAAACGGCACGCCGGCCGGCGCGGTGACCTGGCCGAGCGTGCTGTTCGGCGTGTCGCACGTGCTGCCGACGCTGTCGACGATGGGCAGGACCGCGATCGGCCACCACCTGGTGCGCCGCCCGCTTCGCCAGGCGGCCTTTGTGGCCGGCAACGTCGCGGTCACCAGCGCAGCCGGCGCGGTCTTCGCCTGGCTCCGGCTCCGGTCAGGAAGCGTGTTCGCCCCGCTGCTCGCGCACGCCGCGCTCAACGATTCGGCGCTGGTGGCGGGCCGCGTCGCGCATAGGCTGGGCCGCGGGCGAGTGACCGCCGCCCAGGGACGCAACCAGGCCGGTTAGGGGGACGGATGGATCTCGGAGCAGCCGCTCGGCGGGCCGGTAACGTGCTGGCCGGCGACAGCACGGTCGAGCGGACGGCGGCGCTCGCGTCGGCCGTCACCGTCGGCACCAGCTTCGGCCCGGGCTTGCTCCCCCGGCCGGGCCTGGATCAGGCGCTGGCGACCGGGATCGTCGGGGCCACCGAGCACGGTCTCGTGATGACGTCGCAATCGGCCTGCGCGGCGCTCGCCCGGCGCTTCGTCGCCGACGATGGGACACCATCGGGCCGGGTGCGGAGCTTCGCGGGGCAGGCGGCGTCAACGCTGGCGTCGCCGTGGCCGGCTTCGCGGCGGAACGCATGCTGGTGGCGCGGCCGGGCGAGCCGGTGCGCCGGGCAGTGCTGCGGACGGCTGGCCGGCGGGCGCTGCGGGTCGGGCTGGCCGGGGCCGGGCTGGCCGGCGTGGCGGCTGTTGACGCGGCCGTGGGTGGCCGCAGGCCGGCCTGAGGGTCCTCGCGGCGGGGGGCGGCCTGCTGGCCGGTGCCGCGCTCGCGGGATGGCAGATCTACCACTACCACGCAGGCGAGCGGGCCGATGCCGCCCGGCTCGCGCCTGCCACCGATCCGCTGACCGGCGGGACGGCCGAGGGGAAGACCGCACCGGAGCCACTGCCGCTGCCTCCGGTGGCCAAATCGCTGCTGCTGGGCGCCGCGGTCAGCGCGGGCCTGCACGGGGTGGCCCTGGCCGAAGGTCTGTTCGCCCGCGGCCTGGCCGCCGGGATACGCCGGGCGGTCCCCAGGGCCGGGCCACTCGCCCCGATGGCGGGCGACGCCGCGGCGCTCGGCGCGACCGTCGCTGGGCTGGGGTCCGCGATGGAGTACCTCAACCGCCGCGCGGAGACCGGCGGTGCCGCGAACGATGCCGCCTACACCACCCCGCCCGATGCGGGGACCGTCAGCGGAGGCCCTACGTCAGCGGTCGCGTGGCCGAGCCTGTCACGTGAGGGCGTCCGGTTCGTCAACATGGCCCTGTCCCGGCAGGAGATCGCTGACGTGACCGGGGCACCGATTGCCCAGGTGAAGGCGCCCGTGCGCGCGTTCGCCGGGCTGGCGTCCGGGCAGACCGTGGACGTACGCGTCGACCTGGTGATGGAGGACCTGGCCCGGCTGGGTGCGTTCGAGAGGTCGGTGCTGTGCGTGGCCTCGCCCACCGGCAGCGGTTACGTCAACTACGTCGCGATCGAAACACTCGAGTACCTGACCCGGGGCAACTGCGCGACGGTCGCGCTCCAGTACTCGCTGCGCCCGTCCTTCCTGTCCCTCGACCGGGTCGCGATGGGCCGCGAGCAGAACCGGGCGCTGCTGCACGCACTCGAATGGCGGCTGCTGGCCCTGCCGGAGGACCGCCGGCCGCGGCTGGTGGGCTTCGGCGAGTCCCTCGGTGCGCACACCATGCAGGACGCGTTCCTGCATGAGGGCACCTCCGGGCTGCACCGCGTCGGCATGGACCGGGCGCTGTTCCTGGGCACCCCGGCTGGCAGCAAGTGGGCCGAGCAATGGCGCGCCAACCCGGAACGCACCGACCCGGGCGGCGAGGTAGCCGAGATCGCCTCTTACCAGGATTGGCTCGCGCTGGACGCCGGCGACCGCGCCCGGCGCAGGTACGTGCTGCTGTCCCACCACGAGGACCCCATCACCCGCTTCGCGCCCGCCCTGGTCGTGCAGCAGCCCGGCTGGCTGGGCTCCGCCGCCAGCCGGCCGCCCGGCATCTCGCCGCTGGCGTGCTGGTACCCGCTGACCACGTTCGTGCTCACGCTGGTGGACGTGAAGAACGCGATGAACGTCACCCCAGGAACCTTCTTCGCCCGCGGCCACGACTACCGCGCCGACCTCGCACGCATGATCAGCGAGGCCTATCACCTGCCGGCCGGGGACGCGGAGCTGCTCGCCATCGAGCGTGCCCTGCGGCGCCGCGAGGCGACCTGGGCGCAGCGGCGCCTTGTCGCCGAGCACCTGCGCCGCGCCAAGGAGGCCGTCCAGCGCCAGACCAGAAGCTGGGGCCTGGCCCCGGACGCCACCGCCGCGGCCGGGGGCAAGGCCTGACAACGCGGCCCCGGTACGGCCTGACAACGCGGCCCCGGCACGGCCCGACAACGCGGTCCGCGGCACGGCCCGACAGCGCGGCCGGCAACGGCTCACCCGCCACCGCGAATCTGCATGACGTCCTTTCCGGCATGCGGACCGGCAGCCACGAGCGGCCCACATTCCGATGTGGACCGGGGGGGCGTCGGCTTCCCTGCCTCGTTGGGCTTGAATAAGACGACACTGAAGGGAAATCCGGCCGGCCAGGGATTGGTGTGAACGTGGACGAGGGCGTTGGCGGGGGAAGGCCCGGGGCGGAGGAGTTGCTGCTCCGCGTGGCCTGGTTTTACTACAAGGACGAACTGACCCAGGACGAGATCGCGAAGCGGCTCGCGGTGTCACGGGCGTCCGTGGGGCGCATGCTGGACCGGGCCCGGAGGGTCGGCCTGGTCTCGATCAATCTGAACGCGGACCATCTCGACGCGTTCGAGGTCAGCGGCCGGCTCAGGCGGGCTTTTAACCTGACCGAAGCGCTGGTCGTCCCGGACCATGAGAAGGAGCCCGCCAACCGCCATATCCTGAACGCCCGGCTGGGGCTCGGGGGAGCGCAGTTCATGAGCACCCACCTGCGGCCCGGCGGCATTCTCGGGGTCGGCTGGGGAGAGACGGTCTCCCGCGTCATCACCTCGACCAATTTCGGCGCCGTCGGGCCGGTGCACATGGTGACCCTGACCGGTGGCGTGGACGGCTACCTGCAGACGATCCTGTCCTCTAAGGGAGAGGGCGTGGCGGAGCCGGAGGTGACGACCGCCACGATCATCCCGACGCCGATCGTCGCGTCCACCCCCGGCCTGGCGGCGGCGCTCAAGGCGGAGCCGGCGATCCAGCAGGTACTGAAGCAGGCGTGCGGCGTGGAGCAGGCGATTGTTGGCGTTGGCACGCCCACCGCCGACGCGACCATCGTGCAGATGGGATACCTGGCGGCGGACGACGTCCGCCACCTCCGCGAGCACGGCGTCGTGGGCGACATCCTCGGCCAGTTCTTCGACGCCGACGGCAACGTCGTCAACCTGCCGATCCATGACCGCAGGATCGGGATCGAGCTGTCCGATCTGGCCCGCATCCCCAAGGTCGTCGGCGTCGCCGGGGGCCTGCGCAAGGCGGAGGCGATCCTTGGCGCCCTGCATGGCGGGTTCCTCAACGTTCTGGTCACCAACGAGCTGGTTGCACTCCGCCTGCTCGAGCTGGAACGCCGGTTCCGCGCGGGCCCGCGCCCGGCCGGTGCGAGCCCGCGCCTGGCCTGACCGCCGCGCGGAGCCGCGCGGCTCCGCGCGGCGACCGAATCCCCGGCGTGGCCTTGCCACCGTCATCCGTTCCGGCGCATGCTTCGGTCACGGGTGGCCGCGATCACCCTTGCACGCTCCGAGGAGGTACCGATGACAAGCAGTACCGGCGGCCGCATCGTGCCGCCACCGGTCCCTATGACGATCACGCAGATCGCTGTCGTCGTTGCCGACATGGAGTCCGCGCTGCGTTCCTACACCGAGAATCTCGGTTGGGGCCCATGGAGCGTGTTCGACTACAAGCCACCGCTGCTGCACGACACGGTCGTCCGCGGCGAGGAGGTCGAGTACCGGATGATCGGCGCCGAGACCTCGGTCGACGGGCTCGGCTTCGAGCTCATCCAGCCGGTCAGCGGGCCAAGCATCTACCAGGAGTTCCTCGACGCGCATGGCGAGGGCGTCCAGCACATCGCCTGCATGAAGCACTCGGCGCAGGACAGCCAGGCGGTGAAGGACCACTGGCGGGAGCGGGGCGCGGAGATCCTGATGGGAGGGCGGATCGGGGAGTCCATCGAGTTCTACTACCTGGACACCTCGCCGATGCTCAAGTTCGTGCTGGAGTCGGGCAGCGGCCATGCGATCGATCTCGAGCCCACCTACTTCTACCCGTGAGCCGCCCTGCTCCGCACGTGTGTCCCGGTAGCGGCGGCCCCTTCGCGGCCGGCCGTGGGAGCATGCGGCATGACCGGCCGTTACCTGCTGGCGATCGACGCGGGCACCGGAAGCTGCCGGGCGCTGCTGTTCACCGAGGCCGGCCGGCAGGTGGGTGGGGCGCAGCGGGAGTGGGCGCACCGCGAGCCGCAGGGCGCGCCCGGCGGCCAGGACTTCGACGTCGACGCGGGCTGGCGCGCCATCGCTGCGTGTGTCCGGGATGCGCTCCGGGACGCCGGGGCGGCCGGCGGCGACGTCGCCGCGGTCTCCGCGACGAGCATGCGCGAGGGCGTCGTGCTCTACGACCGGGCGGGGCGTGAGATCTGGGCCTGCCCGAACGTGGACAGCAGATCGGCCGTGGAGGCACGGGAGCTCATCCGGGAAGGCACGGCCGAGAAGATCTTCGCCGAGGCCGGTGACTGGGTGTCCATCACCACCCCCGCGCGGCTGCGCTGGCTGGCGCGCCACCGCCCCGGCATCCTGGGCGCGGTCGGCAGCCTCGGCATGCTCAGCGACTGGATCGTCTACCGGCTGTCGGGAACGCACGTGACGGAGCCATCGTGCGGGTCGAGCTCGGCCATGTTCACGCTGGCACAGCGGCGCTGGTCGCGGTCCATCCCGGTGCTGTGCGGGCTGCCGCCGGACGTGCTCCCCCCGGTCGCCGACCCGGGCACCGTTGTCGGCGAGGTGACCGCGGCCGCGGCCGGGCAGACCGGGCTGCGCGCGGGCACGCCGGTGGTGGCCGGCGGCGCCGACACCCAGCTGGGCCTGCTCGGCGCGGGCGTCGGGAAGGCCGAGTACACCGTCGTCGCGGGCACGTTCTGGCAGAACACCGTGCTGCTGGGCGAACCGCTCGTCGACCCGGAGGCGCGGCTGCGCACGCTGTGCCATGTCGTGCCCGGCGAATGGATGCTAGAAGGCATCGGCTTCTACTGCGGCATGAGCATGCGGTGGTTCCGGGACGCGTTCTGCGACGGGGAGATCGCGCTGGCCCGCGGCCGCGGGGTCGACCCGTACGTGGTGATGGAGGAGACGGCCGCGAAGGCTCCTCCCGGCGGGGTCATCGCCATCATGTCCAACCTCATGAACGCGAAGCGCTGGGTTCACGCCAGCCCGTCGTTCCTGCAATTCAATCTCGGTGATCCGGCGGCGGGCGGCCGTGGCGCGTGCGTCCGGGCGATCGAGGAAGCGGCCGCCTTCGTCGCCCGCGGGCACCGGGACATCATCGGCGAGCTGACCGGCCTGCGTTTCGGCGAGCTGGTGTTTACCGGCGGCGCGGCCAAGGGGCGGCTCTGGCCGCAGATCATGGCGGACGTGCTCGCCGTCCCGGTGCACGTCCCCGTCGTCACCGAGAGCAGCGGGCTCGGTGCGGCAATGTGTGCTGGCGTTGGTGCCGGGATCTACCCGAGCCTCGGGGAGCTTCCGGCGAGCCTCCGGGCCCGGGCCGCGACCTTCGAGCCCGATCCGGCGGCGGCCGCCGGGTACGACGAGCGGTACCTGGCCTGGCGGACGATCTACAGCCGGATGCTGGAGATGTCCGAGGAGGGCCTGCTCAACCCGCTCTGGCGGGCTGCCGGCTCGTAGCGGCCGGCCCGCGCGCCGTCAGAGACGGGCCTCGGCCAGATGCATCGCGATGACGGAGCCGAAACCCGGATCCGGGGCCAGGCCGAGCCGGGCCGCGCGCTCGGTGCGGAACCGGGCGGGCCAGCTCGTCACGATCCTGGCGACCGCCGGGTCGGGAACCCAGTCGATCAGCGCGGCCACGTCGGGGCCGGCGGCCTGCCCCAGCGCAGCGACCATGCCCGCGACCGTCATGGTGAGGGCCGGCAGGGTCACCGCGGTCCGGCCGCCCCAGGCCCCGTCGGACGAAGTGGCCGCGCAGAGCAGCCCGTCGATGGCCCGCGGCGGCGACATGAGCGCCACCTCGGTCGCCTCGTCGACGGGGCAGGCCGCGCGCTGGCCGGCCAGCGGCTCGCGGATAATGCCCGAGAGGAAACCCGACGCCGCCGCGTTGGGCCGCCCGGGGCGTACGCAGACGGTCATCAGCCGGACGGCCCGCCCGCGCAGGAAACCCTTCCGGGTGTAGTCGGCCAGCAGCTGCTCACCGATGACCTTCTGCACCCCGTAGCTGGACTGGGGGTTGGGCAGGGTGTGATCGTCCACGACCGCCGGGAGCGGGTGCTCGCCGGACGTCCCGAAGACGGCGGCGGAGCTCGCGAACACCACGACCGGATTGGTCCCCAGCTCCCGGCACGCGGCGAGCAGCGACTCGGTCGCACGCAGGTTCGCCCGGATGCCGAGGTCGAAGTCCGCCTCGCATTCCCCGCTGACCGCCGCGGCGAGATGGAAGATCACCTCGGCCCCCGCGAGTGCGTCCCGCCCGGCCCCGGTGGAGCCCAGCAGTTCGCCGAGATCACCGCCGACCACGGTCACCCGCGGGTCGGCGGCGAGATCCGCGGGAGCCGGTACCCGGTCGAGGAGCGTCACCCGGGACAGCGGCCGCTCTCCGCTGCCCGCCACGTCGAGCGACCCCGCGGCCAGCAGCTCCCGGGCGAGGCGTGAGCCCAGGAACCCGGCGCCGCCGGTGACCACCACGTTCGCCACGGCGTCTTCATCCCCGTCGTGGGGGCGTTGAATACAGTGATCTCAGTGCTCGCCCACCTGCAGCCCGCTGACGGGAAAGGGGCTCGTTGCCGCGGGACAGCCTGCCGGCCGCCGCCGAGGTGTTCGCCGGACTACCGCCACCGCTCCCGGACGACGGCGGGATCCGGGAGTCGGTCCGCGCGATGCGGGCCGCGGACGGCCTGCTCCTGGGCGTGCTCGACGACGACCCGACCGGGTCGCAGGCGGTGCACGGCGTCCAGGCCGTGACCGTCCTGGCGGAGGACGCCTACCAGGCCGCGCTTGCCGGTTCGGCCGGGACCTGCTTTGTGCTGACCAACACCCGCAGCCTGGGGGAGCCCGCCGCGGCCGAGCTCATCGCGCGCGCGGCCCGCGGCCTGCTGGCCGTCGCGCGGCGGCGCGGTGCCCGGATCCAGCTCGTCAGCCGCAGCGATTCGACCCTGCGCGGTCATGTGATGGCGGAGGTGGCGGCGCTGCAGGCCGCCCGCGGGGAGACGGTCGGCATCGGGTTCGACGGCGTGCTGCTGGTGCCCGCCTTCCTTGAGGCCGGGCGGCTGACCGCCGCCGACATCCACTGGGCCCGCGTCGGCGCCGGGCTTGTCCCGGTCGGTGAGACCGAGTTCGCGCGCGATCCCGCGTTCGGTTACAGGGCGTCGGACCTGCGGGACTTCGTGACCGAGAAGAGCGGCGGGGCGATCGGGCGTGACGATGTCGCCGCCATCAGCCTCGCGGACATCAGGCTCGGCGGGCCATCCCGGGTCCGTGAGCTGCTGGCCGGTGTGCGCGGCGGGACATGGATCGTGGTCAACGCCACTGAGTACTCCGACCTGGAGACGGTCGCCTGCGGCGTGCTGCTGGCCGAGCGCGCGGGCAGGTCCTTTCTGTTCCGCACCGGGCCGTCGTTCGTGCGGGCCCTGAGCGGCCTCGGGCCCCGGGCGCCGCTGCGCGGCGAGGAGATCCGGCCCGCCGGGGGGCGCGGCGGGCACGGCCTGATCGTGGTCGGATCCCACGTGAACCAGACCAGCCGGCAGCTGGCCGCACTCCGCGCGCGCGGCGGCACCATCGCCATCGAACTCGACGTTCCCTCGGTCGTGAGCGGCGCCGGCGACGTGGTGGCGGCCACCGCGCGGCGGGTCGCCGGCGCCCTGGGCAGGTCGGATGTCCTGCTCTACACGAGCCGCGCGGTCCTTCCCGGCCGCGACGCGGCGGGCAGCCTGGCCATCGCCCGCAGCGTCTCCGCCGCCCTGGCCTACACCGTGCGCGCTGCGCTGGCCGCGAAGCCAGCCTGGGTCATCGCCAAGGGCGGGATCACCTCCCACGATGTCGCGGTGCAGGGCCTGGGCATCCGGCGTGCCGAGGTGGCCGGCCAGTTGTTCCCCGGCCTGGTCTCGGTATTCCGCCCGATCGACGCGGCGCCCGAGGCGGTCGGTGTGCCCTACGTGGTCTTCGCCGGCAACGTCGGCGACGACGGAACGCTCGCGCAGGCCGTGGCGATCCTCAATGGCGGGTAGGAGGGCTCCTGATGCAAGTCGGCTGGATCGGGCTGGGGGCGATGGGCGCGCCGATGGCGGCACGCCTGGCTCGCTGCGGTCACTCGGTGCACGGCTACGACATCGCGGCGGACCGCGCGGCGGCGCTGGCGGCGGACAGGGTGCGGGGCGTGGCCACCATCGCCGCAGCGGTCGGCGGCGCGGACGTCGTCGCGATCATGGTGGCGACTCCCGACCAGGTGGAGCAAGTCCTGTTCGCGCCGGGCGGGGCGGCCAGTGCGCTGCCCGGCGGCGCCGTCATCATGATCATGGCGACGGCCGGTCCCGAGGCCGTCGTCTCGGCCGCCGAGCGGCTCGCCGCCAGCGGCGCCGCCGTGGTGGACGCGCCCGTGTCCGGGGGCGTGCAGCGGGCCGGCACCGGCGACTTGCTGATCATGGTGTCCGGCCCGGCCGGCGCCATCGCGCGGGCCCAGCCGCTCCTCGACGCGCTGGCACGCGCCGCTCCGGTGGTCGGGCACCTGCCCGGCGACGGCCAGCGGATGAAGCTGGTGAACCAGCCGCTGTGCGGCGTTCACATCGCGGCGGCCGCCGAGGCCCTCGCGTTCGCCGAGGCGCTCGGCCTGGCGGCGGCGGACTGCTGGCAGGTGCTGCGTGAGGGCGCGGCCGCGTCCTTCATGTTCGACGACCGGGGCGCCCGGATGGTCGCGGGCCAGTTCCGGGAGGCACGCAGCGCGCTGGACATCTTCGTGAAAGACATGGGCCTGGTGGGCGCGGCGGCTGACCGGGCCGGGGCGTCGGTGCCGCTCGCGGAGGCCGCGCGCCGGCTCTACGAGCGCGGCCACGACCAGGGCATGGGCCGCCTCGACGACTCCGCTCTGATCGAGGTCCTGCGCCAGGGCCGTTAGCGGCTCACCGCAGACCCGGAAGGAAGTCCGGCCGGCGTCAGTACCGCTCCCCGGACAGGGCGGCGAGCCCGTGATGCCCGGGACCGCGCGGGATGACCGGCCAGATGTCGGTGACGATCCCGTCCCGGACGACGTGGTAGGCGTCATAGCAGTTCACGGTGCTCGGCGCATACCCGGGCACCAGCGCCACCGAGTCACCAACGGCCAGCGCTGAGCCCTCCGGTGCGGAAAAGACGCCGTGCTCCTCATCGAACCGGACGACCTTGAGCTCGTCGTGCCCCACGACCGTGACGTCGGCCGGGTCGGCGACCGACTTGTTGCCGGCGTCCACGATCACCCTGTTGCTCTGCCGGCTGATGACGCTCGCCTGGACGGTGAGGGAGTGCTCGAAGCCCGGCGCCATATGGTCGTGATAGTTGTCCATGACCACGTATGTTCCGGCCTGAATCTCGGTGACCCCGGGGAATCGTGCCGTCCACCGCCAGGTGGCAATCCCGCCGGCGGACCGGATCCCGCAGCGGATCCCGTCCGCCTCCAGCATGTCGGCGACGCCGGTGAAGAACGTCATCGCCTCACGCTGCCGCTCGTGCCGGAGCGCATTGTCGATCGTGAGCGAGCAGTGGCCCTCGTAGCCGGTGATCCCCTCAAAGCGCAGCCCGGGAAGGTCCATCACCTGCCGGGCCAGGGCCAGGGTCTGGTCCGCGGTGTCGGTACCGCACCGGTCCATCCCGGTGTCGACCTCAACCATGATCCCAAGCGTTGAGCCCGCCGCCGTGGCAGCCGCCGACAGCGCGGCGGCGTTCGGCGCCTCGTCCACCGCGACGAGCACCCGGTGATCGGCGGCAAGCCTGGCCAGCACGGCGATCTTGGCCGGGTGGGACACGGTGTTGACCACGAACAGGTCGTCCAGGCCGGCGTCCGCCAGCACGACCGCCTCCCACACCGTGGCCATCGACAGCCCGCCCGCGCCCGCCTGGACCTGCCGCCACGCGAGATCCGGGCTCTTATGCGCCTTGTAGTGCGGGCGGATGGTGGCAGAGCCCATCTGCCGAAGTCCGCCCGCCAGCCGGTCGATGTTGCGTTGCGCGACGTCGATGTCGAGCACGAGGGCCGGGGTGATCAGCTGCTCGCGTGGCCGGCCGACGGCACCGCCGTTCTGCTGCCTGACACGTTCGCGGGCCTTCGCCAAGATCGGCGCGGAATCCGGCATCGAATACCTCCCTGATGCTGGCCTCAGCGCCAGGCGCAGGCCGGATCATTCCGCGGCCGGTCCCAGGCAGCGGATGATCCGGACCGGCTCCACTCCCGCCCGGACCCGGAAGTACAGGCTCGCCGGCAGCGCGAACGTCTCTCCCCGGCGGACCGGCCGGCTGCCGAAGTCGCCCTCGATCGACCCGGCGCCGGACACCACGATGGCGATCGAGAAGCGCCCGTCGCTCACCTCGATCTCATCCGGCACCTCCAGCGCGGTGGCGTCGAAGTATGGCAGGACGTCGTCGTGAAACAGGCGCACCTCGCGCGAGCCGTGGCTGGTACGCGCCACGCGCGGCCGCTGGCGCGCCCGGGCAAAGGTCTGCTCCGCACCGGCGCCCGTGTAGTCGATCATGTCAAGGGCCAGCTCCCAGCCCAGGCCCATCGTCGCCCCGGCGTCGTCGGCGCCGGATGTCTCGGGGATCACGATGTGGTCGCTGGGCTCCTGCACCTCGATGAACGAGATCCGCGGCCCGAGGTAATGCGGCACCCCCGCGTGCGCGACGTAGACCTCGCCCGGGTGCACGCCGGTCCGGTGGAGCGTGCCGCGGATCGCGGGGTTGTCGTGGCGGCGGACCGCACCGGCGAACCAGCCGCGGTCGATGCCCGGGACGAAGCCGACCCCCGCGTAGGCCGGCTCGGTGCCGTCGCCCGGTGTGTCCAGCAAAATCCAGGCCTCGGTCTTGCCAAACAGAGAGCCGAGGTGCTGCCGTGCCCATGCGCGCGTCGGATGGGCGTGCAGCGGCACCTGGCCAGCGGGGGAGAGCAGCTTGACGAGGACTCCGGTGGTCGGGCCCCAGCGCTGCGCGAACCGGGCACCGACCATCTCCTCGGGCAGGGCCTCAACGAGGTCCTTGAGCGTGACGCTGCCGGCACCGGGCAGCTCGACCGAGCTGAGACCCTGGGCATGGCCATCGGGATCGTCGTTGTTCGCCTGGGTGCACGAGCCCACCCAGTCCTCCGACCACCAGTCGTCGGGGCGCTCGGGAAGGCCGCGGAAGGCCCGGGTCATCGAGCCGCCCTCGTAGAAGCGGTAGAGGGGGTGGTAGGCGAGCGGCAGCGGCCGCCTGATCGCCTCCCGCAGCCGGCCGGGCGTGGCCGTCACCGGATGGCCCTCACCCGGGTCTCGAACTCGCCGATGGCGGCCGCCCCGGGCAGTGCGCCGATCTCCAGGTCGTACCGGCGCTGTTCGCCGGGCTCGAGCCATTGCAGCTCACCCCGTTCCCGCGCGTCCGGCCGGCCCGCGTCCCGGTTCGTGCTCGGCTCCATGGCGAGCGCGTACGTGCCTTCGCCCATCATCCGCCACACGGTGTGGTGCGGCAGCTGGGAGATGCGGAAGACCTGGTACACGCCCAGCCCCAGGCCCCGGTTGACGAGGGCGACCGGGACGGTTCCCTCCGGCTCGGCGATGAGGTCGTGCTCGAAGCACGCCTCGGTGGCGCCCGGGACCGGAGCCGACATCGTGGCGTACCCCTCGACCGGAACGCCGTAATCGGTGGTGGTGGCCCGGCTCGGAACGAGAAGCTCCGACGACTCATCGACAACCGGGAACCCGGCGTTGCAGTGATAGAGGAACATGTGCGAGGCCCGGGTGTGCCCGGCGTTCTCGACCTGGTCGCGGAGCGCAAAACGGGACTCGCCGACCCTCGCCTCGATGCGACGGCGGAGCACGAGCTGCTCGCCGAAGACCGCCGACTGGAGCACCTCGGCCTCCGCCCACAGCACGCACTCGTCGCCATCCCACCGTTCCCCATACCCGGCCAGGCGCGCCGGCAGGCCACCGACGCGGCCGTGCAGGCCGTACCGGACCGTCTTGCGGATGTGCGGCTGGTTGAAGTGCTCCGCCGTGTCCTCGTCCGGGACCAGGGTGTGGTCCAGCCCGCAGGTGACGACCATGCCCCCGCCCCAGGCACGGAACCAGCCCCAGTCGTCGGGCTCGTAGTACCAGGGCGCGACGACCCCGGCGCCCGACAGCCAGCTGAGCGGCCGTCCGCCGAGCTCACACCGTCCGACGTCGAAGCTCCGGTCGACCAGCACGTCGAACGCGAACCCGGTCCCGGTGCGGAATTCGAGGACGCGGACCCCCCGCGCCAGGCCGTCGCCGATCGTGACCAGGCGCACGCCCGCGACCTGCTCGAGGCGGCCGACGCGCCGGTGCAGCTCCGCCCGCGTGTAGCGGGTGCCGAACAGCTCAGGCATGGACCGCGGGCAGGATCATGTCGGGCCGCCCACCACCCTCTCGTACTCCTCCTCGCTCTCGCCGAGCGCCGCGCCCGCGTTGTGGATCCACTGCTCCCGCCCCTGCGAGCGGTAGTAGAGGAGCACGAGCAGGCCGAGCACGAGCCAGGCGCCGTCGACCAGCGGCGCCCACTTGTACGGCGCCGCCGGGCAGACCGTCGTGCAGACCGGCTGGAACGAGATCAGGACCGCGTATATCAGCACTCCCGTGGAGACGACCGGGAACACGACGTGCTTGAAGACGTTGAACTCGGCCCTGCGCTCAGTGAGGTAATACCGGATGACGCCGATGTTGGCGATCACGTAGACGAAGCCGACCCCGAGCACCAGGATCAGCCCGTCGATGAAGAAGAACGAGACGTCCGCGCCGAACCAGGCCCCGAAGATCAGGCCGCTGCCCAGCGCCAGGCACATCTGGGCGAAGATGGCCGTCACCGGCGTCTTGTGGACCGGGTGAACCCGCGCGAACGCCTTAGGGAACGAGCCGCTGCGGCCCATGCCGTACCACATCCGGGTGCCCACGTTCGCGGTCGCGATGCACACGGCGACGGTGGACGACAGGAACGCGGCCATGACCAGCCACCACACACCTGACCAGTACCTGTCGGCGAGCGCCAGGCCCGGCAGCACCGGCGAGTCGATCAGCCTGTTCACGGTGTTCACGCCGAACCCGGTGATCACCCCCCAGAACGTGAACACCAGGAAGCACCCCAGCAGGATGATGGCGATGATCACCGACCTGGGCACGTTCCGCTTGGGATCGCGCGTCTCCTCGGCCAGTGGCGCGGCCGCCTCCCAGCCAGTCAGCCCCTGGACGGAAAGGACGACCGCGAGCGCGAAGCCCGACAGGGCGAGCTTGTTGTTGAAGTTGAAGACGCCCAGCGAGACGCCGCCGGGCCCGGGGTTGGCGAAGCCGGTGATCGCCAGGGCCAGCACGATGAGTATCTCGGCGGCGCCGAGCACCACCACCGTCCTGACGGAGATCCTGATCCCGCGGTACTGGAGGAACGCGACGATGGGCGCGCCCACCAGGATGCAGGCCCACCACAGCCACGGCACGTTGATGTCGTAGTGGGCCTTGAGCTCGCCGGCCAGGATGAAGCCGAAGAAGCCATAGATCGGACCGCCGGACAGCGGCGAATAGAGCACGTACATCCATGAGGTGATGAAGCCGGCCCGCGGGCTCAGCGCGCGGCTGACGTACGTGTAGTACCCCCCCGCCGACGGCAGGTGCTTGGAGAACTGCACCAGCGTGTTGCCGAGCATCAGCACGACGAGAACGCCGACGACATACGCCAGCGGCGCCGTGATACCGGCCAGCGACACGATGAACTGCGTGAAGAACAGCGCCGCGATGGCCGGCGCGATATGGGTGATCGCCTGCATGGTGACGCCGACCAGGCCGAGGGAGTTCTGGCGCAGGTCGGTCCTGATCACCGCTTCCGAGCCCGGTCCGGCGACCGGGTCCGACGGCCCTCCACGGCGCGGCCCGCCGTCTGGTGCCTGCGACATGTGGGCGGGGTCTTGATCCTGCATAGCGTCCTCCCAATCACAGAGGTGACATCAGGGAAGCGAAGCAGCTTGCGCCGCACCCAAATCAGGGTGAGTCCAAAGGTCTGCCAAATGTGCGCTTATGTCAAGGGCCTGAGCGTCTGCTCAAGGCCCACGGCAGGCCGGGGCATCGGGCCGCGTCTGCCAAGGTCACGGCTTGATCACCAGCCGTTGGTCCGGCCACCGTCCGGTGTCCCCCGGCTAGCCTCGGCTGGGGTTACGGATAATGGGCTGCGTCCGCCCGGTCTTGCGGCTCCCGGAGGTGCCCGACGTGCCCGACCTTTCGCTTTTTCCGCCGTCGGCGGCCATTGCCGGGGACGACCTCCACGTGGGCGGGTGCTCGCTCCGCGAGATGGCCGAGCGGTTCGGGACTCCCGCATACGTCATCGACGAGCAGGCCCTGCGTGCCCGGGCGCGCGACTACCAGACCGCGTTCACGCGCCGGCATCCGCGGAGCCGGCTGTGCTTCGCCGTGAAGGCCTACCCGTCCGTGTCGATGATCTCGCTCCTGGCCCGGGAGGGGCTGGGCTTCGACGTGGTCGGCGGCGGTGAGCTCCGGCTCGCACTGGCCGCGGGCGCGGATCCCGCCACGATCGTCATGCACGGCAACGCCAAGACCGATGACGACATCCAGGCCGCGCTCGGCGCCCGCATCGGCCACATCGTGGTGGACGGGTTCGATGACATCGACCGCATCGAGAAGTTCGCCCGGGAACCCACTCCCGTGCTGCTGCGGGTCAGTCCCGGAATCGACTCCGCCACCCACGCGGCAATGGCAACGGGCGGCGCCACCTCGAAGTTCGGCGTGCCGATCGGGCAGGTGCCGCAGGCGATCGCGCGGATGCGCGAGGTCGCAGCGATCGATCTGCAGGGCCTGCATGCGCATATCGGCTCGCAGATTCTCGTGCTGGAGCAATTCGAGGCCGAGGTCGCCGCGCTCGCCGGGCTGGAGCGGTTCGGTGTCTACGACGTCGGCGGCGGGCTGGGCGTGCGTTATGTGCCGGAGGACGTCGCGCCGGGCGTGGACAATTACGCCGCGCGGATGGTGGCGGCTGTGCACCGCCACCTGGGAAGCGACATCGACCTGATCGTCGAGCCCGGCCGGTCGCTCGTCGCCCCGGCCGGGATCACCCTGTACCGCGTGGTCACGGTCAAGCAGGCGGGCCGCAGGCACGTGGCGGTAGACGGCGGGATGGGCGACAACCTGGAGCACTCGCTGTACGGGCAGCGCTTCGCCCCCATGGTCGTGGGCCGCTGGTCCGAGGAGACCGTGGTCGCGGACCTCGTCGGGCGCCACTGTGAGTCCGGCGACATCATCACCCCCGACGTCACGCTGACCAGCCCCCACGTCGGCGACCTGATCGCGGTCCCGGTCACCGGCGCGTACTGCTTCACGATGGCGAACAACTACAACGCCGCGCTGCGCCCTCCCGTGATCTTCTGCGGCGACGGGGCAGCCCGGCTCGCGGTCCGCCGCGAGACCAATGCCGACCTGATGGCCCGCGAGATCGGCTTCGCAGGCGAGACCGGCTGAGGTACCCGATCGGCGCCCGCCGGCATCCGTGCGCCCCGGGGGGACGATCGGAACCGAGACACGGGAGTTACCTGGCGTGCGGGCTGCAGCAGCGCAAGACACCCAGGGACGAGACTCGCCGCCGGTTCTCTCGGTGGCAAAGATGCTGGGCCTGGAGGACTACCTCAAGCGCAAGCCCGCGTCGCTGTTCGGAGGCCAGCCCTTCACCGCGCCCGCCGTCAGCCCGGACACGACCGACCGGCGGAAGACGAACACCAGGATCCCGATCGGCACCACAGCCACCACGCTGGCCGCGAAGATGGTCCCGTAGGGGACGGTGAGCTGCGGCCCGAACAGGGCGACGCCCACCGGGATGGTGCGGAAGTAGTTGGAGCTGTTGAACGTGAACGCCATCAGGAATTCGGTCCAGCAGGCGGTGAAGGTGAAGATCCCCGCGATGAACAGCCCCGGCCAGGCCTGCGGCAGGATAACCGACCAGAGCGTGCGCACCGGGGAGGCGCCGTCGATGCGGGCGCTTTCCTCCATCTCGCGCGGGATCGCCAGGAAATACTTCCGCAGGATCCAGATGGCAAACGGCAGGAAGAACGCCGTGTACGGCAGGATGAGCGCCTGGTAGCTGTTCAGCCAGCCCAGATTGCGCAGCAGCAGGTAGAGCGGCGACAGCACGGCGATCTCCGGGAAGACGGAGATCATGAGCAGCATCACCAGGAGGGTGAACTTCCCGCGCATGGGCAGCCGGCCCAATGCATACCCGGCGAAGGTGCCCAGCACGAGCACCAGCACGGTCGCGACGACCGCGACGATCACCGAATTCAGGATGTAGCGCCCGAAGGTGTACTGGGTGAACGCCACGGTGTAGTTCTCGATGCTGACCGGGTCGGGAACATACTGCGGCGGCGCGGCTCCCACGTTGGCCGGGGTCTTGAAGCTGGACGCGATCATCCAGTAGAGGGGCAGGGCGACGAACAGGAAAACGAGGAGCGTGGCGAGGTTGACGCCATTGAAGACGCGGCGCCAGCCCTTGCGGCTGCGGTGACGCATTATGCCTCCTTCCCCACCTGCGCCCGGAACACCCTGAGGAACACCAAGCAGCCGATTAGCGCCAGCACGCCGGTGCTCGTCGCAACCGCCGCCCCCGGCCCGAAGTCAGAATCAGCGATCATGGTGTTGTAGCCGAGCACGGCGAGCGATGTCGTGCTGTGGCCCGGGCCGCCGTTGGTCAGCACGAAGGGCAGGTCGAACAGCCCGAACGCCTGCAGCACACGGAACAGTACCGCCAGCGCGATCGTGGGGCGCAGCAGCGGGAACATGATCCGCCAGAACGTCCGCCAGCCAGTGGCGCCGTCGACCTCCGCCGCCTCGTACAGGTCCTGGGGGAGCATCACGAGCCCGGCGAGCACGATGATCGCCGCGAACGGTGTCGTCTTCCAGATGTCCGCCACCATCAGCGCGATGATCGCTGGTACAGGGGTGCCCAGCACCACGGGTGTGCCCAGCCCGAGGTGAGCGAGGATGTCGTCCAGCACCCCATAAGTCGGGTAAGGGGTCTCCATTTAACCGGAGTAGCATGGCGGGGTGACCGGGCCTCGTGGCGGGCGGCACTATCCCCGGTCGGTGGGCGAGTTCCAGGCCTGGTTCCGCACCGATGCCGACTGTCTTGACTA
>DASYQM010000252.1:0-5703 GCA_036005525.1 Streptosporangiaceae bacterium
CAAGGCTGACAAACAGCAGCACGAGCGCGCCGCTGACCGCCAGCCGGGGAAAGCTGGCGGTGCGGCTGCCGCCCGAAACGCCGACCGTGTACAGCCCAGCCGCGCTGTAGGCGAAGGTCGCCACAAACACGCTGAGCACGATCTGATTCGGCCGGTCCCGGAGAAAGTTGCGCAACAGCCGGGGCGAGAACTGGGTCGACGACAGCTGCAGCGCCACCACCGCCAAGCCCAGCAGCAGCGCGATGACCGTCACCATCGTCCCGGCAATCCCGATCAGCAAGGCCCGGGCATCATCAGACGTCCCCTGAAAGGCCAGCGGCGAGTGCGGACCGATGCTGACCAGCGACAGCAGCGCCCCGGCGGCCAGGGCGGCCAGCACAGACAGCGTGGGCAGCACCCACAGCGACCCGCGGACATACTCTGCCAGCGCATCACGACGGACCATGACCAGCCTCCCGCCACGCCGATGCCTCCCACCCGCCGTCCCCAGCCGCGGGCCAGTCTCCACGAAACACCAGGCCAACGCTAACCACGCCCTGGCACGGGCCTGGTTCCCACTGATTGAGCGGCCGGGATGACGAGACCGTAGAGCACCAGGGCGATTTCAAAGTTGGCCGTTGATCGCCGGGTGTGACGCTATGTGATCAGTGGGACGGCGCGGAGCGGGTTGCGGCCGATCCACTGGACGGTCTGTTTGATCTGGGTGATGCCGTGGATGGCGAACAGGCCGAGGGCCAGGTTGCGCAGGGTGGCCATGGCTCGGGGGCCGTTGCCGTGGTGGGCCTGCTGGTCGTCCTCGCGCCAGACGGTGTCGCGGGGCCGGTGCTCCAGATTCTCGATCCCCAGTGCCGCCGGGTGTGGGCGGAGATCTCGGCCGCGGTCAGGTCGGCGCGGCTGGTGGCCACGAACACGATCTCCTTGCTGAACGGCTGTCCGGCCAGGTCGGCGACGTCGCGGCGGATGACCGCCCGGCGGGTGGCGTGCGGCAAGCCGATGCGCGCCCAGACCGTGGGGTCGGTGCGGGTGGTCCAGGTGGTCCAGCGGTTGATCCGGCCGTGCCCGCGTTCTTCGGCGATGTGGCCGGGTTCGGCGGCGACCAGATCGCGGCCTGTGGTGATGGCCGCGGCGTGCAGCGACGCCCCGTTTCCCTTGATCGTCAGCAGGTAATCGGCGCGGCAGCCCCGGGCCAGGTAGCGGGCGGCGTCGGCGCAGGTGTGGGCTGCGTCGGCGGTCACCAGCGCCCCGGCGATGTCCATCTCGCCCAGCAGCGCGCGCACGTGGGTGGTCTCGGTGGTGCCCTCGGGAACGTGATCTGCCCGGGCACCGCGGCGTCCTGCCGCTCGGTCCGGTGGGTCATCGCCGAGAACAACACCAGCCGGCCGTCGTCGTTCCAGCTGCCGCGCAGGTCCTTGCCGTCCAGCGCGATTGCCCAGCCGCCGGCGTCACAGTCGGCGTGCTCGCGCAGCCACGCTCCCACCGCCCGATCGAGTTCGTCGGCGTCGTCCAGCGCGATCAGCACCCGCCGGTGCGTGCCTGCACTGGGCGCGATGAAGACCACGCGGCCAGATCCCAGCGGGCACCCAGCAGGGACAGCAATTCCTGGGGAAGACCGGCCGCGACTGATCCCAGCTCCCGGTAGCTGGCCGCCCCGGCCAGCGTCGCCACCACCGCGACCCCCAGCACCGCCACGAGCCGATGCCGGACCCCGCGCGGATCCCGCGGATCGCTGATGTCCGCCAGCATCACCAGCAGCGACCAGACAGCAGCACGGGCATGCGACCCTGGCACCGATGACCTTCTTGTCCGGGTGATGGAAGCGCGGAATCTCCCATGATCACGAACGGAAGGTCATCTCGGTCGGGTGCGGCTCGTCCCCAGGGAGCCCCGAAGCCCGCCGCCGGCCTCGCTACACTCCGGCGATATGGCCGGTCCGCTCTTCGACGCCGTCGAGCGAGCACGGCTCAGCGACCTGTTCGACGAACTCGGTCCCCAGGCACCCACTCTCCTCGCGCCGTGGACGACCCGCGATCTCGCCGCGCACCTTGTCCTGCGCGAGCGCGACTACCTCGCTGGCCCCGGGCTTGTCCTGCCCGGTGCGTGGGGCCGCTTGGCTGAACGGCGAAGAAGAGCGCTCGCGCTGCGGGACTTCACCTGGCTCATTGCGACGCTCCGATCGGGACCGCCGCCAGGCTTCTTCCGCATCGGATGGGTGCGCCGGCTCCCGAGCCTCAATGAGTTCTTCGTCCACCACGAGGACGTACGCAGAGCCAACGGCCGTGGTCCCCGGACGAACGAGCATGCAATGGACGAGGCCCTGTGGCGCAACGTCAGTCGCGCGCCCTGGTTCCTCACGCGGCGACTGCGCGGCGCAGGTCTTGAGCTTCAGTGGGCGGGGACCGGCAAGACCGTTCGGGCACGGCGGGGGGAACCTACTGCCCGCATCGCCGGACCTCCAGGCGAGTTGCTGCTCTACCTCTTCGGCCGGCAGGGCGCGGCACATGTCGAGGTGAGCGGGCCTGCTGCGGCCCTCGAAGCCGTGCGACGCGCGCGGTTCGGCATGTAACAGGAGCCCTGGCTCTCATCCAGGACCGATATGCCCTCACAGCCTGACCGATTCGCTCACTCCAGCAGAGCCGCACCCATCCCTGTCTCCAGCGTCACGTTACGCAGCCATAGCCAATCCGGACATCAGGCCACAGTCACCCCAGACAGGCAACCTTGGAATCGCCCTGGTAGAACACAGGGAGCCCACGCCAAGTGATCACCAGACGGAACACCTGACGACTATCCTCATCTCGACTATGTGTCGGTGATCGAAGGCCACCGCCCTCCCGGACTCAGATTGCCTTTTATGTGCGGCCAAGAGTGCCGAAAGCCGACACCTGCGACCCGTCCATATCGGTGTCGATGTGCGCCTCGACAAAATCCACGGCGGACACCTGAGTGACACCGTCTTGAACTATCACCGCTGACAGGGATCGCCGAATACGGGTTGTCCGGCGATGGTGACTTCGCCGCGGCCGGGCGGCACAGACCGCCGTTATAGTCGAGCTCAACTGGCAGGCTGGGTTGGCTGCGGCCCCGGCAAGGGTTGCCGCGCTGGGCAGCAGCTGATGCCCGCCGGGTCCGCCCGTGTCGGCTCAGGACGGCCCAGCGGAATTGCCCGGTGCCATGGGCGCGTCGGGCGCGTGCTCAGCTGGGCGGCGACGCCGCCGCTCGCGCATCGGCCCATGCGCGAGCATCGGCGGCGTCGAGTACCGCCACCTCGGCCTGGTCGACGGCCCAGGCCGCGTAGTCCAGCGCGTCGGCCGCGTTATCCTCCGCCTGCTCGGCGTCTCTCTCGGCCGCCTTCACATCGCGCTCGTCGCGTTTGCGCTCGATCCGTTCTTGCAGCTCCCGCATCTTGGCCGACGTGTCGGCCTTGAACGACTGCCACTGGGTGTGCGCCTGGTCCGCCGCCTGGTCCACCGTGCCGTGAACGGTCTCCCTCGCGGCATCGGCCTTGGCCTTGGCGGCGGCCACCCGCGCCCTGATCTGCTCGTTCGTTTCCTGCCGGGAGGCGTCCAGCGAGTTCTTGAGGTCAGCTACCTTGGCCTGCAGCGCGTCAACCTGCTCGGACACAGTCATGTCGTCCCCCTTACCGCACTCCGGCCGGCCTGTTCACGTCAGGTGACCCAGCCGTCCCACAGCCAACGTCCCACCGCGCGCGAGCGACCGTCAACCCCCGCACTCGCCGGCAATGTGCCAGCCAGCATCACTCTTCCAGCCCCCCTGGCCGCGGTGTTCACCGTGGGGCCGATGGCGCACATGTCATCGCGGCTCAGCGCGCTGACCGTGAGCGGCTCTGCGGGCAGCCTCACCCTGCGCTGGGCCCGTGGTAGCGGGCGCTGTAGGGGACCACGAGATTCAAGCGGGTAGATCACGCCGAAGGCCCACACGCCGGCGGGGCCCAGCGCGTGGTTGCAGTCGATGTAGCATCCGCCGGTCTGCGTCAGGCGCGACAGGAATGGGGACCGCCGCAACTGCCCCCGCCCCTCTCCCGACCGACCCGAGTATCAGCGACACCACCGTGAGCGACGTCCGCGTGACGATGACAGCCGTTCAGCACACGCTGATCTGGATAGTCAGCCCCGCCGCCGGCCCGAAGTCACCGATGCCACCTGACCGGGTGTGGCGGGCAGTCGGCCGGCGGCTGGCCGCCGAAACAGTCAGATCACTGGAAGGCCTGATTGCCTGGCTCGCGGTCGCCGGCATCAGCGCGCTGGCCCGGCGGGCATGGCGACCCGCCCTTCCCGCGCCAGCGCCCGGCCTGTCCGCTCGTACCCGCCGCGAGCTGCACTGGGGCCACGGCGACGGGTCGTGCTGCGCGGCCTGTCCGAGCTGCCCGTCATTCCCGGCCCGCACACAATCAGCTAGGTTGCCGCAGGGGGGCAAGAGTCATCAACGTCTGTCCGCCGGGGTTCCGGTTCTCCACAGCCCCGCGCACGATCTCCGTCACCACTCAAACGTTGACCGTCAACCAGGAGGCCGCAATGGCTGAGTTCCCGCCGATCACCCATGTCGCTGTGACCGTGACTGACCTGGAGCGAAGCACCCGCTGGTACGGCGAGCTGCTGGCCGCTGAGCCGGTCCTGGACGAAGACGAGCAGGCCGGGGGCTTTCACCACACCGTGTTCGCGCTCAACGGAGGGCAGCTACTCGGCCTGCATACCCACCCCCAGGCCGCAGGTGACACCTTCGACGAGCACCGCACCGGGCTTGATCATGTTGCGTTCGCCTGCCGCGACCGCGGCGAGCTGCAGGCATGGGCCGCGCGCCTGGACGAGCTTGGCATCGCCCATGGCGGAATCAAGGACGCCCACTACGGCTCTGGTGTCTCCTTCCGCGACCCGGACGGAATCGCCCTCGAGTTCTTCGCACCGCCTGCCTGACCCACGGCCGCCCAGCCCGCGCATAAGCCGCATACCGGCGCGCGGCGCGGTGAGCGAACGAATCGTTCCCAGCCGATGAGGCACACCGCCCGCCCTGGTAGCCGCCGGAAGCTCTGCCCGGGGCAACCAAGAATTCCACAGCCTCAATGAGCACGCGGAGTGACGAGCCCGCAGGCAGCCGGGAAGCACGCGCCGCCACCCAACGCTTAATACGTGCGGTGGCCAACCGGCCGGCTAGCCGTGGCGCGAGCGGCCAGATCTGCCAATTCTGGGCGTCCCAGGCCCGCCAGGCGATCGACCGCACCTGGGTTCATAGCTCCCGTGCACGATCGTCAGCGTCACAGTCGCTGTCAACGTGAATCGCCACGGCGTGCCCCGGTTCGCCCTCGCCGTCTCAGCAACGACTGCCGCACCTGTCCCTCCCCTCACCGTCCGCGTGCCTGAGGCGCCGGCGGCGCACCCATAGCTGGTCTGGAGCCAGCGAGCCAACGCTGACCGGGCGTGCTCACAGGAAGTGGTCATAGGCAGGACATAGCCCGTTCTGACGGAGCGGACAGGTGGGGGCGGCACGTTGGTGCCCGGGCCGCCACGTTCGGCGGCCACGGCAAGCAAGAAGGAGATCACACCATGCCCGACTCGGCGAACACCCGCGGGCGCACGAAACGGTGGGCAGGTGCCGTGGGCCTGCTGGCTGCGGGCCTAATCAGCGGCGGCGTCCTCGCCAGCACGCTCAGCGCGTCCGCGAGTACTTCGGCGGCAGGCGGCAGCACCG
>DASYQM010000253.1:0-12261 GCA_036005525.1 Streptosporangiaceae bacterium
CCAGGCGCTGTTCAAGGCGGTGTACGCCGGTGGCGTGGACCCGGCCACGCTGGAGCTTGTGCACCTGCGGGTCAGCCAGATCAATGGGTGCAGCGCCTGCGTGGACTCCGGCGCCCGGTCCGCCCGCAAGGCGGGGGAGACCGAGGAGCGCCTGGCCACGGTCGCGGCCTGGCGGGAAGCGCCTTATTTCAGTGACGCCGAGCGGGCCGCGCTGGCGCTGGCCGAGGCCGCCACCCGGCTGGCCGACCGGCCGGACCCGGTGCCCGACCAGGTGTGGGACGCTGCCGCCGCCCACTACGACGAGAAGGGCATGGCTGCGATCGTCCTCATGATCGCGGTGACCAACCTGTTCAACCGGCTCAACGCCACCACCCGCCAGGTCGCGGGCGCCTGGGGCTGAGCCGGTCCCGCCCACGCGCGGCGGGCAAAGCCCGGGCGCCACGCCAGCCCGATGTCCTCAGCAGCCGCCCCGTGACGTGCACACCAGCTCCAGCCTGGCTGCCCGGGACCATCGGCTCCGGCCCCCCACTGCGGCTAGCCTGGGCCGGCTGCCGCAGCTCAGGGCGGTGCCGCCGGTTGGGCGTAGCCGTGAGTGTAGGCGTAACGGATTGCCTGGGCGCGGTCTCGTGAGCCGGTTTTGGCGAAGATCCGGTTGACGTGGGTCTTGACCGTCGCCTCGCTGACGAACAGTGCGCGAGCGATCTCCCGGTTGGACCGGCCATCCGCGATCAGCCGAAGTACCTCGGCTTCGCGGGGTGAGTTCCCCATTGTCGGAAGGCATACCAGGCAGGCCGGAGGCGTCTTGCGCGCGGGCGGCGGCTGACAGCAGCCGCTGCTGCACCCCGGGATCAAGGACGGCCTGGCCGGCCGCGGCGGTGAGCACCGCACGGCCGATCTCCGCTCTGGTCGCGTCCTTGGTCAGGTAGCCAAGCGCCCCGGCCTGGAGCGCGCTGATGATCGATTCGTCGTCGGCGTAGGTGGTGAGGACGACGACGCGCGTGCCCGGGTGGTCGGCGGTGATGCGCCGGGTCGCGCTCACGCCGTCGCAGCCGGGCATGTTCAGGTCCATGAGCACGACTTGGGGATGCACCGCCGCGACCAGGTCGACCGCGGCGCCGCCGTCCGCTGCCTGGCCCGCCACGACGATACCGGGCAGCGTGCCGAGCAGCAGCACCAGGCCCTCGCGCACGGCGGTCTGGTCGTCGGCGACGATCACGCTGACCGGCTCGCCGGGGCCCTCCGGGCTCATGCCGGGATGCGCAGGCATACATGCCACTCCCGGTCGGCCGGTCCTGCCGTCAGCGTGCCTCCCGCCAGTGCCGCGCGTTCCCGCAGGCCGGTAAGTCCGTGCCCGCTGCCGGTGGCAGCGAGTGGCCCGCCGGGGCGTGCCTCCGGCAGCGGGTTGGTGGCCCTCACGGCAATCTCTGTTTCCGAGAACTGCAGGCAGAGCCTGACCGGCCGCCCCGGCGCGTGTTTACGCACGTTGGTCAGCGCCTCCTGCGCGGTCCGGTAGGCGGCCAGTCCCGCCTGCCCAGCAACCGGTCGCGGTGAGCCGGCCACCTGGAAGTCCACCGGTGCGTCACCGTCGGTGCGGTACTCCTCGGCCAGCGCCGACAGCTGGTCGGGCAGCGGGGGCGCGTCATCCCGCAGCGCCAGGATCGCGCGCCGGGCTTCCGCCAGGCCGTCCCTGGTGAAGACCTCGGCGCGGTCGATGCATTCGATCGCCTTGGCGAGCTCGGGACTCCCGGCGGGCAGTGCAGCCAGCAATCCCTCCGCTGCCTGCAGGTTCACCGACACCGCCGCGAGCGAGTGGGCGAGCACGTCGTGAATCTCCCGGGCCATCCTGGCCCGTTCGGCCAGCGCGGCCGCCTGGGTCTCGGCGTCGCGTGCCCGGCGGGTCTCCGCGAGCATCCGCTCGGCCTGTTCGGCGCGGAGCAGGTAGGCATGGCGCGTCAGTCCCAGCGCCCAGAAGCCGATGTACGTCAGCGGGTAGCCGAGCAGCGTCTCGGCGGGCGCTCCGGTCGCCAGCCCCGCGGCCAGGAACGCGGCCACGGTTCCCGCGGTGATGGCCAGCGACGCCTCGGTACTGAGCCGGACGCCCGCGGCGGTGGTGGCCACACAGCCGATCGCGATGGCCGTGCTCAGCGGGGACAGCCCCGCCAGGGCGCCGCCGGCCACCCCCAGCACGGCCAGGGCGGCCACCGTCAGGTGCTCCCGGCGGTCGGCGAGCAGCCAGATGACATAGCTGATGGCCGTTACACCGAGTGCGACGGCGACCGTTGTGCCGCGGGCGCCCGCTCCCAGGTGCGGCTCAGCGAGCGGAACCGTGACCAGCACCACCACCAGGACGAGGATCCGGACAGCTAGCAGCAGCGGGGGCACGGCCGCTGCGCTGGTGGCGGCCGCGGGATCCGAGCGCACGGTGAGAGAGCGAAGCACGTGTTCAACGTATCCGCCCGGCCCGCCAGACGGCGTCGGCGCCCGGGTTGACCCCGGGTTGACCCGGCCGTCTCCACCCGGCCTCCATCTGGTCCCCGTCCCGGCCTACACCCGGCCTGGACCCGGTATCAAGCCGCAGGCCGGCGCGCCGGCGGGGGCGCGCTACCTAGCGTGGCTGACGCAACGACACGACAGCGACATGCTCACAAGGAGTTCCCGTGGACGCCAGCGTCTTGATACCCAACCTCGTCATCCTCGCGGTGGTGCTGATCTCCGATATCGGCTACCGCAAGGTCACCGTGCTGCGGCTGCTCCGCCCGTTCGTCGCAGCCGCCGTCATCATCCCGTTCTTCTTCAAGGGAGCTGCCAGCTCCGGTGACGGCCTGGTGCTCGAAATCGCCGCCGCGGCGGCGGGCCTGGCCCTGGGCGTGCTCGCCGCCACGCTCATGCGCGTTTTCTACGACGACCAGACCGGCAAGATCACCTCCTGGGCGGGTATCCCGTACGCCTTGATCTGGATCGCCGTCGTCGGTGGCCGCATCTACTTCGCCTACGGCTCGACCCATGTCTTCGGCGCGCAACTCGGCCACTGGATGATGACCAATCAGGTCACCGTGGGTGCTCTCACCGACGGCCTGATCTTCCTGTCTGTCGCGGTGCTGCTGGCCCGCACCGGCACCCTGGCCGTCAGGGCACGCCGCGTCACCGCCCGCCGCACGGCCCAGCGCGCCCTCCCCGTGGCCGCTCATCAGTAGGGGGTGACGGCCGGTGAGCTTCCCGATCACTCGCTCACCAGCCGGCCAATAAACAACGACTGGGCCACGGTCTTCTGAGCGGCCCGGTCGGCCACGACGGGCCCGAGTCCCACCAGCCACTCATGCGGCCCAGCCAGCACCGCTTGCCGCCACGGCCATCGATGGCAAGTTCCAGCAGGTCATTCACGGGTCGTCCGTTCGCGCCTGGATGACGCGTCATGCCATCGTTTGGCCGGTCGGCTGGCGGGTGCCGGTGATCTGGCGGTGCAGTGCTTTGAGAGCGGCGACGTAGATCTCTGAGAAGGTCGGGAATGGCTGGATGGTGTCACGCAGCACCTCGAGAGGAACCTGGGCGCGGATGGCCAGGGTGGCCTGCTGCAGCCATTCGCCGGCCTCGGGGCCGAGCGCGTAGGCGCCGGTCAGCCGCTCGCCGTCGCTGAGCAGCGTCAGGAAGCCGTTGGACTCGGCGTAAGCGTGGGTATAGGTGGCCGTCTTGGCTACCTTGGACACCGGGGTGCTGGCACTGAACGGGGCCTCGGATGTGCCGACTGCGGCTCCTTGCGGGTCGGTGTAGACCACGTTGGGGATGGCCTCATAGTGCGCCTCGCGCGGCTCGCCGAGGATGTTGGCGGCGACGACCTCGCCCTGGTACTTGCCGACGTGGGTGAGTAGCCGCACGCCGGTGACGTCGCCGATGGCCCACAGCCGCTCACCGGCGCGCAGGTGCGCATCGACCGGGATGCCGTGCTCGCCGGCGGTGACGCCGACGGTCTCCAAGCCGAGCCCGCCGGTGCGCGGGCGGCGGCCGGTGGCGACGAGCAGGTGGTCGCCGCGCAGCTCGCGGCCGTCGTCGAGGGTGAGGACGTAATCCGCACCGTCACGTCGCGCGGCGGTCGCGTGCACGCCCAGCAGCAACTCGACGCCGTCGCGGCGGAGGACCTCGCCGAGCGCCTCGCCCAGCGGCGCTGGCTCGCGGGCAAGCACGTGAGCGGCGGCCTCGATGAGGGCGACCTCGCCACCGAGGCGGCGCACTGCCTGCGCCATCTCGGCGCCGACCGGCCCGCCGCCGAGGATCAGCAGCCGCCGCGGGATGGCCTTCATCCCGGTGACCCCGCGGTTGGTCCACACACCCTCAAGCTCGCGCAGGCCCAGGATCGGCGGCATCACCGGATCGGAACCGGTCGCCACGACGACATGCCGGGCGGTATGGCGCACCCCATCGACGACGACCACGCCGGTCCCGGCGAGCTTGCCAGTGCCGCGCAGCAGGTCGATGCCCTTGCCCGCCAGCCACCGCTCCTGCCCGGCGTCGGAGTAATCCGAGACCATGAAGTCACGCCAGGCCAGCGCCGCCTGGACGTCGACCTGCGCGCTGGCAGCCGCCTCCCGCGCGCCCTGCACCGCCTCACCGGGACGCAGCAGCGTCTTGGACGGGACACATGCCCAGTAAGAGCACTCGCCCCCGACCAGCTCCCGCTCGACCAGGGCAACCCGCAGGCCGCGGCCGGCCAGCTCACCGACACAGTGCTCACCCGGCGAGCCACCGCCGACGACGATCACGTCATAGTCGCAACTGCTCATGTGTTTGATGCCGTCCTTTGTCCTCCGGAAACCTACCCATCCGCGGCGCTGGGCTCAATGAACGCCTCACACCGGCGGTGAAGCCGTCGCCTGCCTGCCGGGCCGGAACGGGTGCGATGGGTTCCAGCGGCAGATCACGCAGGCCCACGGCACCACCCAGCCGGGGTGATGCGCACGGCAGCCCAGGCCAGCCAGCATTTATGTACTGCTGCCCGTAACCCAACGAGCAGGGAGGTATGCGGCGTGGCTGATGCGGACAAGCCGAACATCTTGGTGATCTGGGGCGATGACATCGGAATCACTAACCTGAGCTGCTACAGCGATGGCCTGATGAGCTACCGCACGCCCAACATCGACCGGATTGCGGCCGAGGGCATGCGGTTCACCGACTCCTACGGCGAGCAGAGCTGCACCGCCGGCCGCTCGTCCTTCATCACCGGGCAGAGCGTCTACCGCACCGGTCTGAGCAAGGTGGGCGTGCCGGGCGCCGATGTCGGCCTCCAGGCTGGGGACCCGACGATCGCGGAGCTGCTGAAGCCGCTTGGGTACGCGACCGGCCAGTTCGGCAAGAACCATCTGGGCGACCTGAACAAGTATCTGCCGACCGTGCACGGCTTCGACGAGTTCTTCGGCAACCTCTACCACCTGAACGCGGAGGAGGAGCCGGAGCACCCGAACTGGCCGTCGGCCGCCGACTTCCCGCAGTTCTCCAGGCGGTTCGGCCCACGTGGCGTGATCCACTCGTGGGCGACGGAGGAAGACGACGCCACCGAGGACGAACGGTTTGGTCGCGTCGGGAAGCAGCGGATCGAGGACACCGGCCCGCTGACGATCAAGCGGATGGAGACGATCGACGACGATACGGTCGCCGCGGCCATCGACTTCATCGGTCGCCAGCACGGGGCCGGGACCCCGTTCTTCGTCTGGATGAACACCACCCACATGCACCTCAGGACCCACACCAAACCGGAGAGCCTGGGCCAGGCCGGGCGGTGGCAGTCGCCTACCACGACACGATGATCGACCACGACAGGCACGTCGGCCTGCTGCTTGACAAGCTCGACGAGCTGGGAATCGCGGAGAACACGATCGTGGTCTACTCCACCGACAACGGCCCGCACATGAACACCTGGCCCGACGCCGGGATGACCCCGTTCCGCAGCGAGAAGGACACCAACTGGGAAGGTGCCTTCCGGGTCCCGGAGCTGATCCGCTGGCCGGGCAAGATCCCGGCGGGGGTGGTCTCCAACGACATCATCCAGCACCATGACTGGCTGCCGACCTTCCTGGCCGCTGCCGGTGACCCAGACATCATCGACAAGCTCAAGGCAGGGCACATCGCCGGTGAAAAGACCTTCAAGGTCTATATCGACGGGTACAACTTGCTGCCCTACCTGACCGGCCAGACGGCCACATGCCCTAGACCGGGCCTGATCTATTTCTCCGACGATGGGGACGTGCTGGCGATCCGGTTTGACAATTGGAAGGTCGTCTTCATGGAGCAGCGGGCGCCGGGAACGCTGCGGACGGGCGCGGCAGGAGCATGCAGTGTCAGTAAGTAACCCGGCGCCGGACCCAGCGAAGCCCGCGACGCCGCCGGCCGACGGCATGGTGTGGATACCTGGCGCGACCTTCACCATGGGCTCCGATCGCCACTATGCCGAGGAGGCCCCGGCCCACCCGGTCACCGTCGGCGGATTCTGGATCGATCCCTGCCCGGTCACCAACCGGGAATTCGGCCGGTTCGTGCGCAAGACCGGGCATGTCACCGTAGCCGAGCAGGCGCCCGACTCCGCGGACTACCCTGGCGCCAGGCCGGAGATGCTCGTCCCGTTTTCCGCCGTGTTCGTGGCGCCGCGGCACCGGGTGAGCCTGGCCGATCCGCACAACTGGTGGACGCCGGTGCCGGGTGCGGACTGGCGGCACCCGCAGGGACCCGGCAGCTCGATCCGCAACAAGCCAGACCATCCAGTAGTGCACGTCGCTTGGGCAGATGTCGCCGCCTACGCGAGCTGGGCAGGCAAGGCCGTCCCCACCGAGGCCGAGTGGGAGCTGGCCGCCCGCGGTGGGCTGAACGGTGCCGAGTTCGCCTGGGGAGACGAATTGAACCCCGCCGGAGACTGGATGGCCAACACCTGGCAGGGCGAGTTCCCTATCGAGAACACCTGCGACGACGGGTATGAGGGAACCTCGCCGGTCGGCGCCTTCCCCACCAACGGGTACGGCCTCTGCGACATGATCGGTAACGTCTGGGAGTGGACATCGGACTGGTACACCGGGCGCCCACCCACAGCACACGCGTGCTGCACCGTCCCCGGCCGCGGCGGCGGCGGTGAGCAAAGCGCCGACCCGCGGGACCCGGCCCGCATCCCGCGCAAGGTCATGAAAGGCGGCTCACACCTGTGCGCCCCGAACTACTGCCGCCGCTACCGCCCGGCCGCCCGGATGGCTCAGCCGATCGACACCTCAACGAGCCACCTCGGATTCCGGCTCGTGCTGCGGTTACCGTCCGGGCCGGCCTGCCACGCGCCGTGCTGGTGATCGCGCGTCCGCGTGGTGGGCTGCTGCGTGAACCGCTGCGGCCGGCCCGCTAGCGCCCGCCCTCCACATGGCTTCCATCGCGGTTGCACGCCTGCGCCACGCTCCCCGGGTACCAAGGAGGGGCCATGGACGCGATCTGCCGGGGGGGTGGGTCCGTGACGGAGCCCAAGGTTGTGGTGGCGCATCGGGAGCAGCTGTGGTGGCTGCTCGCCGAGGCTGCGCAGCTTGAGCACATGATCATGTGCGAGTACCTGTACGCGGAGTTCAGCCTCAAGGACGGCAGCGGCGATGGCCTGGCCGCGGGCCAGGCCGAGGCGGTCGGGCGGTGG
Organism: Streptosporangiaceae bacterium; assembly: GCA_036005525.1. GTDB lineage: Bacteria > Actinomycetota > Actinomycetes > Streptosporangiales > Streptosporangiaceae > UBA9676. The sequence goes on from DASYQM010000253.1 coordinate 7,646, forward strand.
CGCAAGACACTCCGCGAGATCGCAGTACAGGAGATGCTGCACCTGGGCTGGTCTCGAACCTGATGACGGCGATCGGCGCGGCACCAGTGTTTGGCCGGCCCAACTTCCCGCAGCGGTCGGGATATTTCCCTGCCGGGGTGCAGCTTGACCTGCTGCCGTTCGGCGAGCAGGCGCTGCGGCATTTCCTGTTCCTGGAGCGCCCGGAGGGCATCGAGCTGCCTGACGCGGCCGGTTTTGTCCTGTCCGGGCCGGCGCGTGAGCCGGTGCAGCCAACTGAGGCGCTGCCGCGCGGCCAGGAGTTCGCCACGATCGGGCACCTGTACCGCGGGATCGCCGATGGGCTGCGCGGCCTGACGGCCAGCTGCGGAGAGCAGGCGGTGTTCGTGGGATCCCCGCGGGCCCAGGCCACCCCGGAGCTGCTGGGCTGGCCGCAGCTCATCGCGGTCACCGATCTCGCCTCGGCGCTGGCGGCGGTCGAAGAGATCATCGAACAGGGCGAGGGGTGCGCGGGCGACTGGCGCACCGCACACTACGGCCGGTTCCTCACCATGTGGCAGGACTACCACGACCTGCGCCAGCGTGATCCATCGTTCGAGCCCGCCCGCCCCGTCCTGCCCGGCTACACACGCCAGCCGTTCGGTATCATCGCGCCCCAGCCGGTCATCACCGATCCGCTGACATTGCGTGTGGCCGAGCTCGCGGCCATGGCCTACGAGCTGGTGCTGCAACTGCTGAACCGGTTCTTCACCCACACCGACGAGACCGGGCAGCAGCTGTCAGTTCTCATCGGCGCGGCGATCGACATGATGGCCGGGGTGCTGCGGCCGCTGGCGACCGCGCTCACCACCCTCCCGGCGGGGCCGCCGCATGACGGACGCACGGCGGGGTTCAGTTTCGAGGTGTACTACGTGCTGGGCAACATGGTTCCCTGGCGCGAACCCGCCTGGGCGCTGCTCCACGAGCGAAGCGCATTCCTCGCGCAGCGGTGCACCGAGGCCACCGGCACCGACGGCGTGCCCGATGCCGTGCATGCCGCCTATGAGGTTGCGGCCAGCATCGCCGCCGCCATTGCCGCCCACGTGCCCGCGGGCCTCCTGCCATCCGGGGCCACGGTGGCCACCGGCGCCCGATAGTGAGGAGATGTGCATGCCCACGCCCGAGCAGAACAAGGAAACCGTCGCCGCCTTCGCGCGGGAGGTGTTCGGCAGCAAAAACCTCGACCACGCCGACGCCTGGCTGGCCGATGGTTTCGTCGAGCACCAGGTCTTCCCGGGAACCACCCCCGACAAGCGCGGTGCCATCGACTCCTACCGCATCTTCTTCGCCGCCTCGCCCGACATGACCGTCGAGATCCACGACATGGTCGCCGCCGGCGACAAGGTCGCCATCCGGGCCACCTACGGGGGCACCGACAGCGGCGGCTTCATCCCCGGCATGCCCGCCACCGGCAAGACCTTCGCGATGGACGCCATCTACCTCGTCCGGATCAACGAGCGCGGCCAGATCGCCGAGCACTGGGGCGTGGTCGACACCGTCGGCACCATGGGTCAGCTCGGGTTGCTGCCAGTCCCCGACCAGGCACCCGCCTAGCCTCGCCGCCGCAGGTCAACCCCGAAGTCGACGACCGAGGGCAGGTCGTCGGCAAGACCTGCTCAGCCATGTCTTAGCCGCTGCAGGGGGAAGGGCTGTCAGAAATAGGGCGCCCGCCCGATGCGGGCCGGGGTGCCTTAGCGCGATGCTCGATTGTGTCCACGTACAAATGGCTAACCGGAGATGTGATCTCGATGACAGCTAACAAGCCGGCAGCCCGCCCCCGGGCCCTGCAGCCAGTGCGGCGCGCCGCCCGCGCGCTCAAGCGCATCAACGACGAGCAGGTCTCAATGTGGGAAGCCTTCTGGCGCGCCAACCGGTTCCCGGCGGACTAGCTACGTCGACCTGAAACCCGCGTGGCGCTCCGTGATCACGGGCGGGGCGGTCGACAGCATGGCCTCGATCCCTTGGTGAGAAGGGATCGAGGCCGTGTTCCGCACCGGCATGGAACCCACGCCGCCGAAGCCCCCCATCAATCAGGCGACCGCATTCCTGCGCAACTTGCCCCCCCGCACCCGATAGCGGCTGGCAGCCCGGAACCCGGTGAGTGCAGTTCCGGACCGGCCGTGCGAACCACGATCGGTGGCCCCTTGAGGCCCGCTGGCAGGTAGGGCGCAGTCGCAGCGGCATAGGGTTGACCCTGTTGATATCTGTGACGGGGGACACCGTGACCAGCTTCCAGCCGCCGCCGCCGTTTGTTGAGCCGACCGGCCGTCGGGTCCGGGTGCGGCTCGGCGACGAGATCGTCGCCGAGAGTGACCGGGCGCAGCTCCTGGTCCAGTACGGCCCCAGCGGGCTGCCTACTTACTACTTGCCGGAGGTGGATGTCGTCGACTGGGCGCTCGTCGATGAAAGAGCCGATGGCGGGCAGCGCACCTGGACCGTCCATATGGGCGGCAAGCGGGCCGAGCGTGCGGCGTGGACCCACCCCGACCCCCGCGGCGCCCTGGCCGCCCTCGCTGATCACGTGACGTTCTCCTGGCGGCAACTGGAGTGGTATGAGGAAGACGAGCGGGTCGTGAGGCACGCTCGTGACCCGCACCACCGGGTGGACACGCTGCGCAGTTCGCGGCGAGTGCAGGTGCTGGCGGGCGGTCAGGTGGTGGCCGACAGCGTCCGGCCGCTGCTGCTGTTTGAGACCACCCTGCCGACCCGCTACTACCTGCCTTTCGAGGACGTGCGCACCGAGTTCTTCGAAGCGAGCGACGCGACGTCGGTCTGCCCGTACAAGGGCCGCGCCCGCTACTGGTCGATCCGGGTCGGGGATACCGTCGTCAAGGACGTTGCGTGGAGTTATCCGGACCCGATCCCGGAGAACCCAAAGATCCGTGACTTGGTCGCGTTCTTCCAGGAGCGGGTCGACATTGTGGTTGACGGCGAAGGACTGGCACGACCCGCCACGCCGTGGTCCACGGCGGACGGCGTGGCGGACGGCGATGCCGTCCACCGTGACCGCTGACCTACCACGGTTACAAATGGTGGCGGCCGGATTGTGATGTCGCAGCTTCGGCCGGGATAGCCCTCACCTCTTGACCCGCAGATCCCGGCCGGCGACCGGTGGGACACCGAGGCTCGCACCGGCCTGGCGTTCGCTGGCGTCTTCCGGTTCACCCGCTACCTGGCTGGTAGAACGTGGAGATGGCGTTCACATTTGCCCGTGCCGGTGGCATGGCATGAGCGAGCCCGCATCACGCCCGCTGCCGTGGGTGCGGCGGATGTCTGGCCGCGATCCGGCCGAGACACACCGTGCCTCCACGCCGCTGGAGCTTCTGTTCGACCTGACGTTCGTGGTTGCGGTAGCGCGGGCGGGCATCGAGCTGCACCACGCGCTGGCGCAAGGGGATGTGGGCCACGCGCTGGCGGGCTACGCGGCGGTTTTCTTCGGCCTGTGGTGGGCCTGGGTGAACTTCACCTGGTTCGCCTCCGCCTACGACACCGACGACGTGCCCTACCGCTTGCTGACGTTGTTGCAGATGGCAGGCGTGCTGGTCTTCGCGGCCGGGATCCCCGCTGCGTTCGAGCACTTCGACTTCACCGTGGCCGTGGTCGGCTACGTGATCATGCGGATGGCCCTGGTGACACAGTGGCTACGCGCTGCCCGGAGCCACCCTGAAGGCCGTGCTGGCACGCTGCGGTACGCGGCAGGCGTCACCGTGGTCCAGCTGTGCTGGATCGGCTGGCTCTTCCTGCCGGGGCTGGCCCACGTGACGGGCTTTTTCGTGCTGGTGGCCGCCGAGCTGGCGGTACCGGCCTGGGCCGAGTTCGGCGGGCGGCCCACGCCCTGGCATCCGGGGCACATCGCCGAGCGGTACGGAGAATTCACCATCATCGTACTCGGGGAGGTCGTTGCGGCGATCGCCGCCGCAACGCAGGAAGCGGTGGACCACAGCCGGCCCTCGCCCGGCCTCATCACCGCGGCAGCCGCCGGGCTGCTGCTGGTTTTCGCGCTGTGGTGGTCGTATTTCAAGCACTCCGCTGCCGAGGAAATCCGGCAATCGCTGCCCTGGACGTTCGTGTGGGCGTTCGCGCACTACCTGATCTTCGCCGCGGTCGCGGCCCTTGGCGCCGGGCTTCAGGTCGTGATCGGCACTCTCACCCACAGCACCCGCGTCACCCCGTCCTTCGCGGCCTTTACCGTGGCCATCCCGGTCTCGATATACATCGTCGTCCTGGCACTCCTCAGCGCCCGCAGGAGCGGCGAACCCGCAGCCCTCCAACCGACGCTTCTCACCGCAGCTCTAATATTGGCGGCTGCGGCAGCCACCCCGATCCTCACTCTCCCGCTCAGCATCGTGATCATGGTCGTGCTGGTGGCCCTGCTGCTTGCCTACCACCTCACCGCCGCCCACCGGGCAACCCGTCGGCCGGGACGCTAACCGCGTTCCCTAGTGCCGCGTGAGCGAGAAATCTTGACCTCTGATTATCGTTCGCGGACGATGGCTTATGCCGTTGACTGTGAGCGTGGAGGTTCCGCCGCGCGATCGTGAGGTGCTGACCTCGTGGATACGGTCCCCGTCGGTCCGGTC
>DASYQM010000254.1:0-7385 GCA_036005525.1 Streptosporangiaceae bacterium
CGACGTCGACTTCACGGTGGGCGCGAGCCTGCCGATGCCGGGTCTGACCGCGTGGCAGGGACTGTTCGACCACGGCCGCCTTCAGGCGGGGCAGAGCGTCCTCGTGCACGGCGCGGCCGGCTCAGTCGGGTCGATGGTGACGCAGCTCGCACGTGAGTCCGGCGCGTACGTCATCGGCACCGGACGCGCCGTCGACCGTCAGAAGACGCTCGACTTCGGCGCGATGGAGTTCGTCGACCTTGAGAACGACGCGCTGGAAGACGTCGGCGGCGTCGACCTGGTGTTCGACGTCATCGGCGGAGACATCCAAAGGCGGTCCGCAGGCGTGATCCGGGCCGGAGGAACACTGGTGACCATCGCCGGACCGCCCGAGGCGCGGCCTGTGGACGGCTTGGCCATCGACTTTGTTGTCATGTCCGATCGTGCCCAACTGGGTGAGATCGTCCGGCGGGTGCGGGACGGACGGCTGCGGACGAACATCGGCAACGTCGCGACCCTCGACGATGCCGTCGCGGCCTTCAATCCGACCGAGCGGATCAGCGGGCAGACGATCATCCGCGTTCGTCCGTGAGCGACACGCGCCCATCAATGCACCAAAGAGACAAATGACCGAGGAGACAATTCCCATGAAAGCGATCGTCGTGACGGACCAGGCTGCGGGAACGGCCGGGATGACGCTGGTGGAGCGGCCCGAGCCGCCAGCCGCGATAAACGACGTCGTCGTTGAGGTTCATGCGTCGGGATTCGTCCCGACTGAGATGGCGTGGCCCTCGACCTGGACCGATCGCCTCGGCCGTGACCGAACACCGTCGATCCCTGGGCACGAGCTGGCCGGAGTGGTCACCGCCCTCGGCTATGGCACGACAGGGCTGTCGGTGGGACAGCGGGTGTTCGGCCTCACGGACTGGCATCGCGACGGCACCCTGGCGGAGTATGTGGCCGTCGAGGCACGCAACCTCGCGCCGCTGCCGGGCGACGTCGACTTCACGGCGGGCGCGAGCCTGCCGATTTCGCGGCGCCGCGCCAGCCCGCAGCGCTGATCCTCGGCCAGCGCGGCGGGCAGGGCCGACGCCGCCGTCCAGTGCGTGCCGGTGGCGATGATCACGCTGCGCCTGCTCGCAGCAGGTGTGAACTGGTCAGCTGCTCGTGTGGATCTGCCCGTTGACGCCGTCCGGGTAGAACCCGCCGTGGGACGCCTTCTTGGGAGTCAGGTAGACGACGTTGAGCACGCGGCCGGGGGTACGGCCAAAGGCAACACTGTTGCTGTCGGCGGGCACGATATTGGCCCTGCCGTTAACAGTGATGCCCTGGTCATCATCGCTCGGCCCGTCCAGGCTGTCCCGCGCTGCCGAGATCGCATTAGCCTGCCGGGCCAGGTCGCGGTCAAACAGCACGCTGCGGATGGTCGCCGCGTGATACGCCTCAACCGCCAGCATGCCCGCGGCCGCGGACAGGAAGGTCTTGTTGCTGATCAGCGGCGCGGCGCCCTTGAACGCAGTGACCCCGACATCTTCGAAGATGAACGCGCCCTGCAAGAAGTTGTTCTCATTGGCGTAGACGTCGAATCTCTGCCCAGGCCCGATCAGCCCCGCAGCTATCGCGACGGCGGTGAAGCTCTGCTTGATGTTGATGGTCGGCCGGGCCACCGCCGCGCTGCCCAGCGCCGCGTGCAGGAACCGGACGTGGTCGAACTCGTCATGGGCGATCTCGGCCGCGAACTGGCGGATCGACCTGGTCTTAAAGGGGACCGCGCGGCCGCCGATCACGGGCCCGCGCCGGCCCGTCCCCTGGGTCAAGTTGGCGGGCAGCCCATGCCCGTGCACCGCGAAGGAGTAAAACTCCCCCTCCAGGTACTCCAGGTTCAGCGCGAAATTCAAGATCGCGCTATCCGAAATCGAGTTAGCGTCGTGCGCTGAGGCAGACGCCGCTGTGGCCGCCGAGCCGGCCACGCTCGCACCGATCATTCCCAGGCCCGCTGCGGTCGCGCTCTTGAGGAACCGCCGCCGGTCCGCCGCGTTCTCCGCGCTCCGCTCGATCAGGTCATGCACATACCTCTTCCCGAACATCCTCTTTCTCCTCGGCCTCGTTTGATCCCACCGAGACACAGGCTGGACGGCCCGGCCGGCCTTCACATCCCCAAACCTGCTAGGTGAGACGGTGCCGACAGCGGGATCCCTGGGCACAGGCCCAGCGATGACCTCGCCCGGCAAGGCACCCCTACCCGCCCTCGCCATAACCCACACGACCGGACAATATGCGGGCGGCCACCCGCGCGACCCGATCTGCTCTCAGCAGCGCAGAGTCGGCGTTATACGTGGTTGAGAGCACTGAAGGCGCCACCGTCGCGCTCACGCTGTGTGGCGGGCGCCGGGCCCGTCGGCCTGCGCCGAGCCGGGCGGTCAGGTACTGCTGATGATGGTCGTGACTGGCAGCCCGAACCGGCGCTCGGCCTGATGAGGCAGGTCGGCGGCGAGCCAGCGCGAGACGCGCCGGGGCAAGGTGGCCACGATGATCTCGTCGAACTGGTGATCGGCGAGGACCTTTTCCATGGCCTCCAGCGCGCCGGCACATGCCCTGGAGGCTCCCCCGGTACCGGCGCAGCAGCTGGGCGAACGCGTCCTGATCACCCGCCCGCGCCCGGCCAACGAGCCTCGCGTCGCCCACCTTTGAACCCTGGTCTCTTCGCGCCATCACTAGTGGTGTTCCATCTGGGCCCCACATGCTCACGCTCCCCGGGCTCAGCCGCCCACGGGAACGCTCCGGCCGCAGCGCTATCAGCAGCAGAGGGACCTCTTTGAGGACACCTCCGCACGTAAAGACATGCCCGGAAGCTGTCGCGGGACGCGGGCGTGGCCACGGTCGCCACGACGCTCCGCCCGCATCGGACGGCCTCAGGCGGTTTCGAAACCGGCTGAGCCTGCTGTTAATCCGCGGCTGGGCCAGGTTTTGCAGCCAGCGTTTGAATGTCTGTGTCATCCCGGCCGGTGCGTGTGCTCTGGTGAGTGGTCGGGCGCTTCAGGGGCTATGCGGTGCCGTTGTCTTTGTCGAGGCCGTGCTGGCGCAAGTTGGCCCGCAGCCGCTGCAGCTCGGCGTTGACCCGGCCGAACTCAGCGGCCAGGGACGGGCGGTCTCCGGTGGCCGCTGCCCACTCCTTCTCCCGGCTGGCCTTGCTGGTGTGCAGGTCTTTCTCCTTGTCGCGCAGCGCGGCGGCGGTCTCGAAGTCCTGGGCGTCGATCGCGGTTTCCTTCTCCCGGCGCACCTGCGTGATCTCCTCGTCGAGGCCGGCCAGGTCAGGCCGCAGGCCCGCCCAGCGTTCGATGGCTGCCAGCCGCCGGTCCAGCGCATCGACCCGCGCCAGAGCGTCATCGATGAGCCTGGCCCGCGCCCGCTTGCCCCGGCGGCGGCCCTGACCGGGCACGACGCTCCCGGCCGGGCCATGGAGCAGCTCGACCACCTGCTGCCGCACACCGGCAAGGTCGGCGCCCAGCTTCACCAGCACCTGCGCGGCCACCCCCTCACCCTCCCGGACCAGGCCCAGCAGCAGGTGCTCCGTGCCGATGTAGTTGTGGCCGAGGTCGCTGGCCTCCCGCCGCGCCAGCTCGATGACCTTCTTGGCCCGCGGCGTGAACGGGACGTGCCCGGCCGGTGGCTGCTGGCCCTGGCCGATGATCTCCTCGACCTGCTGGCGTACCGCGCCCAGGCTGATCCCCAGCGACTCCAGCGCCCGGGCCGCCACACCCTCACCCTCGTGGACCAGGCCGAGCAGCAGGTGCTCGGTGCCGAGGTAGTTGTGGTTGAGCATCCTGGCCTCTTCCTGCGCCAGGACCACCACCCGCCGCGCCCGGTCGGTAAACCGCTCAAACACCTCAATCAGCACCCCTTGGCCAGCCACTGCCGCCCGGCCACACGCCAGCCAAGGACCGGCCGGCACCTGCCTACATGTCATCCAGCCAACGAGCCAGAAGGATCCGAAGTGCCAGCACTGCCCGTAGTCCGGGACGACGAGGCACCGCAGTTCACGGCCATGGTGCATCAGCCACGGCCAACAAGCAGGCGCCGGGCTGCGGCCATCGCGGTCTCGAAGCCCGCCTCCCCGACGTCCACGTACGGCACGCGCAGAGCGTCGCACTGCTGACGCAGCTGTCTGCTGCGGCGGCGGATCCAGCTGGCCGACTCGCGCAGTTCCCCGGGGTGACAAAACGCGCTCGGACTGCGGTTTCGGTCCCCGGTACCCGGCGAGATCTTCAGCCGAGAAGGAACCATGCCCAAGAAAGTACGCGCGGATCTCGGTTCCGCCGAGCGCGGCCCGCAGCCGCATCGGGTAGGAGGGCGCCAGCTCGAAGCCCTCGATCAAGAACCGGCCAGCTTCCTCAGCGCACACCTGCGCCGCCTGCTCAATGTGCGGGTACATGACCTCGCCAAGTGCAGCGGCGTCGACGGGATCCTGGTCGGCGGCATCAACTGCGGGAACCACGCGCCGCACCACCGTCCTGATGATATCGGTCGGCAGCCACGGGATTCCGTCGACGGCGAGCAGGCGCTGCGCTAGCGCGGACTTCCCCACCCGCCGAGCGCCGCCCAAAAGGTAGACAATGTGCGCGGTCACATGGGCATTGTCCTGCGGGCAGACCCCTGGCCCCGAAGAACCCGGTGTAACCTCACCGATGCGGCTGCCGCGTGCCTCTGCTCCGCTGCTTCGTTTCGGCCCGTTCGAAGGCGCGCTCCGGCGCGGGCAGCCGCGTTCTAGGTGTGGGTCAGGTGGTGGCTATGGCCCCCCGGCTGGGTGCCGCGCTGGGTGTGGCTGCGCAGCGTGCTGCCGTGCCGCCTGTACCGTTCGCCCGTATCCCGGGCCCTGTGGCACCGTGTGCAGGGCTAGCGTTGTGATCAGGGAATGGGTTCCCTGGCCGGTCTGACCTTGGCGTAGTAGCTGAGCCCGCCCCAGGTGGGAAAGGCCCTGGCAAGGTCTCGTGGCCCAGCTATCGTCAGCCGGCCGCTCTTGATTGCCTGACCGAAGTCCAGACGCCCGCGGTGGACGTCGGTCAGCGTGACCGAGTCGGTCGTGATAATGAGATCCTCGTCGAGACCGGGGTTTTTGACGCAGACCTCCGACTCCGGGCGCTGCAACAGCATCCAGTAGCGGTGCTTGTCGTCGCTGATGTCGAAGCGGACCACGACCCGGTGGGGCGGGAGCCGGCCGGCGTCTACGAACTTGGCCCAGGCCCAGAGGACGACCGCAGCGTCGTAGTCCGCCGGGGCCAGGTCGAGCCAGCGGGCGCCCCAGGTCCCCATGTGCAGCACCACTTCGGCCAGCTCCTGGCCGGCCGACGTCAGGTAGTAACGGGATCCGCGGCCCGCTGGCGCCGCCACCCGCTCGATGACTTGTGCCCGTTCCAGGGCACGAAGCCGTTGCGCGAGCAGCGTGGTCGACATGCGGGGACAGCCCTGGTGGATATCGCCGAACGAATGTGACCGGAGGTAAATGTTACGGATGATGAGCGGCGTCCAGCGTTCGGCCAGGACCTCGGCCGCCTTGGCGATCGGGCAGTACTCGCCGTATCCGCGCGCCACGGTTACGAGTATCGCTGCCCGCACGGTGAGAGCAAAGACAAATTTTGTCCTTCTGTTATCGGTGCGCCGGGCAGATGCTTGAGGCATGCGGCTTCTGAGCACACCAGCTGGCTTCAGGGGCGAGCTGATCCGGCCCGGCGATGTCGCCTACGACGAGGCCAGGCGGCTGTGGAACGGGGCCATCGACCGGCATCCGGCGCTGATCGCACGCTGTACCAGCACCGACGACGCCGCAGCCGCGCTCGGCTATGCGCTCCAGGCGGGAACCCCGGTGACGATCCGCGGTGGCGGCCACAATGTCGGTGGCTGGGCGCTCGCTGACGGCGCCATGGCGATCGACTTCTCGCTGATGCGCCGCGTCCGGGTCGATAGCCGGCGCCGCCGGGCCTGGGTGCAGCCGGGCGCCCTGTGGGGCGATTTCGACTCTGCCACCCAGCCGTTCGGGTTGGCGGCTCCAGCGGGGGTCGTGACCCACACCGGTGTGGCCGGGCTGACGCTCGGCGGCGGCTTCGGCTGGCTGAGCCGGCGGTTCGGCCTGGTCAGCGACAACCTCATCGCGACAGAACTGCTCCTGGCTAGCGGGGAGCGCGTCCGCGCCAGCGAGACCGACCATCCGGACCTGTTCTGGGCCATCCGCGGCGGCGGAGGGAACTTCGGCATCGTGACCGAGTTCGAGTTCGGGCTCCATGACACCGGGACGGAGGTCTTGGCTGGTCCCATCTTCCACACCGCCGACCGGGCCCGCGAGGTATTGCACTTCTACCGGGATTTCATCAGCGACGCCCCCGACGAACTCAGCGTGTACGTCAATCTGCGCACCGCGCCCGGGCTGGACTGGATACCGGCTGACCTGCGCGGAAAGGCGGTGGTCATGCTCGTGCCGTTCTACTCGGGCAACCTCGGTGAGGGGAAACGGCTCCTGCGCCCGCTGCGCAGCTTCGGCCCGCCCGCGGCCGACCTCGTCCAGCGCAAGCCGTACCTGGCGCAGCAGGCCATGTTTGACGCCACCGTGCCCCACGGCTGGGGCTACTACTGGAAGTCCCACTATCTCCCGCCGCTCACCGATGCCGTCATCGACGTCCTGGCTGAGCACGCCTGGCGCAAGTCGTCCGCCGCCGCCTACACTCTGCTGTTTCACCTCGGCGGGCAGATAGCCCGCCTCCCGGACCACCACTCAGCGGCGAGCGGCCGTGACGCCAGGCACGCGGTCGTGATCAACGCAGCGTGGGTGGAGGGCGGGCCAACTCACCCCGACATCGGCTGGTGCCGCGAAGAATTCCACGCCCTGCAGCCACACTCGACCGGGGGCGTGTACGTGAATTTCGTCCACAATGATGAGGGCGAACAGCGCGTGCGTGCCGCCTACGGCCCACGCTATGAGCGTCTCGCCCACATCAAAGCACGCTACGACCCCCACAACGTCTTCCGCAGCAACCAGAACATCGCACCGCGCCCAGCTGGTGCTCAGCGGAGTACCTGGTAGGTGCCGTCGCCGGTGCACACGCCATGCTGGTGGAGGTGGATGTCCGGCAGTCGCTCGATAGCGGGCTGCGAAGCTGTGGCGGCTGAGCGGCCCGCGCCACTCCGTGGAGCCGGGGGGCTGACTCCCGGGAGGGGACATGGCGCGGGCCGCGCCTGCCTGCGAACGGTGCCAGCGCACCGGCACGTGGCGCCGCCTATGGCAGAGACATCTCCCACTCGTGCAGGTCGCCGGCGTCGGCCGCGCGCTGCAGTGGGTCCATCGTGCCGGCCGCCTTGTCCGCGCCGAACACCGGGCTGCGCCAGCCGCATGAGCAGACCGCCTGGGCGCCGCCCTC
>DASYQM010000255.1:0-4656 GCA_036005525.1 Streptosporangiaceae bacterium
CGCTCCGCACCATCCAGCACACCGGCTGGGCCAGCTGGACGCTCATGAACGCGATTCACCACGCGCCGCGCCGCGACCTGAACCAGCTCACCCGCGTCACAGCCAGCCGAGCGGCGTCAAAGTGGACAGACTGTCCGGATCGGAGCTCGGATCGACGCCGAAGAGTTCTACCGGCTGCTGGAAGGCCAGGTCATCGACGACACCAACCTCTTCAGCCAAAACTCCAAGAGTGGGAGGACTACTACAACTACCATCGCCCCCACGGCGCCCTCGGCGGCCAGACCCCCTGCGGACGCCTACGGCAGAAAGCCCACGACCCGCTGCACCGCGAACGAGGGGTGATAGAGCTTCAGGCAACGTCCGCGCCTCCCCCACGGCCTTCACAAGTCCAGATTACGTAGCGATTACAGCCATCCCGGCCCGAGGCTGATTCACGACCCGCCAGAATAGGGACATCTGTAGCCGGTCCGGCCGCGACATCCGCATCGAGATAACAGCTAATAATCGGCAGGGAGGATGTGGGTAGTGCTTCCGGCCCTGCCTCCCTGGCTTTGATCTGGCGGGGGCGTAGGGTCGGTGGCCTGGGTCCCGGCCTGACCTCCGAATCGGCTGACGCCGCTCGGGCTGTCTTGAGAATCGATTTGCCGGCCGGGCCCAGGTTTTGTGGCACCCACCGGCGCTGCCGGTCTGATCTGCCTGGCCTGGGCAAGAGGCCGGGGTTCTCAGGGTCCGGCGGCCAGCGGGTGCGTGCCATCCCTCAACCACAGAAAGGGATGACGTTGACCATCGTAGAGACACGCGCTGTCACCGGCGGCGTGGACACTCACGCGGACGTGCATGTGGCGGCCGCGCTCGATCCTGTCGGCGGGCTGCTCGGCGTGGCGGAGTTCCCGGCTACCGCGGCTGGATATGCCCGGCTGCTGGGCTTGCTGGGCGGGTTCGGGACCGTGTGCCTGGCCGGGATCGAAGGGACGGGCAGCTACGGCGCTGGCCTGGCCCGTCACCTGGCAGCCGCGGGTGTGCGGGTGGTGGAGGTGGACCGCAGCGACCGGCAGGACCGGCGCCGGGCGGGCAAGTCCGATCCGCTCGATGCGGTCAGCGCCGCCCGGGCCGCCCAGTCCGGGCGGGCCCGCGGGGCGCCGAAGGGCCGCGATGGCGCGGTCGAGGCGATCCGGGCGCTGATGGTGGCCAAGCGCAGCGCCCGCGCCGAGCGGACCCAGACCATCAACCAGGCCAGGTCCCTGATCGTGACCGGCCCCGATGACCTGCGTGCCCGCTTCGCTCAGCACACCGCTGCCGGCCTGGTCACCGAGCTGGCCTCGCTGCGGCCCCGCCCCAGCGATGTCGTCGGCTATGCCACCCGGATCGCGCTGCGCGAGCTGGGACGGCGCGCCATCTTCCCCGGCAGCCAGCTGGGGCGCCTCGATGAGCTGATCGCCCCGCTGGTGACCGCGCGCGCCCCCGGCCTGCTCGCCTTATACGGCGTCGGCCCCGACAGCGCCGCCATGCTGCTGGTCGCCGCCGGGGACCACCCCGAACGGCTGCGTTCCGAGGCCGCGTGGGCGCACCTGTGCGCCACCGCGCCGATCCCCGCCTCCTCGGGGAAGGTCACCCGCCACCGGCTCAACCCGGGCGGCGACCGCCAGGCCAACCACGCCCTGTGGCAGATCGTGATCACCCGGATGAGCTCACACCAGCCGACCCGCGCCTACCCCGCGCGGCGCGGCAAAGAGGGCCTGTCCAAGAAGGAGATCATCCGCTGCCTCAAGCGTTACGCCGCCCGCGAGGTCTACCCCCACCTTCGCCCACCGGCCGGCTAACCCACCCGCTCCCGGGGGCGGCCTGACTCACTAATCGGCTGCCGCACCTGTGCTGGCCTGAGATCGATTCGCCGGCCGTCCCCGGGCATCACCCTGATTTGCTGGACGTGATGATCATGACACGGTTACCTGGACAGGGGTCTGAGGAGCCGGCGCCCGGCTGATGGTGCTGGTTTCGAACTCTATTGGGGTTTGCCAGCCGAGCGCTGAATGGCGGCGGCGGCGGTTGTGGAAGCCCTCGATGTACTCGAAGATCGCGTTGGCGAGCTGGAGGCGGGTGTTCCAGCGCTGCCGGTTGAGCAGCTCTGTTTGCATGCGGCCCCAGAACGACTCGATGACGGCGTTGTCGTAGGGGTCGCCGACGGTTCCCAGGGAGGGCAGCAGCCCGGCCTTGCGGGCGCGTTCGGTGAAGTCCAAGAGGTGAACTGCCCGGGTTCAAAGGGTCGTCGCAACACCGCCTTGCTGGCAGGAGTATAGGAACTCATCCAGCGCCTCGGCCGGGGTCTTCCAGCCGAGGGTCTTGCGGGGGCGGCCGTTGAGCGCGGCGGCGACGGCGGCCAGGTCGGCCGGGGTGGCCAGCTTCTGGGTCCGCTTGCCACGCGAGCGAGTGGGCAGGCCGGCCAGGCCAGCGCGGCGCATCAGCAGGCTGACGGTGTTGTGCCCGACCGTGATGCCGTGCCCATAGACCAGCTCGGCGTGCACCCTGGGGGCGCCATAGGTTCCGCGTGAGGCCTGGTGGATGCTGCCGATAAGGTCGGTCAGCCAGGCCTGGCGGATCGCCCTGGGTGACGGCGCCCGCCCGGCCCAGGCGTAATACCCCGACCGCGATACCCCGAGCGCATGGCAGGCCCGCCCGATCCGCACGCCCTCAGCGTAGAGTTCCGCGACCAGGCGATACCGGTCTTTTGGGCGCACCACCGCCTCGACCGCTGCCGCCGCCTTACGCAGGATCTTCACTTCCTCTTCCAGCTCACGGATCCTGCCCCGCGCTGCAGCCAGCTCTGCACTCTCCTGCACGGTGACGCCAGGCTTCAGGCCCCGCTCTACCAGGTCGCGATGCCGCCACCGGTGCAGGCATGACTCAGCCATCCCCAATGACGCCGCCACGTCGCGGACAGTCTGGCCCGACTCAACCAGGTCGAGGGCACGGCGGCGGAATTCCGGCGGATACGGTCTCGGCATCGGCGGATACGGTCTCGGCATCGGCTGATCCTCTCGGACTGCCGAGCATCAGTCGTCTCCCGACACGCAAGTCCGCTAAACCGGGTCAAGATCATGACCTCATAAGAGCTTGCCCTCCACCGCGAGTGGCCCCTCCCTAATAAGAGTTACGAGTCGGCCATCCGGCAGACTCGGGTCCGGTAGCCGCAGGCAGGTGAGCACTGCCCCTCCCCGGGCGCTTTTGGGGAGCCCTGAAGACAGATCGTGCCCTTGCCGGTGGCCGGGAGAATGGATCGCTGCTGGGATGTCGTGCCCGCCGGTGTGCGGCGTGAGCACTGGTTTATTAGGTCGCTGATGGTTCTCCCGCGGGCTGCCGTGCTGGTGCTGGGGTCGAGGACGGGAGAGCGCATGCAACTGTTGCTGGCAGGTGATGACTGGGCTGAGGATCATCATGATGTCGAGCTGATGGATGAGGCTGGCCGGACGCTGGCCCGCGCGCGGCTGCCCGAGGGCGCGGCGGGGATGGCCCGGCTGCATGCGATGATCGGCGAGCAGCTCGGCGAGGATGCTGAGACGGCCGAGGTGCGGGTTGGGATTGAGACCGACCGGGGCCTGTGGGTGACGGCGCTGGCTGCGGCCGGATACACGGTGTTCGGGGTGAACCCGCTGCAGGTGGCCCGGTACCGGGAGCGGCACGGGGTGTCCGGGGCCAAGAGCGACGCAGCTGACGCGCACACCATGGCCGACATGGTGCGCACCGACGCCCACCAGCTGCGGGCGGTGGCCGCTGACAGCCCGGCCGCGCAGGCGGTCAAGGTGGTGGCCCGGGCGCATAAGACGCTGATCTGGGAGCGGACCCGGCAGGTGCAGCGGCTGCGCTACCAGCTGCGCGACTACTTCCCCGCCGCGCTGGAGGCCTACCCGGACCTGGACGCTCCGGACGCCCTCGAGCTGCTGGCCCGCGCCCCGGACCCGGCATCGGCGGCGAGGCTGACCACCGCCCAGGTGGCCGCCGCGCTCAAGCGCGCCCGCCGCCGCGACATCGCCGGGAAGACCGCGGCGATCCGGGCCGCGCTGCGCTCGCCGCAGCTGGCCCAGCCGCCGCAGGTTACCGCCGCCTGCGCCGCGGTAGTCCGGTCCCTGACCGCGGTCATCACCGCGGTCAGCGAGCAGGTCAAGGTGCTGGAGGGGCAGGTGCAGGCGCATTTCAGTCAGCACCCGGACGCTGAGATCATCACCTCCCAGCCCGGCCTGGGACCCATCCTCGGCGCCCGGGTGCTCGCAGAATTCGGCGACGACCCGCGCCGCTACACCAGCGCCAAGGCCCGCAAGAACTACGCCGCCACCAGCCCGATCACCCGCAAATCCGGCAAGCGCAAAACCGTCCTGGCCCGGTATGTGCACAACGACCGGCTTCGCGACGCCCTCGACGGCCAGGCCTTCACCGCCTTGAAAGCCTCCCCCGGAGCCCGCGCCTACTACGACCAGCAGCGCGCACGCGGCCTCGGCCACCGGGCCGCGCTGCGCCAGCTCGCCAACCGGCTCGTCGGCATCCTGCACGGCTGCCTGAAGACCCGCACCCTCTACAACGAGGCCACCGCCTGGCCGCAGCACGCCAGTCACGAAATCACGACCGCGGCTTGACATTTAAGCTCCTGGGATGTCTGTCTTGTCC
>DASYQM010000256.1:0-3317 GCA_036005525.1 Streptosporangiaceae bacterium
CTCGCTCGGCCGCCACGCTGGCGCTTGATCGTCCATTACGCCTCCCGTTCGATGTGCCAATTCTTCACATAACCTACCGCCCCGGGCACCTTTAGGCAACCATAGGGCACAGCAGGAATGGCACATCTCGGTGACCATGACGAGGTGAAAGGTGACAGAACAGGTGTCTGAGGTGGACGAGCTACTGACGTTCGCTGAGGTGGCCGCGCTGACGAAGGTGCCGGAGAAGACGCTGCGCAACTGGCGGTCGGCCGGCGACAAGAGCCCCGAGCGCGGCCCGGCCGGCTTCAAGCTCGGCAATCACGTCCGGTTCCGCAGGTCCGAGGTGTTGCGCTGGCTCGCCGAGCGGGAGGTCGCCCGCGGTGCGTGACACGCGAACGGGCCCGGTGCCACCCCAGACACCGGACCCGGAGGTCTCGCCGCCGCTCAGCCGCTCGACCGCTTCGCTGATCGTAGCCGATGCGCGAGACCAGCCGCGAGCACGCACCGTCCGGCGGCTGGCCACCCTCGAGCTGATCGAACTGGCCTATGGCCCCGGCTTTGGCCTGCTGCCGTCGCTGGCCGGGCCGGACCGGTGCCCGCCCTGGTGTCCGTACTGCACGGGGCTGCCCGCATGAGCGGCGACCTGATCTGCGTCGCTGACGTGGCGGTCGAGCCCGTCCGCTGGCTGTGGCCCGGCCGCATCCCCCTCGGCAAGATCACCGCCCTGGACGGCGACCCGGGCGTGGGCAAGAGCACCCTGACACTGACGCTGGCCGCCAAGGTCACGACCGGCTCGCCGTTCCCCGACCAGGCCAGGCCCGAGATCGGCGACGTGATCCTGCTGTCCGCCGAGGACGAGATCGGCGACACCATCCGCCCCCGCCTGGAAGCCGCCGGCGCCGACCTCGGCCGCTGCTGGGTCCTGCCCGACATCCGCCCCGAGGGCGAGCCACCCCGCCCGCCGGAGCTCCCCCTGGACCTCGACCAGCTCGAGGGCTACGCCAAGGACCGCCGCGCCGCCCTGGTCATCATCGACCCGCTGATGGCGTTCCTGTCCGGCCAGGTCGACGCGCACCGCGACCAGGACGTGCGCCGCGCGCTGGCAGCCATGGCCGCCATGGCGGCCCGCACGGGCGCCGCCGTGGTGATCGTGCGCCACATGAACAAGTCCGCCGCCGGCTCGCCGCTGTACCGGGGCGGCGGCTCGATCGGCATCATCGGCGCCGCCCGCGCCGGCCTGCTGGTGGCGCCCGACCCCGAGGACCCGGACCGGCGCGTGCTCGCGGTCACCAAGTCCAACCTTGCCAAGCTGCCCGACGCGCTCGCCTACCGGCTGGTGTCTGATGAGCTGTACGGCGTCGCCAAGATCATCTGGGACGGCACGGTCAGCTACTCCGCCGCTGACCTGCTGCGGGTAGACCGCGGAGACGATGCGGACGCGCCCGCCCGCCGCGAGGCCGAGGAGGTCCTGCGCGAGATCCTCGCCGCCGGGCCGGTGCCCGCCAAGCAGGCCAAGACGCAGGCCCGCGACGCTGGCATCTCCGAGCGGACGCTTGCCCGCGCCCGCGTGGCGATCGGCGCCGTCACCAAACGGGAGGGCTTCGGTCCGGGCGCCTACTACCTGTGGGCGCTGCCGGACTCCATGCGTGCCATGGATGCCAGCCCCGCCAAGCTAGACGCGCACGGCACCCATGGCACGCATGAGGCCGGCTCGCTGTTCGACCCCGATCAGCGTCTAGGCCCGGACCCGGGGCGGTGGACGCGGTGACCCGGCCCCGCCCTGACGTGGAGGTCGGCGGCTACACGGTCACCGCCCGACTCGGCCGCGTCTACCTGGTCGACCAGCAGCCCGACAGCGACCCCGGCATGACCGCCGAGCAGGCCCGCGCACTGGCCGCCGCGCTCACCGCGGCGGCTGGCAAGGCCGACCGACTCGCCCGCCGGAAGGTCCAACCATGACCGCCCGCAGCCCACCACGCCACTCGACCCGGACGCGACCGCGGCCCCAGCACAAGGCCAGGGCCGCACATCTCACGACAGGAAGGATACGACACATGACCGTAACTGAGCCCTACTGCGCCGACTGCGGCCGGTGCCACGCCAAGCACGCCCCGACCATCCACCCGCAAGTTCACGTCCAGGTCGGCAACCGGCAGGCCCACGTCGACCAAGCGCTCGCCCCGCTGATCCGGGAACTGTGGCGAGCCGGGATCGACACCAACATGAGCTGCCAGCAGGACGGCCACGGGCTCGTCTGGATCCAGCTCCCGCCCGCCAGCGCCGAGGCGTTCCTCAACATCGTCGCCGGGAACCGCCCCGCCGATTCCGACCTCGACCCCGACAGCCTCTACAACCGCGTCATCGGCGACCTCCAACCAAGCGACCTGTGCGGCGCTTGGCGGCTCGAGGCCGCACCCTGCGACTTCGCCGCGGTCGGGATGCCCGCCGACATCGACATCGCCATCTCCGTACGCTTCCCACCCGCCGATCTGCCCGCCGTGCTCGACTGCCTACAGGCCCACAACGGCGACCCCGACGACCGCGACGCGCTCCTCGCCCGGCTCGCCGACGCACTACGGACCCACGAGTTCGATGCGGCCGCGCTTGCGGCGCTGACCAGTCGGCACGTCGACCCCGGCATGGAGATCCTCGCCCGCTACGACCTCGCCGACGAGATCGACAGCTTCATCGACTGACCAGCGTGACCAGCGCGACCCGGCCGGCTCCTTCCCCAGCCGGCCGGGCCACTCCGCATCACCCGAGCCTGGCCCTAGCGGATCATCGGGATTCCACCCAACCGCCGACGTAGCCGCAGACTGTGCGGCACCTCCCGCGCGGGACGGACCGTCGGGGCACCCAGGTACAGTCAGCGGCAATCGGCGCCCGCGGTGTGCTAGCACCCGGGCGCCAAGCCGACACCTACAGCGAAGGAAAGGTGCCGACAGTGGCACAGGCTACATGCTTGGTCGAGGGGTGTGAGAATCCTCGTCGCAAACGAGATTGGTGCCACAAGCATTACGAACGGTGGCGCAAGCACGGTAATCCGCTCACCATCGCTACCCCTCGACCAAGGCCGCCCTCGACGCGCATTTGCTCGATCGAAAGTTGTGGTAGACCGCATAACGCCAGAGGGTTCTGTAAGCGACATGCTCGTTCGCAGAAGCCGTGCGGAGTCGAAGGTTGCAAGCGACCACATACCAAGGCGAATGTAAGTAAGTGGACTGATCAGGCGGTGATGTAACGAAGGCTCGGGTCCCGGAAGAAGCTCCGCACCAGGGACGGGAGCTTTTGCAGCCGGTGCAGCGCCGCCAGTGCCTTGGCTTTGAGATCATCCA
>DASYQM010000257.1:0-5888 GCA_036005525.1 Streptosporangiaceae bacterium
CGCAGGTCGGCCTCGGCTCCCCACCGCAGCAGTGTGGCCGCGGCGTTCGGGGTCGCCGACTGCCGTTCCCACCGGCGCCACCACGTCCGCAGCCGTGGATCGCCCGCGTGCCGCGGCGCCGCGAGGTCCAGCATGTTGCCGTTGCCCCACCCCTGCTCGATCGTGTCCCAGAAGAGCTGCATCTGGGCCGGGTCGGCGATGACGGCCGCGGGCGTCGTGATGAACGCCATTGCCGAGAGCACCAGTGCCGAGATGCGCTCCGGGTTTGTCGCCGCGAACATGGCCCCGATCCCGCCACCGTCCCCCCAACCGACGAAGGCGGCCTGCTCGGATTGCGCGGCGTCCATGACGGCGCCGACATCTTCGGCCCTCTGCTCCAGCGTCACCATCCCCGGCACCCGGTCGGAAAGCCCGGTCCCGCGCTTGTCGAAAATGATCACGCGGCCTATGCCCGCCATGCGCTCCAGGAAGTAGGCCAGCTCCGGCAGTTCCCACATGACTTCGAGATGAGTGACCCATCCCATCGTCATCACGATGTCGCGCTCGCCATCCCCGAAGACCTGGTAGGCGATATCAACGTCGCCAGAGCGCGTAAACCGCGTCTCGGCCGCCCTCGCCATCGAAGACCTCCCGGTTGCCGCTCCTGGTTGCAAGCTCAGGGCCCGGCCGGACGCAGCCAGGCCGACCGGTCATCCGATCCGCACCGGGCCAGCACGGACAGCCCGGCGGGTTGCTGACGGGCCCGGCGCTCGATCGTTGTCGTGCACGACCACGGATGCCCGGCGCCCGGCACTCCGGGGATGCCTCGAGGCCGGAATCCCCGCAACACCTGACCGGCGGCGCGATCCGTATGCCCCCTCTAGCCAGCGACGATACCTCACTCCCGTGGCGCCGAAACGGCTGGCGCCGCCCGACCGCCGCGCCGTACTCGGAGGTTCGGTTCTCGATGAGGTTGCCGCACACGGCCACGTCGCACCAGGCTGGGGCCGGCTGCACCCGCCAGCCGGGACCCGGGCGGACGGCGTCATCACGCCAGCGTAGCGCATGCGTGACCAGTTAAATACTTTGACCGGTCACGAATGACCTGCATAGCCTGGTCGAAGGTCGCGCTACGGCCCCGCGGCGGGCCGGGCGGCCTGGGAGGTGCCCGATGCTCGTGCTGCTGCGAGACTGCTGTCCCGTCCCCGCCGGCGTCCGCCCCAGGGACCGGCTTCTGGTCCGCCTCCGTGCGTCCCGCCTCGACGGCGACCTGGCCGCCGGGGAGTCGCCCGACGCGACCGTGGCGCTGTCGCTGCGGGCCCGGATGCTGGTGCGGATGCAGACCCGGCGCGACCTGGCCCGGTCCGCGCAGCGGATCCTGGCTGCCGCGGCGCACGCGCCGGAAGCGGGCCACCTGCCGGTTCCGGTCTGCCGGGAGCGGATCCAGGACTGCTCGGCGGAGCTCCGGGACCTGATCCGCCGCCTGCTCGCCGCCGGCCCGGTATCCGCACAGGGAGTTGCCCAGGCCAGGGCCCTGCTCGCCGACGCCACCAGCCCCGTCTATCACCGGGCCAGCCCCGAGGACCTGCGCGCCAGGGTCCGCGCCGCGGCCGATGCCCTGAGCCCTTGCTAAGAGGCTCCGGCAGGAGGGCGCTGGATGCGGGCCGCTCGGGCACACTCGGGATAGGACGCGCGGCGCGTCGGTTCAGCCGTGCCCGAACCGAGGGGATCGCATGGCAGAGAACAAGTTCGCCTCCGTGGACGAATACATCGGCTCCTTCCCGGCCGACGTCCAGGCGATACTCCAGCAGGTCCGCCGCAAGGTCCTGGACGCCGTGCCCGCTGCCGGGGAGACGATCAGCTACCAGATGCCGACCATCACGCTCGGCGGCGCGCCCTTGCTGTACTTCGCGGGCTGGAAGCGCCACATCAGCCTCTACCCGGCGCCGGCCGGGGATGAGTCCTTCGAGCGCCGGATCGGGCCGTACCGGGCCGAAAAGAGCACCGTGAAGTTCCCGCTGTCCAGGCCCATCCCTTACGACCTCATCGAGCAGGTGGCCCGGCTGCGCGCCGAACAGCTGCAGCGCGGCGGCAGCTGACCCGCGTGGACGGTCACCTCCGCCCGCGCGCCTGGGAACTGGCGGACGCGGTGCGCGCGGGCATGCGCGGCCTTCAGGTCCGCTCCGCCGTGTTGATCGGCGAGGGCGGTCGCGGATATCTCACCGCTGCCCGCCTAGCGCCAGTGATCAAGTGGCATGGGTCCACGGTTGAGGATCGTCCGGATCGCGAAGGTGCTCCGTGCCTCGATGACCGACGGGATGGTCAGGATCTGGCCCAGCAGCAGCTGCTCATAGCTCGCGAGGTCGGGCACGGCGGCTTCCACCAGGAAATCCTCGGTTCCGGAGACCAGGTAACAGGCAACGACGGCGGGGATGGCCAGCAGGGCCTCCTCGATCCGCGATGAGGTGTCCTGCGAGTGGCCCTCGACCCTCAGGCCGATGAAGACGGTCAGCCCGAGCCCGGCCGATGCCCTGCTCACCTCGGCGTGGTATCCGGCGATGATCCCGCTGGCCTCCAGCGCCCTCACTCGCCGCAGGCACGCCGACGGCGACAGCGCGACCGCATCGGCGAGATCCACGTTCGCGATCCGGCCGTCACGCTGCAGCCTGGCCACGATGGCACGATCCAGCCGGTCTGGTCTGTGGTCCGGCATGAAACCTACTCTACAGCGAATACAGCACAACGATATTGCGCTGCTGACCCTAGTTGGCGCCATATTTGCCATCGCGTGCGAGCCCATTTCGGCCACGCTGGAGGTATGACACAGTCATCCGCGCACACGTTGGGCGGCCCGCAGCACCTGACGACCTCGCGGGGCGCCGCCCTCTACATCGGTGCCCTCCTCGGCCCCGGCCTCCTGCTCCTTCCCGGTCTCGCCGCCGCCGAGGCCGGGCCAGCGTCCGTCCTGGCCTGGCTCGCGCTGCTCGGCCTGTCCGGCCTGTTCGCCGCCATCTTCTCGGCGTTCGGCAGGACGTCTCCCTCGGCGGGCGGGGTCATGGGATACGTGGCGGCCGCCCTGGGCCCGCGGGCCGGGCGCGTGGCCGGCTGGTCCTTCCTGGCCGGAGTGGTCGGCGGCGCGCCCATCGTCTGCCTGATCGGGGCCAGCTATGTCACCGGGCTCACCGGCGGCGGCTACCTGGCGCGCGCGACCACCGCCGCGATGTTGTTGCTGACCCTGCTCGCGCTCGCGGCCGGCGGGCTCCGGGCGAGCACCGGCGCCCAGCTCATCCTTGTCAGCCTGCTGATCGGTGTGGTGGTCGTGGCCGTCGCCGGGTCGGCGGGCTCGGCGCGTGCCGCCAACTGGACCCCGTTCGTGCCACACGGCTGGCTGTCCATCGGGCACGCGGCCACGACGCTCATGCTGTCGTTCGTGGGCTGGGAGGCGGTCGCGCCACTGACGACACGCTTCGCGAACCCGTCCCGGCAGCTGCCGCGTGTGGTGGCGATCGCGCTGGCGGCCACGAGCGCGCTCTACCTGAGCCTGGCGATCGCCACGATCAGCGTGCTCGGGCCGGGAGCGGCGACTACGGTCCCGCTGGCCGACCTGCTCCGCCGTGCCATCGGCCCGGCCGGCACGGCCGCCGCGGCGGTGGCAGCGGTCGTGCTGACGCTGGGCGCGACGAACGCCTACGTCACCGGCGCCGCGACGATGGCACGGCAGCTGACCGGCTCGCCTCCGGCCCCCGGCCGGCATCCCCGGCCATCCGCCCGGTTCCTGGCGACGATCGCGGCGGCGGGCCTGCTCCTCATAACGCTCTATGGGCTCCGGCTGGTGGGCGCCGCATCGCTGGTCGCGGTGCCCACGGCCCTCTTCCTCTCCGTCTATCTGGCCAGCATGATCGCCGCCACGCGGGCACTACGCGGCCCCGCCCGCGTGGCAGCCGTCCCCGCAGCGCTCGCCGTCATCGTCATGCTCGCCTACTGCGGCTGGGCACTCATCGTCCCCGCCGTCGTCGCGCTGGCCGCCGGCTGGCGCGGCGGCGGCCCACACCGGCGGCGCCACCTTGAGCTCGCGGCCCCGGCTGCCCAGTGTGCTGACCGAATCCCCCACCGCGAGTGCCGGCCGGCGGCCTGACCGGGCACGCCGACGGCCGGGCTCCGGGCGTAGTGTCCGCCGGAGCCCGGACCGTAGCCGGCGCGAGGTTCCTACGACGCGGATGTTGAGCCCAGGACCTTTGCCTTCTCGCGCTCGAACTCCTCGGGGGAGATGACCCCTCGGTCGCGGAGGTCGGCCAGCTTCGTCAGCTGGTCCGCCGTGCTGGTCGACGAGTCCGCCGTGGCCTGCTGAACGTACTGACGGAACTCCTGGTCCTGCTGCCGGGCATCCTGCACGGCCCGCTCGTGCATCGAGCTGCCACGGACGATCAGGTAGACCAGCACGCCGATCAGCGGGATGAACAGCACGAACAGGAACCAGAGGGCCTTGGCCCAGCCGGACAGGTCACGACTGCGGAAGATGTCAATGAAGATCCAGATCAGGATCCAGATCCAAATGATCCACAGGAACAGCTCCACCATCGTCCAGAAGATGTTCAAGAGCGGATAGGACGAATCGGCGAGTGGCATTTCTCCTCCTTTTGCGGCCGGGAGACCGCTTGCGATCGCGCCAGGAAGTCTGCTGGCGATCCGCTCGCGGGCCCCTGCGCCAGAAACAGGCTCAGCATTCGCCAAAAGTGGATCATCGGCATCACCCAGCACGGGTGAGGCAAAATGACCCCTCTGCCCCACCTGTCAGCGAGCAATGTTCTCGCTGCTCCCGCCACCCGGTCAAGTGGCGAGCTTTCGCTTCAGCCTGGCAGGCTATCGACCACGCCGGCGGCGATGGCGCTGACAAGCCGGGCGTGGTCCCGCTCGTTCTGATCGGCGTACCGGCGGGCGAACGCGCCGATCGCTGCGGTGAACTTCCGGCCCTTCCCGATGTAGCCATCGATGGCCACCGGGTCGCCGGTGCGGGCGTGGGCGCGGGCGAGTGTCTCGCCGCACGCGGTGGCGAAAGCGGCGAGCCGCGGGGCGATCAGGTCGGTGGTCGGGATGATCTTCATGTCGCGGAACTGCCGCACGTAATAGTCCCTGCCGTGCAGCGAGCCCCAGCCGACGAAGATGTCAGTCGCGCTCTGGACCAGCCGTTTGCCGTTGATCACCCGCGCGCCGTGGTTGTCGTGGCGGCTGGGCTGGATGTGGGCCTCATACACCGACGGCCCGGCCTGCTTGACCTGCAAGAACAACGGGTCGGCACCGGTCCGGCCCTCGAGGAGCACCAGGTAGACCCGCATCCCCACGCTGCCCACCCCCACGACCTGCCGGACCACGTCGACCTCGGTGAACCGGTCGAACAGGCTCCGCCGGTCTTCGGTGAGGGTCAGCCGGTACCCGGCGAAGAGGTGGTCGACGAGGTCGGCCTGCTCATCGTCACTGATCGTGACGCGGACCGGAGGATCCTGGGTTATCCGCGGGCGCCCCTGCACCATGGAGGTGAGCTTGGCGAACGCCCCACGGCTCGTGCGGCGCTCCCGTTTCTTCTCGATGTGGACCGACACCCGGCCGCGGTCGGCCGGCTCGAAGTAGTTGATCAAGCTGTCGGCGCGGATGCCGTCGTACCAGATGTCCAGCTCGGGCATTGCCGCGTACCGGCGCATGCGCCTGCGGTAGGCCTCGACCCCGGCGGTCACCGCGGCGGCGGCCCGGGACGGCTTGATCCGGTTCTCCCGCGCAGCGACCACCAGGCTGGCGGCAAAGCGCTTGACGTCCCACTCGAACGGGCCGGGCAGGGTCTCGTCGAAGTCGCGCAGGTCGAACGACAGGTTCCGCTCGGGGGTGGCCCACAGGCCGAAGTTCAGCACGTGGGCGTC
>DASYQM010000258.1:0-53566 GCA_036005525.1 Streptosporangiaceae bacterium
CCCTAACGGGGGCCGCTTTCGCGTTTGCCCGCGATTTTGTCCGGGGGACGACCCCCCGGAACCCCCCGATGCGGGCCATCATGCTCGGCGGCCTGTTGGCCGCCTTCGCCGATGGCCCGCGACCACGGGCTGGGCGCCGGACCAACCGGTCTGCCGGGCACTCGTCCCAGCCCTCTGGTCAGCGCGGGGTCTGGCCGCTTTGGGGGGTGTAGCCGGCCAGGCGACACTGGGGGCGGGCCAGGACGGCGATCCGGTCGTGGTGGGCGAAGGCGCGGGCGCACATGGCCTGCGCGGCGGCGCCGCAGTCGTGCAGGATGCCGCCACCGGTGGTGCTCGGCACCACCACATTGACACAGCCCTGCCGAGAGCGGCCGTAGCTGCCGGGGTCGGTGGCGGCCCACACGCTGACGCCACCGAGGAGCACCACCAGCGCGACGGCCACCACGGCGAAGACGCGCTTCTGCCGGGGAGTGAGCGACTCCCCGAGGCGGTTCGGCTGGCGGCCCTCCATGACGTCCCAGCGTAGAGGCCCCGGGGACACGGGCGGGCCGGTCCTTGTGCCTGACGGGAAGGAAGGGGTCCAATGAGGCATGGCTGATGGGCCGCGTGAGGGGGACGGGGCGTACCCGGCAGAGGCGCCCCCCGCTGATGCGCCCCCGGCTGAGGTGCTCCCGGCCGAGGCGCCGCCGGTCGGGAACCGCACGTCACAGCTGGCAGACCGCTTCGAACGGGCGCTGAGCCTGTCCCGGCTGGTGGTCATCATCCCGGTGATCGTCCTGCTGCTCTCGGCGGTGGCCTCCTTCGCCTACGGGACCGAGGTGTTCGTCAGGACGGTGCGGAGCCTCGTGGTCAGCCCGGAGCTGACCAGCCACAACCTCGGCTTCCTCCTGCTCCTGACCGACCTGTTCCTGGTGGGCGCGACCCTCATGATCGCGGGCTTCGGCCTGTACGAGCTGTTCATCACCAGGATCGATGCCCCAGACCCGGGCAAGCGGCTGCCGGGCTGGCTGAGGATGCATGATCTCAACGACCTCAAGGCCAGGGTGATCTCGATGATCATCCTGGTGGCCGCGGTCACCTTCACGGATGTTGCGGTGGAGTCCAAGGGCAGCGGGCTGGACACGTTCTATCTCGGTGCCGCGGTCGCGGTGGTGATCGCGGCGCTCACGGCGTTCCTGCGCTTCGGCAAGACGGATGGCGGCGACGGCTAGCCGCGGCCGGACAGGCTGACCGGCGCCTCTCGGTCGGCCTGCGCCGCCGGGGCGGCCCCGAGCCAGCGTTCCAGCCAGCTGAACTGCTCGGCGAGCACGTGCAGGACTGATTCCCTGGCCAGGTAGGCGTGGCTCTCGTGCGGGAGTACCACCAGGCGGGCCGTGCCGCCGTTCCCCCGGATGGCGTCGAACAGCCGCTGCGACTGGATCGGGTAGGTGCCCGAGTTGGCGTCTTGCGCGCCGTGGACGAGCAGCAGCGGCGCGCTGATCCGGTCGGCGTAGCGGAACGGCGAGACCCGGTCATAGACGGCCGGCGCCTCCCAGAAGCTGCGCCGTTCGGTCTGGAAGCCGAACGGGGTCAGCGTGCGGTTGTAGGCGCCGCTGCGCGCGATACCGGCCGCGAACAGGCCGGTGTGCGCGAGCAGGTTGGCGGTCATGAAGCCGCCGTAGCTGTGGCCGGCGACGGCGACCCGGGCCGGGTCGATGATCCCCGCCTCGTCCAGCGCCTGGATGTGGGCCCGGGCGGCGGCGGTGATCTGCTCCAGGTAGGTGTCGTTCATGGTCTCCGGGTCGCCGATCACCGGCATGGTCGCGTCCGCCAGCACCGCGTACCCCCGCAGGACGAACGCGACCGGCCCGAGCGCGGTCAGCCGCGTGAACTCGCTGGTGCTGCCCCGGACCTGGCCGGCGGTGTCGGCGCCGCCGAAGTCGAACGGGTAGGCCCACACCAGCAGCGGCAGCCGCCCGTCCCGGGCGGGGTCGTGGCCGGGCGGCAGGTGGAGTATGCCGGACAGGGTCACCCCGTCGCCGCGGTCGTGGGTGATCAGGCGCCTCGCGATCGGCGTCAGCTGCGGATGCGGGTCCGGCCACGCGGTCAGCGGGCGGGAGCGGGAGCCGTCGAGCGTGGCGGCTACCAGGTTCGGTGGCTCGGTGGGGCTCTCGTGCCAGAGCACGGCCTCGGGCTCGCCGGCGCCGGTGAAACCGAGCACGTGCTCGATGCATCCCGGTGGGCTCTCGTGCAGCCGGGTGGCCGTCAGCGTGACGAGATCGAATCGGTCGAAGAACGGGCGGTCCCCGTCCGGGGTGGCCCCGTCGCCGCGCAGGTAGATGGCCGGGCCGTCGGCGAGCACGGTGCGGCTGCCGTCCGGGTGCAGCACCACCAGCGGCATGCCCGGGTCGTTGTAGGCGTCGTCCATGGACAGGTCGAAGATCATCCGGCGCTTGCCCGGCTCCGCCAGGTCCACCAGCCAGCTGGTCAGCCAGCGCCGGTCGCGGTCGTGCTCGGTCAGCAGCAGCCTGTTCGGCTCGTCCAGGTCGTACCAGCCCAGGCAGCGGTGCTGGATGTCCAGGACGGTGGTGGGTTCGCCGGTGAACGGTGCGCCGAGCCGGATGATCCGGTCGCGGCGCTCGGCCGGCGTGACCGGGTCGCCGCCGTCCAGGGCCTCCGTCCACACCAGGCTGGCCGGGGCACGCTCCTCCCAGCTCACCAGGCGCGGGCCGGTCGGTACGCCCTGGCGCGGAACCTCGTCGCTCACCGGCAGATCGGCGATGACGGCGGCCGGCGTCCCGGCGGCATCCCACACCTCGACCCGCCGCGCGAACAGCAACCACGGGACGCGGAACGAAAAAGGCCGCTGGAGCCGGTGCACGAGCAGGTGAGTTCCGTCCGGGGAATCGTTAAGGCCCTGGTACAGCCCGGGAGGTCCCAGCTCCTGGCGCGCGCCGGTGGCCGGGTCGACCCGGCACGGGACCGTCGTCGCCAGCGCCTCGAAGGCGTCCTCGTCGGCGGGCGTGCTCAGCAGGTCGGTGTAGGTGGCCATCTGTGAGTGCTTGCCGGCGGTCTCATCGGTCTGGGGCTCGATCGGCGGCTCCGGCAGCAGCAGCGGCGCGTCCGGGGCGGCCAGCACGAGGAGCGACCGCCCGTCGCGTGACCACCGCACGGTTCCGCCCGTGGCGGAGGTATCCCCGCCCAGGACGTCACGGATGGTCAGCCCCGGCATCGGGCCGGCCTCACCGGTGGCCGCGTCGGCGATCCACAGCCCGATCCCGTCAACGCGGTCGAGACTGAACGCGAAGCGGCGCCCGTCCGGGGCCCAGATGGGCGCGCCTACCTGGGCTTCCGCTGGCAGGTTCAGCCGTGTTTCCGTCCCGTCGCCGGTCCGCACCACCGACAGGCCGGTCAGGCGGCGCATCCGGCGGCGGGCGCCGAGTCGCTGGTCCACCCTGATCCCGGCCAGCGGCAGGTAGGGCCTGGCCAGCATGGCGATGGGGGGATGCGACTCGTGGTGAACCAGGGCCAGGAAGCGCCCGCCGGGGGCCAGGTACGTGATCGGCGTCGGGGGCGCGTCGATGATCGGCGTGATGTCGGCGCCAGGGGTTGCGTACGGCACGAGGGCGGTCCTTCCAGCCGGCGGGCGGTGGGGGTCAGTCCCGCCCAGATCCACTCGTGCTGGCGGGGCCAGGCGACCGCGGCCCGCCAGGTGACCTCGGGCTCGGCATCCACGATGACTCGGCGGCGATCTGGAGCGGCGTGGGCATGCCACCAGGGTACTTACCGCCGCCATGCACCCGCCCGTCCGCAGCGCGCGGGACCTGCCGGCCTCCGGGACCTGCCGGCCTCCGGGACCTACCGGCCCCGGAGCATGCCCGACGCCGGGAGCCGCTAGGCGACCAGGACACCCGTGATCGCGAACCGCTCCACCGCCGCGACATGGCCGCCCGTGTGGACCACGATGGTGATCACCTGGCCGGACGTGGCGTGGAACGGAACGGTGAGCGACCACGGGCTGGCCTGGCCACCGGCCGGCCTGCAGCAGTAGCTGCCGACCGGGCCGCGGGCGGAAAGCTGGTGAACCTCGGCCCGCAGGTTCTCGTCCACGCCGGTGATCTTCCCCCCGATCCTGACCGGTGAGGTGGCCGTGCCGCCGTAGGCGGGGATGTCGAGGGTGAGGGTGGTGTCATCGGTGCCAACCACCTCCCACGGGACGTTCTTGCCCGAGCCGAACTTCACCAGGTGGAGGACCGCGGCGGCGCTGACGTGACCGTCCGGGCGGGTGAGGCCGACGGTTACGTGCGCGTCCCGGCCGCTCATGCGGAGCGCCGCCACCTTGTTGATGCGGCTGAAGCCCAGGTACCCCTGCGTGAAAGCGAGGGCGGTGCGGCCCGGGTTCAGGTGCCAGGGCTGGTGGCTGCCCGAGGCGTAGCTGGCCTGCCAGGCCCTGACGTCGGCAAGGTTCCCGAACGGGAACAGCGGCTGGTAGCCGAATGGCGTAGGTCCGTTGGGCGTGCCGGTTGCGGGCGCCGTCGCCGACGCCGGGGCCGAAGCGTGGGGTGACGGCGAGGGCGAGGGTGACGACGGCGGCCCGGACGTCCCGCAGCCGGCGGCCAGCACCCCGGCGGCCGCGAGTGCGGCGAGCCGAATCGTGAGCTTCATCTTGTCTCCCGCGGAGGGCATGGCGGCGCACGGGGCCGTGAACAGGAAGAATATCGTGCCACCGACGGCAATGGTCATGATCTACCACGCCGGACGACGATCACGTAGCGGTGAGAGCGCCGCTTCCCGGTGTTCCCCTGGACACCGAACCGGCCCCCCGCATAGCCTTGACTGTATGGTCAGTCAAGCACCACGCCCCCGCGCCCCCGTGGACCAGGCCGGGCTCGCCGCGTCGCTGGCGCCGTTCGGCCAGAGCAGGATGCTCCCCCGTACCGCCTACGTGGACCCGGCCGTGTTCGAGTGGGAGCAGCGCCATTTCTTCGGCGGCGGATGGATGTGCGTGGGCCGCAGCGACCAGGTACCCGAGCCGGGTGGCCAGCGCGCGGAGGCGGTCGGTGAGGGTGGCGTCCTGCTCGCGCGCGATGAGCACGGCGTGCTGCGCGCGTTCGCGAACACGTGCCGCCACCGTGGCCACGAGCTGCTGCCCTGCGGCACGGCCGCCCAGCAGAAGGTCATCATCTGCCCCTACCACTCGTGGACCTACGGCCTGGACGGGGGCCTGCGGGCCGCGGCCGGGTTCAAGAACCAGCCCGGCTTCGTGGCGCGGCAGTGGGGCCTGAACGAGTTGCCGGTCGCCGAATGGCATGGCCTGGTCTTCGTGGACGGCTCGGCCACGGCGCCCCCGCTCGCCGACAGCCTCGGCACGCTTGAGGAAGTCGTCGCACCCTACGAGCTGGAACGGCTCGTGGTGGCCGGGCAGCACGACTACGAGACCACCGCGAACTGGAAGATACTCACCGAGAACTACCACGAGTGTTATCACTGCCCCGTGATCCACCCCGAGCTGTGCCGGGTGAGCCCGCCCAAGAGCGGCGAGAACTACCCCGCGGGCGGGATGTGGGTCGGCGGCTCGATGGATCTGCGCGACGGGATGGCCACCATGTCGCTGGATGGGGCCAGCCACGGGGCGGCGTTGCGGGGGCTGGACGCCAAGGGGCTGCGGACCGTCATCTATGTGAACATCTTCCCCAACGTGCTGCTGAGCCTGCATCCCGACTACGTCATGGTGCACCGGCTGGTGCCGGTGGCCGCCGACAGGACAAGGATCGAGTGCACGTGGGCGTTCGCGCCGGAGTCGCTGGCGGGGCCCGGCTTCGACCCCGGCTATGCGGTCGAGTTCTGGGACATCACCAACCGGCAGGACTGGCACGCGTGCGAGTCGGTGCAGCGCGGCCTCAGCTCACCACACGCGGTGCCGGGACCGCTCTCGTCGGAAGAGGACGCGGTCTACCAGTTCGTCACCATGGTCGCGCGCGGCTACCAGGGCGAGCCGCTCTGGAACCCGGGACTGCCCGTCTGGTCCTCCGCCGCCCCCGCCCGCTGACAGGCCGGCATGCCCGCCGCACCGGGCCGGCGGGCGTGCCGGCGCCGGCGCCGCTGTTACATCAGGCGTCAACACAGCCTGTACCCGAGCGGAGGACCATCCGGTGACCGTGCATGACGTTCCCGTGAACACCCTGACCGGGCAGCCCGGCTCGCTCGGCGACCTGGCGGGCTCCACGCTGCTCGTGGTCAACGTCGCCTCGAAATGCGGGCTGACCCCTCAGTACGCCGGGCTTGAGCGGCTGCACGAGCGTTACGCGGGGCGCGGGTTCGCCGTCGTCGGCTTCCCCTGCAACCAGTTCGGGGGGCAGGAGCCCGGAACCGGCGGAGATCGGCGAGTTCTGCTCCACGACGTACGGGTCACCTTCCCGATGTTCGAGAAGGTCGAGGTGAACGGGCCCGGCCGGCACCCGGTCTACGCGGAGCTGACGGCGGTGCCGGATGCCAGCGGCGAGGCCGGCGATGTGCAGTGGAACTTCGAGAAGTTCCTGGTCGGTCCCGATGGCACCGTCCTGGCCCGCTTCCGCCCCCAGACCACTCCCGAGGACCCGGCTCTCATCGCCGCCATCGAGGCGAACCTGCCGGCCTGACCCCGCAGGCCGCGGTAGTTCCCGGTAAGGGCCGGGCGAGGAATTCGGTGAGGTAACGAGCCGTCAGGCCGGGAGCTTCCTCGTAGCCCAGCGCGTTCATGACCTCGACCTGGTCGCGGGCGACCTCGCGCATGCTGTACGGCGCATGATCGGGGGTGCTGGGCGGCGTGCCGCTGGCACCGAAGCCACGCAGGTCCGTGGCGACCACGGTGAACCGCTCGGCGGCTTGTGGCGCTACCCGGTGCCACATCAGATGCGTTTCTGGAATGCCGTGCAGCAGCAGGACCGGCGGCCCGTGCCCGCCCCGGCGGCCGTGGATCGTCGTGCCCGCGGTCGCGATGTCGAATTCCTCGAACCGATCGAGCGTGAAGCCAGTCCCTGCCAGGCCCGCTGTCAGGCCAGGGAGGCGGGGCCGCGCTTGACCATCTGGCCGGCGATGATCGCGCGCTGGACCTCGCTTGTGCCCTCCCAGATCCGCTCCACCCGCAGTTCCCGGTAGAAGCGCTCGGCCACGTTCTCGCGCATGTAGCCGCGCCCGCCGAAGACCTGTACCGCACGGTCGGCGACCCGCCCGGCCATCTCCGAGCAGTAGAGCTTGGCCATCGAGCACTGGGCGTGGGCCACCTTGACGTCGGCGCCCCGGTCGATGCCGCGGGCGGTCTCGTACGCCAGCGACCTGGCGGCGAACAGTTCCGTGAGGCTGTCCGCGAGCATCCCAGCGACCAGGCCGAAATCGCTGATGGGGTGGCCGCCGACCCGCCGGGTGGCGGCGAACGCCGTCATCTCGGCGGTGAGCCGCTCTGCGGCGCCGAGGCAGCGGGCGGCGACCATCAGCCGCTCGAACCGGAACCACTCGTAGGCGAAGGTCATCCCGTCGCCCTCCGCGCCAACCAGGTTGGCGGCCGGTACCCGGACGTCGCTGAAGGCGACGATCGGGTGGTGGTGGCTGATCGTGTGCGAGTACGCCGGGGTACGGATCACGCTCACGCCGGGACTCGGCAGGTCCACGAAGAACATGGCGTGCTCGCCGTCATGCGGCCCGCCGTCGAGCTTGGCCTGAAAGAAGGCGTAGTCGGCGGTGTTGAACGAGGTCACATGCCACTTGACGCCGTTGAGCAGGTAGCCGTCGCCGTCCCGGCGGGCGGTCGCCTCGATGGCCGCAACGTCGGATCCGGCGTCCTCCTCGGTGATCGCGTAGCACTCCTCACGCTCGCCGCGGATCGTCGGCCGGACGTAACGGCCGACCTGGTCGGCCGTGGCCACCGCCGGCAGCCAGGACGGGGGAGTCGAGGCAGCCCAGGCGAGTGCGTTGGTCACCCGCCCCACCTGTTCCTGGACCAGCACCTGCTGCAGGGTGGTGCACCCGCCGCCGCCGAGTTCCCTGGGCATGTTCGTGGCGCAGAGCCCCAGCTCCCGGGCCCGGGCGGCGTGGGCGGCGACCAGGTCGGCGGGCAGTTCGCCGCCCGCGAGCTCGGCCGCTTCCTCGTGCGGGATCACCTCGTCGGCGAACGCGGCGGCGCGTGCCTGGATCGCGAGATCTTCGCCTGTCAGCCCGTACATCGCGCCCCTCGTTCCCTGGATGACCAGCCTTGACTGACCGTTCAGTTTATGCCAGCATCGGGCTCGTGCCAATGCCCACGCCAGGCCTCCCGGACGGTGCCGACGCGGTGGTCGTCGGCGGCGGAACGATCGGCGCGTGGTGCGCCTACTTCCTGCGGCGGGCGGGCCTGGACCGGGTGGTGCTCCTGGAGAAGGGCATGCTCGGCCAGGGCGCGAGCAGCCGGGCCGCCGGTATCGTCCGGATGCAGGGCGGCACGCCCGCCGCGGTGCGCCTCGGCCAGTGGTCCCGCCGCTTCTACCTGGGCCAGCGGGACGAGCTTGGCACCGACTCGGGCTTCGTCAGCCAGGGCTACCTGCTTCCCTGCTTCACCGACGCCGAGGTAGCCGCGGCGAGGGACCGGATCGTCATGCAGTCCTCGCTCGGGGTGCCGGTGCGCTGGCTCGACCCCGCGGAGGTGGACGCGGTCAATCCCACCCTCGCGCCTGGCCGCACCCTGGGCGGCACCTTCTGCGCCGACGACGGCTACATCACCCCGCCGCGCAACGTCACCGCCTACACGGTCGCCCTCGCCATCAGCGGCGTGCGGGTGTGCGAGCATGTGCGGTTTACCGGCCTGGTGATGGCGGGCGACCGGGCCGCCGGGGTGGAGACCAGCGCGGGGCCGATCACCGCCCCTCTCGTGGTGCTCACCGGCGGGCCGAAACTGGCCGAGGTGGGCAGGCTGGCCGGGATCAGGATCCCCGCGGGCGGCGTGCGGCACCAGGTCGCCGTCACCGAGCCGCATCCGGACCTGCGACCCGCCCGGGTACCCATGGTCTTCGACCTGGCGGCCGGCCTGTACTGGCGCCCCGAGGAGGGCGGGCTGCTGTTCGGGATGAGCAATCCGGACGAGCAGCCGGGTGAGGCCGGCTCGGTCGATGAGGCCTACCTGGCCCTCATGCGGGAGCGGCTCGCCACGCTGGTACCGGTTACCGCCGGGCTCGGGCTGCGCAAGACCTGGGCGGCGACCATCGACTACACGCCCGACCACCTGCCGATCATCGGCCCGGCGCTCGGCCCACACGGCGCGCTGGGCGGGGTCACGGTCGCCTGCGCCGGTGGCGCGGGCATGATGTGGGGGCCCGCGGTGGCCCGGGTGGCCGCCGACCTGGCGCTCACCGGCACTTCCGAGGTCGTGGACCCGGCGACCCTCGGCCTGGACCGGTTCGACGACGCCGGCCGCAGCCGGCTGGCCACAGACCCGATCGCGCTGCCGTTCCCGGAGGCGGCACCGGAGCAGGCACCTGGCAAGCTGACCATCTCCTGAGAGGACGGTGCACCAGCCATGACCGACACGACCGCGGCCACCCCGTTCCTGGCCGGGGCGATCGCCGTCGGCCTGGAGGACTGGGGGCCGCTGGAGGAGGCCACCGGCGAGCCGATGCAGACCACGGGCAGGACGCTGTGGGCCGACGGCGACCAGGAGGTCGGGGTCTGGGAATGCACGCCGGGGCCCTCTCACTGGACCCTGGAGACCAATGAGGCGGTCTACATCCTGTCCAGGCGGATGACGGTCACCCCGGACGGCGGCCAGCCGCAGGACATCGGCCCGGGCGACTCCGCTGTCTTCCCCCGTGGCTGGCGGGGCAACTGGCAGATCCACGAGACGATCCGCAAGCTGTACGTCTTGTTCTGAAACGACCGGTTAAAGGTCGCGTTATCCTTGTACCTCCCCGGGGCAAAGTCGCGTTCTCCCGGGAACCTCCGGTCCGGACTGGCGTCTTGGGGGGCGCGGTGAGCGACGGTGCGTGGTCTGGGGTGAAACCACACGGCGGGCCGCGGGCCTTCAACCCGCTCCGGGTGGGCAGCCTGGAGGCCGCCGTGTGGGTGGCTTACTACCGCCGCAGGTGGGCCAGCTTCCTGGTGCTGTCCATCCTGGTCGTCCGCAGCGCGTTCGGGATGGACTGGGTCAGGACGGTGCACGGGGCGTGGCTGGTCCTGCGGGCCAACCAGCTGTGGGCGCCCCCCGAGCTCCAGAGCGACGCGGCGGGTGCCCGCCGGTGCATGCGCCGCTTCTACGCCCTGCTGCGCCTGGCGCACGGGGCTCCGGCCGACCCGGCCCGCGCCGCCGAGCTCGAGGTCGAGTGGTGGGGCGTGCACCGTCAGCACCAGCGCGGGGAGAACGGAGACGCCGGGCCGCTGGTGGACGCGCTGTCACGGTCGTATGCCTTCAGCTTCGGGATCGACGAGGCGGCGCTGCGGCCCGCCGCCGAGCACCGGGCGCGGGCGATGGACATGGTGGACCAGTGGGTGACGGAGGGCAGGCGGATGGACAGCCCGTTGCTCGCGCCCATACGCGCCACTCTCGTCCGCTCCTACGCCGCGCTGCTGGCCGCCGTGCACCTGTGAGTGGCGGGGCTCAGCCGCTGCGCCGTACCGCGAGCGTGTCTACCGCGACCGCACCGGCCGGGCCGCAGATCAGCGGGTTGATGTCGAGCGCTTCCAGGTGGCCGCCGAGCTCGCAGGCGATCGCGGAGACCGCGACGACCGCGTCGGCGACCGCGCCGGAATCCGCGGGCTGCTGCCCGCGCACCCCGGCCAGCAGCCCGGCCACGCGCAGTCGGCCGAGCATGCGCAACGCCCGCGCCGGGTCGACCGGTGGCAGCGCCACGGCCCGGTCGGCCAGGAACTCGACCAGCAGGCCGCCGGCCCCGATCACGACCAGCGGCCCGAGGTCGGGGTCGCGGGTGATGCCGAGGGCGAGTTCGGTGCCAGGGCCGGCGGTCTCGCAGACGAGCACCCGCGGTCCGAGCCGGCCGGCCACGTCGGCGTAGGCGGCGGTCAGCCGCGCCGGATCGCGGACGCCGAGCACGACCCCGCCCGCGTCGGATTTGTGAGCGATGCCGGGCTCGCCGGTCTTGAGCACCACCGGGTACCCGATCCGGGCCGCGGCCGCGAGCGCGCCGTCGACGGTATCGGCCGGGCAGGCCCTCGGCACCCTGATCCCGTAGGCACGGAGCAGGCCGAACAGCAGAGCGCCGTCCGGTTCCCCCTGTTCCAGCACCCGCTCCCAATGGTCCCGCCGGCCGGCGTCGAGGCGCGGCGGTTCCGCGCGCGCCGGGCGGCCCGCGTGCTCGAGCAGGTGGCGCAGGGCGAGCAACCCGCTGCGCGCGCCCTCGAGCACCGGGATCCCCGCGCCGCGCAGCCACACCGCCTCCGCCGGGTCGACGGAAGCGGCGACGTTGGCGAGAACCACGAGCGGCTTGGCCGTTCGCTGCGCGGCCGCGCTCACCGCGAGCGAGTAGCTGCGGTCGCCGTCGAACTCGGTGAGCAGGTCCACGGCGAGCGCCACCGCCGTCACCGCCGGGTCGTCGGCCAGCGCGACGAGCGATTCGGTCACCTGCTGCTCGGCGTTGCGGCTGCCTCCCCACATGTC
Organism: Streptosporangiaceae bacterium; assembly: GCA_036005525.1. GTDB lineage: Bacteria > Actinomycetota > Actinomycetes > Streptosporangiales > Streptosporangiaceae > UBA9676. Next base: position 11,594 of record DASYQM010000258.1, read on the forward strand.
GAGCGGGTTGGCCGGCTCCAGGCCAGGATCGAGAACCTCCGCGAGCCGCTTCCTGGTGGCATCGCTGATCGCCGCGAACGGCACCGCCAGCTCCTCGGCGAGGTCGGCGGTGTGGGCGCGCTCAAGACCGGAGTCGTGGACTGTCGCGATCCCGTCGGTGATCCCAGGCGTGGCGGGCTCGGCCGGCCGCCCGGGCCTGGCGACCCGGCGCCCGATGGCGAACAGCTCGAGCGTGTCCGCCATCTCCGCGAAATCGCCGACCCGGTGGACGCCATGGGCGTCGGCGAGCGCCTCCCAGCCGCCATCCTGGCCGGCCAGCGCACCGGAGTGGGCGGCCACCATGGCCCGCCCGGCGGCCGAGGAACCGGCGGTCAGCAGCACGACCGGAATGTCCGCAACGTTGGCTGCCGCGAGAACCTGCAGCAGCAGCCCGGGGTCGCGGATGGCTTCCAGGACCAGGCCGAGCACCCGGGTCTGCGGCAGGCTCAGCGCGTAGCGCGCGTACGCGGCGGCCGGGGTGACGAGTTCCTGGCCGGATGAGACGGCCAGGGTGAAGCCGAGCTCCCGCCGGGTGCGGAGCAGGGCGGAGAACACCGAGCCGGAGTGGGTGATCAAGGCGATGGGCCCGGCGGGCAGCGGGTCTGGCTCGACATAGCCGACGGCGCGCAGCCCGTAGGCGACGTTGACGAACCCCATGCAGCCGGCCCCGCAGACGGCCATCCCCGCCGTGTGTGCGATGTCGGCGAGCCGCGCCCGCAGCCCGGTCGTCCCCGGTGCGATCGCCGGGACCTCGTAGGCGCCACCGAAGATCACCGCTGAACGGTCGCCGCGCCGCGCCGCCAGGCTGAGCTGCTCCGCCAGCGCCGAGTCGGGGACGCCGAGCAGGACGAGGTCGACGGCTTCCGGCAGGTCGGCGAGGGACGGATGGCAGGGCCACCCGGCTATCCGCTGGTAGCGGGGATTGACCAGGTAGATTCGCGGCGCGGCCGGGCTCCGGCTGACCTCGGCCACCATCCGCTCGCCGAGGCTGCCGGGGCGTGAACTGGCGCCGACCACCGCCACGCTGCGAGCCTCCAGCATCGCGAGCAGCGCCGGGCGGTAGGTGCCAGGGTCGTGGTCGTGCCCCGGCAGGAGCGGGGAACGGGCGACGGGGACGGGGTAGGCCCCGGCAGGGCCGTGGTCCTGCTGGGCAGAGGCCGGATCTGGGAGACCGGGAGCGGGGGGAGCCATCCGTTTGGCTGCTGCTGGGGGTTCTCCGGTCATGGCCGCCGGGCGCGCCGGCGGCGGGCGGCTTTCTTGTCGGCGATGGCCGCCTTGGCCGCCTGCATCCCGGGGATGCCGCATACGCCGCCGCCCGCGTGGGTGGCCGAACTGGCGTAGTACAGGCCGGGCACGGGGGTGCGGTAGTCCGCATAGCCCGGGGCCGGGCGCATGTGGAAGAGCTGTTCCAGCGACAGTTCGCCGTGGAAGATGTTGCCGCCGATCAGGCCGTAGTCGTGCTCCATGTCGTAGGGTCCGACGATGTCGGTGTGCAGGATCGAGCTCTTGAAGTTCGGGGCCACCTCGTTGTAGCAGTCGATCATGCGGTCGGCGTATGCCCGGAGCTCCTCGGTGTGCGGCTGGGTGTGCCAGTCGGCGGGGACCCACTGTGTGAACAGCGACATGATGTGGGTGCCCTCCGGGGACAGGGTCTTGTCGAATGAGGTGGGGATGACCCCGTCGCTGAACGGCCGGGCGGCGGCCCGGTCCTCCCGGGCGTCCTGGAAGGCCCGCTCGATGTACTCCATGCTGGGTGCCATCTCCACCGACCCGGTGTGATGCTCGCCCCAGTTGGTGCCGGGGTCGGCGGTAAAGTCCGGCAGCTCGGCCAGGGCCAGGTTGATCTTGACTACCCCGCTGCGCGACTTCCAGTGCTCGATGTCGCTCACGAAGTCGTCGGGCAGGTTCTCGCGGCCGACGTGGGCGAGGAACGCGGTCTGCGGGTGCAGCGACGTGACGACCACGCCGGCCCGGATCTCCTCGCCGTTGTCCAGCACCACGCCGGCCGCGCGGCCCCCTTCCAGCAGCACGCGGGCCACCCGGGCCCCGGTGCGGACGGTCGCGCCCTGCTCCCGGGCGGCGCTGCCGATCGCATCAGCGACCGCGCCCATCCCGCCCTCCTGGAAGCCCCAGTTGCCGAGATGACCGTCACCGATGTCGCCGATGGAGTGGTGAGCCATCACATAGGCGGTGCCCGGCTCGTAGGGCCCGGCCCAGGTGCCGATCACCCCGTTGACGGCGAGCGCGCCTTTGACCTGCGGTGACTCGAACCAGTCGTCGAGCAGGTCGGCGATGCTCATGGTCATCAGCCGGGTCACGTCGGCGACCGTCCGCACCGACAGGCCGCGTTGGCGCCAGGCCAGGCGGAGGGTCTCCCTGAGATCACCGGGCCTGCGGGAGCCGAGCTTTGGCGGCACGGTGAGCAGCAGCGGGCCGAGCACGTCGGCGAGCCCCTCCAGCCACGCGTCCCAGCGGGGCATGGCGTCGGCGTCCTTGCGCGACCACTTGGACACCTCGTCGTAGTTGCGTCTGGCGTCGTCGGCGTAGAGCTTGATCGAGCCGCCTTCCGGGAAGGCCTGGTAGTACGGGCCCATGGGGAAGACCTTGTAGCCGTGCCTGGGCAGGTCAAGATCGCTGATGATGCTCGGCGGCATCACGCCCATGACGTACGACAGCCGCGTCACCCGGAACTCCGGCGCGTCGGGCCAGGGCGCCTCGGTGGTGGCGGCCCCGCCGGTGGTGTCCCGGGCCTCGAGCACCAGCGTGCGCGCACCCGAGCGGCCGAGGTATGCGGCCGCCACCAGCCCGTTGTGACCCCCGCCGATGACGATGGCGTCGAACGCTGAAGCCATGAGCCCGACCTCCAGGGCTATGTGCCATAATTTGACTGAATGTTCAGTCTAGAAACCTGGTAGCGTTGCGACAAGGGTGTGTGACAGATCCTACGAGGTAACTGCCCACAGCGTTCTTGTCGGCGAGGATGTTTCCATGAGGCAGCGGGCTGACGGCTCAGGCACGGCCGAGCAGCGCCGGGAGCAGATGCTCCGGGCGGCGCTGGAGGTCATTGCGGAGCGTGGGTATCCGGAGACCCGGATCGCAGATGTGGCCGAGCGGGCCGGCACCAGCCCTGCCCTGGTCATCTACTACTTCAAGACCAAGAACCAGCTGCTGACCGAGGCGATCCGGTTCTCCGAGGACGACTGGTACGCAACCGGAACCACCCGCATGGCGGCGATCGGCACCGCGGCCGGGCGGCTGGAGGAACTGGTCGCGATGAGCTGCCTGCCCGAGGCGGACGCCGATCTGCGTACCTCGTGGCTGCTCTGGCTGGACCTGTGGGCGCAGGCGGGGCGGCATCCCGAGGTGGGCGGTGTCCGGCAGAAGTTCGACGAGCGCTGGCGGGAGACGATCTCCTCGCTGGTGCTGGAGGGGCAGGAGGCCGGTGAGTTCGGCCCGGTCGACCCGGCCGACTTCGCGGTGACGCTGTCGGCGCTGCTGGACGGGTTCGCTGTCCAGATCGCCCTGGTGGACCCCACGGTGGATACCGGGCGCGCGTTCGAGCTGAGCATGCGTTTCGTAGCCAGAGAACTGGGGTTCACCTGGGTCCCCCGGTACCGGGCTGGCGGGCAGGCCCGTGGCCCGGGGAACGGGTCGTCGGCAGAGAGGTAGGCGCGATGGCCGGAGGCCGGATAGCGCTGGTCACGCTCACGAAGCGCTTCACCGACATCGCGGTGGACCGGATCGACCTGACCGTGGACAGCGGCGAGTTCTTCTCGCTGCTCGGCCCCTCGGGGTGCGGGAAGACCACCACCCTGCGGCTGATAGCCGGGTTCGAGCAGCCGACCGAAGGCACCATCTTCCTCGACGGCGTCGAGATGACGAACATCCCGCCGCACCGGCGCAACGTCAACACGGTGTTCCAGAGCTATGCGCTGTTCCCGTTCCTTTCGGTGTTCGACAACGTCGCCTTCGGATTGCGCAACAGGCACCTCACGAAGGCCGAACTCGGCAGCCGGGTATGCGATGCGCTCGACCTGGTGCAGCTGACCGGGTACGAGAAACGGCGGCCGGGGATGCTGTCCGGCGGCCAGCAGCAGCGGGTGGCCCTGGCCCGCGCGCTGGTGCTCCACCCCTCGGTGCTGCTCCTGGACGAGCCGCTCGGGGCGCTCGACGCCAAGCTCCGCCGGGCGCTGCAGGTTGAGCTCAAGGCGCTGCAGGAACGGGTCGGCATCACCTTCCTCTATGTCACCCACGACCAGGAGGAGGCGCTGACCATGTCCGACCGGCTGGCGGTCATGAACGCCGGCCGGATCGCGCAGATCGGCACCCCGCGCACGATCTACGAGGAGCCCGCCGATACCTATGTAGCGGACTTCCTGGGGGTGTCGAACCTGATGGGGGTCGAGGTGGTGGAGCGCGGCCCCGGTTCGGAGTGCCGCGTCAGGCTGGGTGAACTGACGCTGGCCGTGGAACGGGGCGAGGTGGATTCGGTAGGGCCCGCGCACGCGGTGATCCGGCCCGAAAGGGTGCGGATCGAGCCCTATGCCCAGGACGCCCAGGTGGGGCCGAACCGGGTGCCGGCCATGATCGAGCGGCTGGTGTTCCTCGGCGCCTCCACGCAGGTGATGCTGCGGCTTGCCCCGGGCGAGCTGCTGCAAGTCGTGGTGCCCAACGACGGCGCTGAGGCCGCGCTCTCCCAGGGCACACCGGTGCAGGCGTTCCTTGCCCCGGACGCGCTGCGGGTGCTTGGCGGCACCACGCGGGACGTGCCGGTCGACGCGGAGGAGGACGCGCTCCCGGCCCGCTGAGCTGGGGCTTCCGGCCCACCCCGGCCCACCCCGGCCCGCTGAGCTAAGGCTTCCGCCCCACCCCGCCCCACATGGCGGCGGCGCTCTTGGCCTGGATCTCGGAGTCGGGCCGCCATTGCTGGATGCGCACCATTCCCGGCTCGACCAGCTCGAGACCGTGGAAGAAGCGCGTGACTTCGCCGCGCGTGCGGTAGGTGCCCTTCTGGGCGACGAGGCGGTTGAGGCGTTCTCTCATCGCGGCCATCTTCTCCGGATCGATATCCGACGCCACGTGTGACAGCGCCAGATAGCTCCCCGGCGGGACCGCGCTCATCAGCTTCGCCACGACCCCGTGCGGGTCTTCGTCGTCGCCGATCAGGTGCAGCACCGCGATGAGCATAACCGCCACCGGGGCGGAGAAGTCGAGCGTCCTCGCCGCCTGCTGCACGATCGCGTCGACGTCGCGGAGGTCGGCGTCAACGTAGTCGGTGGCGCCCGCCTTGTTGCTGGTCAGCAGGGCGCGGGCGTGCGCGAGGACGATCGGGTCGTTGTCGACGTAGACGATCCGGCTTTCCGGCGCCACCTCCTGGGCGACCTCGTGCGTGTTGTTCGCGGTCGGGATGCCCGTGCCGATGTCGAGGAACTGGCGGATCCCCGCCTCGCCAGCGAGATAGCGCACAACCCGGGCGAGGTACGCACGGTTCGCCCGCACCGAGGAGACCAGGTCCGGGTAGGCCTCGAGCGCCGCCTCGCCCGCCACGCGGTCGGCCGCGTAGTTGTCCTTGCCGCCCAGCCAGTAGTCGTACACCCGCGCGATGTGCGCGACATCGGTGTCAAAGGGCGGCATCTCGGCGCGGCCGGACCGGGTCCCGCCGTCGGCGCCATCTGGCCCTGCTGTGCTACCGGTCGTCACTCCTGCCCTTTCCGGCGATCCGCGGGCAAGCCGCTCAGCCCTTGCGCCCCATCCCTCCCCAGAGGGCCGCTGGGCTCTTGGCCTCCTTCTCGGTGTTCGGCCGCCACTCCTGGACGCGCACCATTCCCGGTTCTACCAGTTCCAGGTCATCGAAGAAGCGTGCCACCTGTGCCCGGGTGCGGAACGTGACCTTCTCCGCTATGAGCTTGTTCAGGCGCTCGGCCATCTGGGCCATGGCCTCGGTCTCGATGTCCGCGGCCGGGTGCGAGATGACCAGGTAGCTGCCGGACGGTACCGCCCCGAGAAGGGTGCTCACGATCCCGTACGGGTCCTCGGCATCGTCGATGTGCTGCAGGATGGCCATCAACATGATCGCTGTCGGCTGGGAGAAGTCGAGCGTCAGCGCCGCTTCAGCCAGGATCCGCCCGGCGTCCCGCAGGTCGGCATCGATGTAACTGGTGTGCCCTTGCTCGCCGCTGACCAGGAGCGCCCGGGCGTGCGCCAGGACCACCGGATCGTTGTCCACGTAGACCACGCTGCAGCCGGGCGCGACCGACTGCGCGACCTCGTGCGTGTTGTTCGCGGTCGGGATGCCGGTGCCGATGTCGAGAAACTGGCGGATTCCCGCATCTTTAGCCAGATAGCGCACTGTGCGGGCCAGAAAGGCACGATTGGCGCGAACCGAGTAAACGATATCTGGATAGGCCTGGATCGCCTGCTCGCCGGCCACCCGGTCGGCGGCGAAATTGTCCTTCCCGCCAAGCCAGTAATCATAAACGCGGGCAACATGCGCGACGCTGGTGTCGATGGACAGGGGCACCTCGTGACCGAAGGATGCGGTACCGTCACCCTTTTGCTCTGCCGCGGGGGTGTCTTCGCTGGGCACTGATGCGCCTTTCTCCGTGAGCGCCTGGGCGGCGGGGCGCCAGCGGCAGCCGCTGCCGGTCGCCCCGCTGGCGGTCTAGATCTCCTGGATGATCTCTTTGAGGAAGCGCGTGGTGGCGGCGGGAGGGTGAGCCTCTGCGCTGAGGAGGTTCATGACCTCCATGTAGTGGTCCACGTCTCTGCGGTCATCCAGGTAGAGGGCACTGGTGAGGTGCTCGAGGTAGACGACGTCCGGGAGGTCCGGCGCGGCGAAACGCAGAATGGTGAAGGATCCTCCCGCGGCCGCGTGGCCCCCGCGGCGGAACGGCACTACCTGGATGGTGACGTGGGGGAGGGCGGCCGCCTCCAGCAGGTGCTTCAGCTGTGCGCGCATCACCTGGCGTCCCCCGATCGGCCGCCGCAGTGCCGCCTCGTCGATGACGAACCACACCCGGGGCGGATCGGTGCCGTCGAGTACCTCCTGGCGCCGCATGCGGAGGTTGACCCGGCGCTCGGTCTCGTCGCTGGAAGCGGAACCGTACCCGAGCGCGGTCACGGCGTGCGCGTAGTCCTCGGTCTGGAACAGGCCATGCACGAACTGGAGCTCGAAGCTGCGGATGAGCGAAGCGGCCGTCTCCAGCCCCAGATACGGCTCGAACCAGTCCGGGAGGATGTCGCTGTACTTGGCCCACCAGCCGGGGCTATTGGCCTGGCGGGCCAGGGCAAGCATGCTGGTGCGCACGGGTTCGTCGATCACACCGTAGAGGGTGAGCAGATCCGCGACGTCCCGCTCTTTGAAGCCGACCCGCCCGTGCTCGATGCGGCTGATCTTCGACCGCGAGCCGCGGATCTCGTACGCCGCCTCGTCGGGCGTGATGCCGCTCTCCTCGCGCAGGCGGCGGAGCTGATTTCCGAGCATGATGCGAAGGACGGTCGGGCCGCCACGTGGCTCGTCCAGGGCTGACTTGCCAGGCAGCTCCTCGCTCGGCTGAACCGCACTCATCCTGGCTCCGGGGACCGGCTGATTTACACTCAGTGCCCACTCCAGATGGACGGCTAACGTCACGCCACGGCATGAGCGGGGAATCCGGGAGGACCTGGCCCGCCCCGCGGTCGGGCGCACTCAGCACGATATCACCGTGGGTCCGTCTTGTCGTGACCCGTTTAGGTTCGCTTGGATAACGGCGCCAAACTGGCGTGAATTAGTCGATCAGTACGCCGAACTCACCGTTGTTCATATCCTGGGGAAACGCGGTCCCGCGGTGGATCGGCCAGGCCCGCGAGTCCCGGAGTCGCCGGCGGATACGCAACGCACGCCTGCAAGGCCAGTCGAACATGCCGGTGCATGTGCATACGGCTGTGCATCGTCCGGTGCATAATGGTAGCGGGTGGGGCGCTCACCGCTGGCTAGGCCGCGGTGGGTACTGGGGGGCCGGTCCTGGGCGGCCCCGGCACGAGAGCTGCCGGGGCCGCTCAGTCAGACCCGGCGATGGTGGTGAGGGCCTCGACCTGGCCGCCGCCCCGCTCGCCACGGGTCATCCACCGGTAGCCGATGTAGCCGATGATCACGATGACCAGCGACATGACCAGCATGATCGTGCCGAGGGCGTTGAGCGCTGGCCGTCCGTTGCCGCCCTTCTGCTGCGAGTAGATGTACACCGACATCGGTGTGTTGCCCGAGTTGGAGTTCAGCAGGTCCACGAGGACGAAGTCGTCGATCACGCTGGAGAAGACCAGCACCGCGCTGGCGAAGATGGCCGGCGTCAGCAGCGGCATCATTACCCGGCGCATGACCTGCAGGTGAGTGGCGCCGAGGTCGGCGGCCGCCTCCTCGTACTGCTTCCCGATCGTCACCAGCCTGGCCTGGACGATGATGGCAGGCCAGCTCAGGTTCCAGGTAACGAGCGCAAGCGTCTCCGCGAGCGTGCCGAGCCCCACCGTCGTGAACAAGGCGGTGAACACGAAGAAACTTGCCACGCCGAAGATGAGCTCGGGGATGACGAAGGAAAGGATCATCGCGAAATTGGCTGTCGATGAGGTGTAGCTGCGCCATCGGTTGATGCCAAGCGCGAATGCCACGCCCAGCGGCACGGTGATCAGGGTGACATAGACGGCCAGGCGCGCGGTCTGCAGCACCGCGGCGTGCAGGTTCGGATCGTGCAGCACCGAGTTCACCGGGTCGGCGAAGTACCAGCGCCAGGAGAAGCCCTGCCAGACGCTTTGCGACTGGCCGTTGTTGAAGGAGAAAAGGACCGCGATCCCGACCGGCACCAGCGACCAGATGAGGTAGAGCCAGGTGAGCCCCTCGAGGAACCACGGGTGACGCCACGGGTTGTGCCGTGGCCGAAGCCTGCGGATCCCGGCCCGGCCCGCAGTGTCCGCACGCCCTGCCGGGGCCGGCTTCGCGGTTGCCGTGGTCACATCGCCTCCCGCGACGTCCGGTTCGTCCGCACCACGTAGTAGATCATCGGGATCATCAGGGCGAGCAGGAAGAACAGCGAGAAGACGGCGCCCTCGCCCTGCAGCCCCGGCGTACTGAGCTGGTTGTTGATGACGTTGCCCAGCATGGTGGTGCCCGTGGTGCCGGACAGCAGCTGGTTGGTGTAGTAGTCGCCCAGCATGGGCAGCACGGTGATCAGCATGCCGGTCAGGATCGCCTGCCTGGACATCGGCAGCGTCACCCGGAGGAAGGTGCGCACCCGGCCGAGCCCGAGGTCGCGGCCGGCCTCGATGAGCGCGGGGTCGATCCGGTCCAGCCCGGCGTAGAGCACCAGGATCAGGTACGGGATGTAGCCGTAGACGAGCCCCAGTATCACCGTCATCGGCAGCCCGCTGAGCCAGTTGACTGGGCCCAGGCTCACCACGCCGAGGGCCTTGTTCACGTACCCGTCATTCTGCAGCAGGCCGACCCAGGCCAGCATGCGCATCATGTAGCTGATCCAGAACGGCGCGATGAGCAGGACCAGGAACAGCCCTTTGCGGCGGCCGGCGAACCTGGCCACGAAGTACGCGGTGGGGTAGGCGATCAGCAGCGCCAGCAGCGATGCTATGGCGACGTAGACCAGGGTCCTGACGACGATCGGCCCGACGAACGCGCCGGTGCCGGCGAGATCCCGCCAGGCGGCACTGAGGTTCGCCGAACTCCAGTTCAGCGGGTTCCAGACCGCGACCGGGTACCCGAACACCGGGTTCACATATCCGGCCGCGATCGCGACCATCGTGTAGAAGGGCACGACGAAAAGCACCAGCAGCCAGATGATGCCGGGCGCGGCCAGGGCGACCCAGAACAGCCGGTGCGGCTCCTTGGGCCGTCCCCACCTGGCCAGCCCCGGCCCGGGAAGCCGCGTCTGCTGTGCCGCCACGCCTAGCCGCCTACGCGCTCTTTACCCGCTGCCAAGCCTGCTCCCACAGGACGTTCGCCGTCACCGGGATCTGCAGCTCCATGATCCCCCGCCGGAAGTCGGAGGGGAGGACCGTGGTCGACATGAGGGATTTCGGCAAGAGTTGCTCCTGCACGAGGCGCTGCGGCGTGATCCCGTTGAGCGGCTGCATGTAGCCGGTGTACTCGTAGTTCGTCAGGCCGTTGTGCAGGTCGAGCATGTAGTTCATGAACAGGTGGGCGAGCACCGGGTTCTGCGCGCCCTTGAGCACCGCGATCAGGTCGTTCCCGACCGGTCCCCGCCCGTTGGTGGGGAACCAGTACCCGACCACGTCCACCGGCACGCCCTTGGGCATGTAGTAGGCCGCCGGCGCCATATCGCCGGACCAGGATTGGTGGATCCAGATCTGGCCGGCCGGGACGTTGGTGTAGTCGTTGTTGTCGATGTGCACGTTGGTGAGGTTAGCCAGGTCCTCCAGGGCCTTGCCGGCCGCGGCGATCTGGCTGGGATTGGTGGTGTTCAGGTTGTAGATGCCGTTCTTCATCAACCCGAGGCTGATGCCCTCCCGGTAGTCGTCGAGGATCGCCACCTTGCCCTTGTACTTGCCCTGCCAGAGCATGGACCACGGGTTGGCCATCGTGTAGGGGTTCTCCGGCACGTGGTCCTTCCGCCAGGAGATGCCGGTCGTATAAATCGTGTACGGCGCCGTGTAGTGCCACTTGCCGTCGTAGAAGGGGTTGGTGAAGTCGGACCACGCCTGGGAGATATTCGGAACGTAGCTGTGGTTGATGGGCTGGATCATCTTGCCCATCACCAGCTGGGCCATCCGGTCGATGGTCGGGAAGAAGACGTCGAAGTTCACCTGCCCGGACCGCAGCTTCGCCATGGCCTCGTCCATGGTGTTGAACGTGGTCACCTCGACCTTGCAGTTGTACTTCTTGCCGAAGTCCTTCAGGCACTTCTGGTTGATGTAGGCGACCCAGTTGTAGAGCTTCAGCGTGGCGCCCTGCTCCGGCTGCAGGCCGCTCTTGATGGCCTTGTTGTCCGGGAAGATCGGCCAGGTCACCGGGTGGTTGGGCCGGGGCAGCGGGATCGCGTTCGCGCCGGAGGCGCCGGTCGTGGGCCCGCTGGAGTTGCAGGCGGCCAGCAGTGGGCCGAGCCCGCTCGCGAGCAGCCCGGCGCCGGCGCTCTGCCGCAGGAAGCTCCGCCGGGACAGCCCTGGACGGCGTGTGCCGTCCTCCGACCAGCCTTCTCTTGGGTGCATCGTCAGGTCACCTCTTCTCGGGCGGTTGCTCAGGTGCTCACCCGGTCGGCCACCGCCTGACTGAACGGTCCGTCAATATGTCGTACCCCTCTACAGGTACCGGCCGCAAGGCTTTCTGTGTAACACTTCCGCCTACCCGCTGACCGCCTGTGCGAAGTCGGCGAAGTTCGCGATGAGGAGATCGATGTCGCTCTCGTCGTGCTGGACCGAGATGAGCCACTGCTCGGTCTTCCCCCACGGCGGCAGGAAGACCCCCCCGTTGTGCTGGAACAGCCAGTGAGCCTGGCTGAACCGATCGTCGATGTCCAGGAACCCCCGGTAGTCGCGAACCGGCTCGGGGGAGAAGACCACGCATCCCTTCGCGCCCGCCGACACCACGTGCGCGGCCAGGCCGCAGCGGGCTATCTGGAGTTGTAGCCCGGCCACCGCGCGCGCCCGCAGCCGCTCAATCCGCTCGTAGGCCTGCCCGGTAGCCACCTCGCAGAGCATGGCCCGGGCGGCCGCCATGGCCAGCGGGTTGCCGTTGAAGGTGCCCACCATCTCGTAGTCGCCGTTGGCGACGTGCTCCATCACCGGCTCCGACCCGCCGATGGCGGCCACGGCGATCCCGCCGCCGATCGCCTTCGCCAGGCAGATGATGTCGGGGGTCACCCCGGTCAGCCCGGTGGCCCCGCTTGGCCCCGCGGTCAGGCCGGTCTTGACCTCGTCGAAGGTGAGCAGCGCGCCGTGGGAGTGCAGCAGGTCGGCGAGCGCCGCCAGGTAGCCGGGCTCGGGGTGGATGATCCCCGCGTTCATCATGATCGGTTCAATGATCATCCCGGCTACCTCGCCGGGGTGCTCGTCGAGCAGGCGGGCAACGCTGTCGAGGTCGTTGAAGCCGGCCACGAGGGTGAGCTTGATGATCGCGTCCGGGATGCCGGTGCTGGCCGGGGCCTGCGCGGGCTTGTTGGCCGGGCCAACCTCCTCGGGCTCGGGGGTGACCGAGACCTGCACCGAGTCGTGATGGCCGTGGTAGCAGCCCTCCACCTTGATGATCAGGTCCCGCCCGGTGACCGCCCGCATCAAGTGGACGGCGTCCATCGTCGCCTCGGTGCCGGAGTTGGCGAAGCGCCACAGCGGCAGGCCGAACCGCCGGGCGAGCTCGTCCGCGACGACCAGCGCATCCTCGGTGGGCTGGGCGAAATGGGTGCCGCGTGCCACCTGGCCGCGGACCGCCTCGACGATCGCCGGGTGGCCATGCCCGGCCAGGGCCGCTCCGTACCCGCCGTGCAGGTCCACGTACTCGTTGCCGTCGACGTCGTAGACCTTAGAGCCGCGGCCGTGGCTGAGCCAGACCGGCTGCGGGGCGGTGATCTGCCAGCTTGAGGTGACGCCGCCCGCCAGCGCGCGGCGCGCGCGCTCGGCCAGGCCGGCCGAGCCGGGCTGGCGCCGTTTGAAGATCCGCTCCTGCTCCGCGATGACGCGCTGCAGGTCCACGGGCGACTGCAGCGGCATGTCCTGCTCGCGGCGTGCCGGGCTGTCCTGCTCGCGGCGTGCCGGGCTGTCCTGCTCGCTGGCCACGATGCTCCCCTCGAACTGACTGAACGTTCAGTCTAAGACCCCGGCTCCGGCGGGGGCAAGGGGCAAGGAGCTCGAGGGCGGCAGCAAGCTACCGCTGACCGCTGTCCCTGCCCACCGGGTGCGACCGGACGGCGGGGATGCGCACGGCCACGAGCCGCCAGCCGATCAGGAAGAGGCCGAGGAACAGGGCCGAGACACCGATGAACACGAGGTCGGTGCCCTGCCCGGAGACCGCCCGCAGCACCTGGCCGAACGCGACCGTCGCGAGCCACACGCCCACGCCCGTGGGCGCGAGTGCGGTCGGCCGGCGCCAGGCGCGGGTGGCGACTTCGCCGATGGCTAGGCCCACCAGGAACGGCCATGCGGTGCTCGTCATCCCGGCCAGGCTTTCCCCCGCATGATGGTTGGCGCGGCCGATCACGACGAAGGCGAGCACGCAGCACACGTCGGCGAGCACGCCGAGGGCAGCACGCACAGGCTCAGGCTAGCGGCGCGGCCCGGCGTACACTGCGGGAGTGCCTGATCATGGCGCGGTCGGCCGGCGCGTGCCCGGGTCATGGCTACCTTGCTGATCGTCCACCACACCGCATCGCCCGCGCTGCAGGCGATGTTCGAGGCCGTCGTGGCGGGGGCGTCCACCGACGAGATCGAGGGTGTCGAGGTGGCCGTGCGGCCCGCGCTGACCGCGTCCGCGGCGGATGTGCTCACCGCGGACGGGTACCTGCTCGGCACCCCGGCCAACATCGGCTACATGTCGGGGGCGCTCAAGCACTTCTTCGACGGCATCTACTACCCATGCCTCGAGGCGACCAAGGGCCGGCCGTACGCGCTGTACGTGCACGGCAACTCCGATACCGCGGGTGCCGTCCGCGCGGTGGAGTCGATCACCACCGGCCTGTCGTGGCGGCGTGCCCGGCCGCCGCTGTCCGTCATCGGCCCCCCGTCCGCGGCCGACCTGGAGGAATGCTGGGAGCTCGGTGCCGTCATGGCCGCCGGGCTCGCCGGGTGATCACTGCGGCGTGCGGTCCTGGCCGGGTGGGCGTCCCGGTCGGCGCGCCAGCCCCGCACCGGCGGCCACGGTCACCACGACCAGCGGGACGACCGTCAGGCGCGGGTCCGGGGACGCCGAGTGGGCCGTGGCCAGCAGGGAGCCGAGGAAGACCAGGTACGCGCCGATAATCAGGGCGCCGGTCACCCGGCTCACGCCGCTGTCCCGGTAGGCGAAGGCGAGCGAGGCCAGCGTCATCACCAGGTACCAGACCGCGATGAGGACCGAGTCGGGTGAGGGCGGCCCGAGCCCGGTGATGGTGGCGGGGATGAGCAGCCCGGCCGCCACGTTCAGCGCGTTGCTGTTCAGCGTCGTGCTCAGCATGGCCGCCCCGCGCCCCCTGGCCGCCAGGTAGACGGCGGCGACCGCGTTCGGCAGGCTGGTCACCGCGGCGAGGACGACGCCGCCGGTGACGATCTCGGGCACCGCGAAACGCGTGCCGAGCAGCGACGCCGCCCGCTCCATGGTCACGCTGGCCGCCACCACGACCACCAGGGCGGCCGCCGCGACGGCGACGTCCCGGCCGCGCCCGTGTCGCGGGTGGATCACTTCCTCCAGCTCCTGCTCTTCCTCGGCAACGGCATCGGCGAGCCAGGCCTCCCAGCGCCGCGTCACGGCCATCCGCTGCAGGCGGGCGTGGCCGGCCGCGAGCACGAAGAGATAGGGCAGCAGGACCGCGAGCACGGCAACGAGCCCGGCCGCTGGGGAGAGCCAGCCCACCACCGTGACCAGGCAGGCCACCGCTATCCAGATGCCGACCACGCCCCCGAGCAGGACGACACGGCGGTGCAGGGCGATGCTCCCGGCGACCACCGCGCCCAGGCCGAGCAGCGCGGCCAGGTTGAAAACATTAGAGCCGATGACGACCCCGGCGCCGACCTTCTGCTGGTGGGTGGCGAGGGCGGTGACGGCCGCGGTGATCTCCGGCGCGTCCGCCGCCAGCGCGGCGACCATGCCGAGCAGGGCCTCCGACATGCCCAGCCGCCCGCCGATCCGTTCCAGGCGGGTGACGAGAACGTAGCTGGTGCCGAGGCTGACGGCCGCGCCCGCCAGGAAGGCCAGGACCTGGACGGCGACTGGCATCGGCGTCCCTCCCAGTCCTGCCAAGGTGAGCGAGGCGCCGACCAGTCTTCCCGGCTCTCCTGCCCTCACCCTACTGGCGGCACCGGCACCCTACTGGCGGCACCGAGTGCTTTCCGGCCGAGGAGCCCGCAACGTAGCCTTGAGGCGCCGGGACCACGACCAGGGAGGTGGTCATGGGATCGCTTGGCTTCTGGCGGCGCGCCCTGGCCGATCCGGGCTGGATCGCGGCGGTGGAGCCGGACGGTACCCACCACACCGCAGGCGATGTGCTGGCCCGGGTGAACCAGCTGACCCACGGCCTGCGAGCCCAGGGGCTGCTGCCCGGTGACGGCGTGGCCGTCCTGGCGCCCAACGGGATCGCGCCGCTGGAGGTCTACCTGGCCGCGCTGCAGGCTGGCTGGTATGTCACCCCCATCAACTGGCACTTCACGGCCCCCGAGGTCGCCTACATCGTGCGCGACTGTGAGGCGAAGGCGTTCGTGGTGCATGAGCGGTTCGGCCCGGCCGGGGCCAGGGCCGCCGACGAGGCCGGGGTGCCGGCCGCCGGCCGGATCAGCTACGGGCACGTGCCCGGCTTCCGCCCCGTGGAGGGCATCCGCGCGGGCCAGCCCACCGGCCTGCCGGAAGGCCGGACCGCCGGCGCCGCCATGCATTACACGTCGGGCACCACCGGGCGGCCGAAAGGGGTGCGCCGGCCGCTGTCGGGACTCGACCCGGACGCGGCCGCCGAACTGCTGTCCCTCCTGCCGCAGTTGTTCGGCATCACGGCCGGCCCGCCGAACGTGCACCTCGTCACGTCGCCGCACTACCACACCGCGGTGACGGTGTTCGGGGGCGGCGCCGCCCAGATGGGGCATTGCCTGGTTTATATGGATTCCTGGGATGCCGAGCAGGCGCTGGCCCTGGTGGAGCGTTACCGGGTCACCAACACCCATATGGTGCCGACCCAGTTCAAGCGGCTGCTCGCGCTGCCGGAGGAGGTCCGGCGCCGCTACGACACCTCGTCGATGCGCTGGCTGCTGCATGCGGCCGCGCCCTGCCCGGTCGGAATCAAGCACGCGATGCTGGATTGGTGGGGGCCGCGAGTGTACGAGTACTACGCGGCCACCGAAGGTGGCGGCACGATCGCCACCCCGCAGGACTGGCTGGCCCGCCCGGGCACGGTGGGCAGGCCGTGGCCCGTCAGCGAAATCATGATCGCCGACGATGATGGGAACGAGTGCCCGCCCGGGGTGGCCGGCACCGTGTACATGCGGATGACGCTGCCGGACTTCGTGTACAAGGGCGACCCGGCCAAGACCGAGGCGAACCGGCTGCGCGGGTACTTCACCGTCGGCGACATCGGCTACCTCGATGCCGGCGGTTTCCTGTTCCTGTGCGACCGGAAATGCGACATGATCATCTCGGGCGGGGCGAACATCTACCCAGCCGAGGTCGAGGCCGCGATCATCATGCACCCGATGGTGGCCGACGTGGCGGTGTTCGGCATCCCCGACGACGACTGGGGAGAGTCCGTCAAGGCGGTGGTCGAGCCCGCGGATGGCGCTGCCGTCGGCCCGGACCTGGCAGCGGACATCCTCGCCTCGCTGGAGGGCGGGCTGTCCCGGATGAAATGGCCGAGGTCGATCGACTTCATCGCCGAGATGCCGCGCGATCCGAGCGGCAAGCTGCTCAAGCGCCGTCTGCGCGAGCCTTACTGGGAGGGTAAGGGCAGCTCCATCTGACGTCCGCGGTGTCGCGGTCCCGGCCTAGACGCCGGTTGCGCCGGATCAGCGGTCACCTGATGCGGGCTTGCCGTCCCGGTCGGATGCCGGGCCCGAACCGGTGGCGGCGCCCGAGGCGGCGAGGGTGAGGATGTCGAGCAGGTGGTCGACGGCGCGCGGGTCGGGCGGCTGGCCATAGGTGACCGCGAACACCTGACGCCAGGCGCCGGGCAGGGGCTGCGTGTGGATGCCGGGGTGGCGGGCCGCGCGTATCGCCAGGCTGGGCAGGATCGTGACGCCCAGCCCCGCCGCGACGAGCGCCTGCGCCGCGACGTGGTCGTCGGTCGTGAAGGCGATCTTCGGGCTGAACCCGGCGTGCTGGCAGAGCCAGACCAGATGGCCCCGGCAGTGCTCGCAGCCGGCTATCCAGGGGCTGTGCGCGTGGGCGGCCAGGTCCGCCCGCCCGGCCTGGCCGGCGCCTCGCCGGGCCCCGCCGGGCTGGGCCGCGCCGGGCTGGGCGCCGCTGCCATGGGCGCCGCCCGGCTGCGGTCTTGTTACCAGGTGAACCTGCTCGTCGAGGATCAGCCGGGCCCTGGCGCCTTCCGTGTCGGTGGGCGGGCCGATCAGGGCCCCGTCCTGCATGTACCGGGCAACCAGCGCGACGTCCACCTGCCCGGCCCGGAGCATCCGCATCGCCTCCGGCTCTTCCGCCTCCGTCAGCAGCAGGTCGATCCCCGGGTGACCGGACGCCAGGCGGGACAGCGCGGCGGGCACGATGGTCGCCAGCGCGGAGGCGAATCCGGCCAGCCGGATCCGCTCCTGCCGCTGCTCGACATGGGCGGCAAGTTCCCGCTCGGCGGCGTCCAGCCTGCCCAGGATCTCCTCCGCCCTCCCGGCGAGGAGACGGCCGGCGTCGGTCAGTCGGATGCCCCGGCCCGATCGCTGGGTGAGCGTGGCCCCGGTTTCAGCCTCAAGCCGCGCGAGGTGGTGGCTGACCGAGGGCTGGGCGTAGTTCAGCGCCCGGGCCGCGGCCGTCACCGATCCATGCCGGGCTACCGCGACCAGGACACGCAGCCGGGTCACATCCAGAATGCAGCAATGATAGATCGCTTTGATTCATCGGCTCATCATCGCCGGGGATACCTATCTGTGCCGGTAGAGCCGCCGTACCGGAGCAGCCGCTGCACCGGTGAAGCCGGGACGCGGCGTGCCGGCGCCCGTGCTCAGGCCGGGGACCGGCCCTCCAGCAGCGGGTCGCCGGGGTTGCGGACGGGTTTCCCGGCTTGGCGCCGTTGCCGCCAGGCGATCCCCGACAGCGCCTCGAGAACTACCCGGCCCGCCAGGAACGTGGTGATCTCCGCGTGGTCGTAGGGTGGCGAGACCTCGACCACGTCCATCCCCGCCAGCGGCAGTTCCATCGCGATCCGCCGCACCGCGTCCAGCAGCTGCCGCCCGGTCAGCCCGCCCGGCTCGGGGGTGCCGGTGCCCGGCGCCATCCCGGGGTCGACCACGTCCACGTCCACGGACAAGAACACCGCGTCGCAGTCGTCGGTGGCTATGGCGAAGGCCTCGGTCAGGCAGGTGTCCAGGCCCCGCTCCACCACCTCGGTCATCTCATAGCTGCGCATCCGCTGGCCGGCCATCCAGTCGAGCGTCTCCGGCTCGGGCCAGTAGCCGCGCAGCCCGATCTGCAGGAACCTGTCGCCGCGGACGGCGCCGGACTCGATGAGGCGCCGCATGGGCGTGCCGTGCCCGTACAGCGAGCCGTACTGGGTGTCGCCGGTGTCGGCGTGGGCGTCGAAGTGGATGAGCGACACCCGCCCCCAGCCGACGTGACGGGCCACCCCGGTCGCGTCGGGGAAGGTAACAGTGTGGTCGCCGCCGAGGATCACCGGCAGCGCCCCGCCCTGGCAGGCCGTCAGCACGGCCTCCTCCAGCGTGCGGAGCGAGCGCTCGGTCTCGCCCGACGGCATCTCCACGTCACCGGCGTCGGCCACCCGCAGTTCCACTAGTGGGTCCACCCCGAGCGCGAGATGGGGGCGGGAGCTGTCGTGCGGCAGGTAGTCGGTGAAGCGGATCGCTTGCGGGCCGAACCGGGCACCCGGCCGGTGCGAGGTGCCGCCGTCGAACGGTGCCCCGATGATCAGGACATCCGTGCCCGCCCAGGCATCGGGCTCGGCGAGGTCGACCTTCGGCACCCCGAGGAAACTGGCATCGGGTCCGTACATTCCGCCGAGCCGCGCCATCGCCCCTCCCGTAGGTCACTAATCACGCCAGTATGCCCCGCGGCGGCGGCGGTCCCGGCGCACCGCGAGATACCCGGCACCGCCGGGCGTGGTGGCGCCGGGCGGTCCTCCCTCGGTGAGGCCCCGGCGGGAGCGCTATTGCGCGCGGTCGGAGGCGCGGACCAGGACGCGCTCGGCGGACTGGTCCGGCCGGGCCGGCCGGTCACCGCGTGCTGACGATCGAATGCGTGAACCTGCAGCCACCGGCTCCGCTGTTGGCGTCGTTGGCCCACGTGCCCTGCATGGCGAAGGGGCCGGTGGACAGGTGCAGGACCGCTGCGCCACCGGTGGAGCCTGGTGCCCTCCAGGCGCACTTGTCGGCGTTTTCCTCGCCCGAGGAGTCGACCCAGCCGCCCGGCGGATTCTGGTCGGTCAGCGTTTCGGCGTACTCGTGTCCCGCGACGATCGAGACGCCGTCGAGCTTGCCGCCGCCGGAGCGGACGAAGTGCGCCCCGCAGGTGGCGCCCACGTCGGTGACGTAGGGCATGTTGGTGAAGGCGATGTGGCCGTGCGAGGAGGTCACCGGGCCGCCGCTGAGAGTGCTGTCCCCGTTCCAGTCGTGCCACGCGCAGAATTGCTGTTCCTGGTACTGATCGGGATCCGTGCCGGGCGGGGACAGGATGACGTACTGGGCGTTGCGGTTGCTGGCGGCGGTCCTGTTCCCGAAGTGTGCGGCCGCGTCGACCGCCTCCCGCCCGAGCCGGTGACCGGTTGCCTGAGCGGGCGACTTCACCCTCTTGTCGACCCATACGCCGGCCAGCACCCCGCCGTGGGGGAACCGTACGTGCGGGGCCGTCGCCGGGCAGGACTGGCGGCCGGCGGCGATGCCCTGGCAGTACTGGGTCATCACGCCGGACCACCGTTCCCCGTTGGTGCCCAGGCCCTTGAACATGCGCTGCAGGTAGGGTGCCTCACCCGCGTGATCACCGGACAGCGTGACGTAGCCGTGGGAGTTCTTGCCCTTCCTGCCCCACTGGGAGCCGAAGAAGACGAGGTACACCTTGGCGCGGCCGGTGGTGACGCCGATCCCGCCGACGCCGCCGCCGTAGCTGAGGTTATTGGGCGACGGTGCCGCGGCGGCGCGAGAGGCGGCCGCGGCTCCCGGGTGCTGCCGCGCCCAGGTCGCCATCTGGGCGGCGGCTCCCCGCGTCGGCACCGCCCCGTGCCGGTAGGGGTGGTGATAGGCCGGCGCGTAGGGGTTGATGACCGGAGGGCTCACGGCGGCGGCCGCCGGCACCATGCTCGCTTGCGCCGTGGTGGCGGCCGCCTGCGTCCCGGCGCTCGCCAGCAGGACACCGGCGCTCGCCAGCGGGACAAGGGCGGTGGCGCCGCGGGCGGACCATCGCCGGGCATGGTTACCGAAGCTCATCTTCTTCCCTTCGTGATCCCGGGAACGCCGGGCCGCGGGCCGCGCAGCATCACGGGCGGGAGACGGCAGAGTGGGCCGCTGCCGTCGCTGGAGGCATGACGGAAGCTCATTATGGTAGGTTCCGCCCGGCCTTCAGGGCAGATTGCGCATCCCGGTCCATAGGCCGGCGGAACCCAATGGCGGTGTGGGGCGTCTAAGCCTCGCGGGCGCACCGGATCTGACCGCCGTCGCCGCCCGCCGTGAGTGGGAGGTGCGCATGCGCAGCGTCTCGTTTCTCGCCGGCGCCGCGGTCGTCGGATTGTCGGCGCTGACGGCTGCCTGCGGGCAGCAGGCCGCCGGCTCGGCGGCGAGCGGATCGTCCGGGAGCGCCGCCCCCGCGGCGCCGGCCTGCGGCTCCGCCACGCCGACATCGCCGCCGCACCGGACCCTCACGCTCAGAACCGCCGACAGCGGCGGGTCGTTCTGCATCAAGCAGGGCACCGGGGTGCTCATCTTCCTCAGGGGTACACCGACGGCCAAGTGGGCCGCCCTGAGGTCCAGTTCGGCCGTCATGGTGCCGAGGGCGAACGGGCATCTGATGGTCGCGCTCGGGGTAACCGGTGGGTATTTCGTCGCGGCCAAGCCGGGCGTGGCGACCATCACCTCGTCGCGCAACCCGTGCGGGTCCGCGCCCAAGCCCCAACCGCCCACCGGACCGACCACGTCGAACCAGTCCAAGTCGGACCAGACCAAGCTGGAGTGCACCGATACGCAGACGCAGACCTTCCGGGTGACCGTGCGGGTAGCCAGCTGACCGCCACGGCCCGGGGGCTGATCAGCCGGCCGGGCGCCCACCCTGCCCCGCCCGGCCGGCCCGGCCACCGGACGCACCCGGACCACCCGGCTTGGCCACACCGTGCTCGTAGCTGAGCAGCACCAGCTGGGCCCAGTCGCGGGCGGCGGGTCGCGAATCTCCACCGATGCGGTCATGGTTCGGTAAACCGGCGGGCTCGGTGCGGCCGGTCGTGCGCCGGCGGTGGAACGATCGGAAAATGGGACGCCCCAGGCGGACCGCCTTCGCCGCGGTTCTTCCCGCGGTCGTCATGGCAGTGGCTGCCGCGCTGGCCGCCGGGTGCAGCGGGCCGCCGGCGCGGGGCGTCAGCACCGGCCAGCACGGGTCCGGCCAGCACGGTCCCCGCCAGCAGGGTTCCGGCCGGGCCGGGGCGCTGCCGTTCCCGGCCGCCGAGAACCGGGCGGCCGGCACCCGGCACTGGCACATCACCCATCTCGGTGCCCCAGGCGCGATCGAGGGCTTCGCCGACCGGGTCAGCGTGCTGCCCGGCCAGCCGTTCCGCCTCTATGTGTCCACGACGGCGGCGAGCTTCCACGTCCAGGCGTTCCGGATGGGCTGGTACCGCGGCGCGAAGGCGCGGCAGGTGCGGGCGTCGGGCCGGGTGGCCGGCCGCGTTCAGCGGCCCGCGCGGATCAGCCCGGCGGCCCGGAAGGTGACCGCCCCGTGGCGGCCCAGCCTGACCGTCTCCACCGCGGGCTGGCCGCCGGGCGCGTACCTGCTGCGGCTGGACGCCGCCAGCGGCGCCCAGCGGTACGTGCCGATGACCGTGCGCTCGCCCTCGACTGTGGGCAAGGTGGTGCTGGTGCTCGGGGTAACCACCTGGCAGGCGTACAACCCGTGGGGAGGCTACGACCTCTACGACGGCCCGCGGGGGTTCGGCGACCGCTCCTATGAGGTCTCCTTCGACCGGCCCTACGCGGGCGACGGCGCGGTGCTGTTCCTTGCCTTCGACGAGGCGCCCATCGCGCTGGCGGAGCGGACGGCCGGGGTGCCGCTCGCCTACGAGACGGACACCGACATCGCCGCCCACCCCGGGTTGCTGCACGGGGCCAGGGCGGTGATCTCGCTCGGGCACGACGAGTACTACTCGGCGTCCATGCGGCGGGCCCTGCTCGATGCCCGCAACGCCGGGACCAACCTCGCGTTCCTCGGGGCCAACGCGATGTACCGGCACATCAGGCTCGCGTCGTCGCCGCTTGGCCCCGACCGGGTCGTGATCTGCTACAAGGTCGCCTCCCTGGACCCGATGCACGGCAGGGACAACGCCGCGACGACGCAGAACTGGCGGGACCCGCCCGATCCGCGGCCGGAAAGCGTGATCACCGGGGTCTTCTACGAATGCAACCCGGTCAACGCGCGGTACGTGGTGTTCGACCCGAAGAACTGGATCTTCGCCGGGACCCGGGTCCGCAAGGGGACCTCGTTCCCCGGCCTGGTGGGGCCGGAGTACGACCGGGTCAACCCGGCTGTCCCGTTCCCGCGCCCGCTGGAGGTGCTCGCGCACTCCCCGCTGGTCTGCGACGGCGTTCACACCTACTCCGACTCCGCCTATTACACGGTGGCCAGCGGTGCCGGGGTCTTCGCGGCCGGCACGATGCGCTGGGTGTGCGCGATGCGGGTGCCACACTGCGGCCACGGGGTCGGCCGCGCCGCGCGGTCCTTCGTGGACCGGGCGACCCAGAACCTGCTGCGGGCCTTCGCCGCCGGGCCCGCCGGGCGGGCCCATCCCGCGCGGGGGAACCTGGCCGCCGCCCGGCCCGTCCGCGGGTCGCCGTTCGAGGGAACCTAGCGGGGACGGCGGCGACGAGGCTAGGTGTCATCCGGCTGAGGGAGGCCCCGTGCGGAGGACGGCGAGCCGCCCGGCTGAACGGGGGGGCGATACCCGCCCGCCGCGCCGGGGGCTTTGGCAGGATCGCGGTGTGCCCTTCGACGAACTGGACCAGCGGATCGTGGGTGCCCTGGTCGAGAACGCCCGCGCCACGTACGCGGAGATCGGGGAACGGGTGGGGCTGTCGGCGCCCGCGGTCAAGCGCCGGGTGGACCGGCTGCAGGCTACCGGCGCGATCACCGGGTTCTCGGCCACGATCGATCCCGCCGCGCTCGGCTGGACGACCGAAGCCTATGTGGAGCTGTTCTGCCGCGGGCGCACGTCACCCGCGGACATCGGCGCCGCGGTGAGCAGATACCCGGAGGTGACCGGGGCCGCCACGATCACCGGGGAGGTGGACGCGCTGCTGCACATCCGGGCAGCCGACGTCCGCCACTTCGAGCGGGTGGTCGAGCGGATCGGTGCCGAGCCTTTCGTGGTCCGTACCCGGAGCGTGATCGTGCTCTCCCGGCTGGTGAGCCGGGCCGATCTCCTGCCTGCGGGTAATTTCGGAAAGCCCGGCTCCTGACCAGCGCGACCGGCTAGAGTCGCCGCTATGCCCGACAAGGACGAGGCTGACACCTCAAGGAGTACGGCCGAGTTCCGTGCCTTTGTCAACCGGCCGCAGGGCACGGAGACGACCCAGGCGTGGGCCATGAACGCCCCCCGCAACCAGGTCGCCAAGCTCATCGCGATCGCGGTCGGCGTGGCGGCCGTGCTCGCCATCATCGCGTTTCTGGTGATCGGCTAGCGCTTCTGGTCTGCTGCTCATCGCCGTCAGGCTGATAGCGGTAGCCCATGCCCGGCTCGGTACGCAGCCAGCGCGGCCTGGCTGGGTCCGGCTCCAGCTTCCGCCGCAGCTGGGTCATGTACAGGCGGAGGTTTCCGGTCGCGTCGGCGTAGCCGGGGCCCCACACCTCGGCCAGCAGCTGCCGCTGGCTCATCAGCTTGCCCGGGTGCCGGAGCAGGACCTCCAGCAGGTGCCATTCGGTCGGCGTGAGCCGGATGTCGGTGCCGTCCGGCCGGACGACGCGCTTGGCCGCGAGGTCGATGACCAGGTCGCCCAGGCACACCTGCGGCGTCTCCTCCGCGGGGGCCGCCCGCCGGGACGCGGCCCGCATCCGGGCGAGCAGCTCATCCATGCCGAACGGCTTGGTGACGTAGTCGTCCGCGCCCGCGTCCAGCGCCTCCACCTTGTCTGTGCTGTCCGCCCGGCCGGACAGGACGATGATGGGTGCGCTGGTCCAGCCGCGCAGCCCGCCGATGACCTCCACCCCGTCCAGGTCTGGCAGGCCGAGATCGAGGATCACCAGGTCCGGCGGGTGGTGGCCGGCCACCTCCAGCGCCTGCCCGCCGGTGGCGGCCGTGTCCACCTCGTAGCCGCGCACCCGCAGGTTGATCCTGAGCGCGCGCAGGATCTGCGGCTCGTCGTCGACGACCAGAACGCGGGTCACGTGGCCAGCCTGCCACCGTCGGTGGCGGCCGCTGGCGGGGCAGGGGCCTGGCCGCGTTCGCGGCGGCCTGGGTCGCCCTGGCCCGGGCCGCCGGGCACCGGGGCCGCGGGCAGGGACAGCACCATGGTCAGCCCGCCGCCCGGGGTTTCCTCGGGCTCGAGCGTTCCGCCCATGGCCTCGGTGAGCCCGCGCGAGAGCGCCAGGCCGAGCCCGATCCCGGTGGTGTTGTCGGTGTCGCCCAGCCGCTGGAAGGGCACGAACACCCGGTCGCGGTCCGGCTCGGGGATGCCGGGCCCGCGGTCAGCCACCCGCAGTTCCACCCGGTCGCCCGGCGCGCTCGCGGTCAGCAGCGGCGGCCGGCCGGCCGGGGAGTAGCGGACCGCGTTGGTGGTCAGGTTGACGATGACCCGCTCCAGGATCGCGGGGTCCACCCGGACCTCGGGCAGCGAGTCCGGGATGTCCACCACGACCTCCCGGCCGGCCGGGCCCAGGTCGTCGAGTGCCCGCGCCACGATCTCCTCCAGGCCCGCCGGGCGGGGGAAGACTGCCAGCGCCCCGGCCTGCAGCCTGCTCATGTCGAGCAGGTTGTCCACCAGGTGGGCGAGCCGGTCGAGCGACTCGTCGGCGGTGGCGAGCAGCTCGTCGCGGTCCTCGTCCGTCCACCGGATGTCCGGCGAGCGCAGGCTGGTGACGGCCGCCTTGGCCGAGGCCAGCGGGGTGCGCAGGTCGTGGCTGACCGCCGCCAGCAGGGCCGTCCGCATCCGGTCGGCTTCGGCGATGGGGCGTGCCGCCTCGGCCTCGGCGGACAGGCGCTGCTGTTCCATCGCCACCCCCGCGTAGGCGGCGAAGGCGCCGAGCACCCGGCGGTCGCTCGCGGAGACCGCCCTGCCCCGCAGCGCCAGCGACAGCGTGTCGCCGACCGGCACTGCGACGTCGGCCCCGTCGGGCGTGGCGAGGACAGGCTCGCCGGAGTACGCGACGACGGCCCACCCGCCGCCCGGTCCCGGCGGTGGCCTGCGGCCCGGCGCCGCGGGGCGTTCCAGCAGCGTGACCGAGTCCATGCCGAACGCCTCGCGGACCCGGTCGAGCACGGCCGTTACGGCGTCCTCGCCGCGCAGCACGCTGCCGGCGGTGGTCGTCAGCAGCTCCGACTCGGCGCTGGCGCGCGCCGCCTGCCGGGTGCGCCGCGCGGCGATGTCCACCACCCAGCTGACCAGCAACGCCACCACCACGAACACGGCGAGCGCGAGGAAGTTGTTCGTGTCGGCAATGCTCAGCTGGTGGATGGGCGGGGTGAAGTAGTAGTTGAGCAGGAGCGACCCTGCCACCGCTGCCAGCAGCGCGGGCACGAACCCGCCCACGAGCGCCACCACGATGACGGCAACGAGGAAGATCAGCACGTCGCTGGTCAGGTTGAGCTCGCTGCGGAGCGCCGTAAGCCCGAGCGTGACCAGCGGCGTGAGCACGGCAGCCAGCAGGTAGCCCGTCAGCCGCCGGCGCAGCGGGAGGCCGCCCCGGCTGCGGGGCAGCCCCCGGCCGCGTCCCATGCGCGAGTGGGTGACGATGTGCACGTCGATGTCACCGGAGCCGCGGATGGTGCGGGCGCCGATCCCCGGCCCGGTGAGCATGGCGGACAGCCAGGAACGGCGGCTCGCCCCGAGTACCAGCTGGGTGGCGTTCTCCGCCCGGGCGAAGGTGAGCAGCGCCTCCGGGATGTTGTCGCCGACCACCTGGTGGTAGCTGCCGCCGAGTGACTCGGCCAGCCGCCGCTGGGCGGCGAGGGCCGCCGGGTCGGCGCCGGTCAGCCCGTCGGAACGGGTGACGTGGACGGCGAGCAGGTCGCCGCCGGAGGACCGGGCGGCGATCCTGGCGGCGCGGCGGATGAGGGTCTCGCCCTCGGGCCCGCCGGTGAGCGCGACCACCACCCGCTCCCTGGCCTCCCAGGTGCCCCGGATGTGGTGCTCGGCCCGGTAGCGCTGCAGGCCCTCGTCCACCTTGTCCGCCAGCCACAGCAGGGCGAGCTCGCGCAGAGCGGTCAGGTTCCCGGCGCGGAAGTAATTGGTCAGTGCCGCGTCGATCTTCTCCGGTGGGTAGATGTTCCCGTGCGCCATCCGCCGCCGCAGCGCCTCCGGCGTCATGTCGACGAGCTCGACCTGGTCGGCTGCCCGGACGACCGCGTCGGGGATGGTCTCGCGCTGCGGCACGCCGGTGATCTTCTCGACCACGTCGTTGAGGGATTCCAGGTGCTGGATGTTGACGGTGGAGATGACGTCGATGCCGGCGTCCAGCAGTTCCTCCACGTCCTGCCAGCGCTTGGCGTTGCGGGAGCCGGGCACGTTGGTGTGCGCCAGCTCGTCGACGAGGGCGACCTCCGGTCTGCGGGCGAGCACGGCGCCGAGATCCATCTCCTCGAACGTGGTGCCGCGGTAGGCGATCTTGGCCCGCGGTATGACCTCAAGCCCCTCCACCAGCTCAGCGGTGTGCTTGCGCCCGTGGGTCTCCACGAAGCCCACGACGACGTCGGTGCCGCGCTCGGCCCGCCGGTGGCCCTCGCAGAGCATGTCGTAGGTCTTGCCCACCCCGGCGGCGTTGCCGAGATAGATCCGGAGCTGCCCGCGGCCTTCCTGGCTCATCGTCTCCCTGCCAGCGGAGTTTGCGCCTGCTGATACCAGTTTGGCGGCACCGGGACACCGGGCAAGCCCCGGGCGGCCGGACGGGGCAGAACCCTAACAAGATCCATGCGCCCCGGGCGTCTCCTGGCGGCGCCGGGCGCGCCACTAGGCTGTCCGCATGGCGAAGACGCCGGACGACATGATGAGCGCGGTCAGCGGGTCGCTGGCGGAGCGGACCGGCCGGACGCTGGACGAGTGGGTGGCGCTCGTCCAGGCGTCGGGGATCGACCCGCTCGACCAGAACGCGGTCCGGCGCTGGCTGCGTTCCGCGCATGGCGTGCCGCAGAACAGCCAGTGGGCGATCGCCGACGCCACCGCGCGCGCGGCCGGCTGGGTGCGGCCGAGCACGGCCGAGTACGTCGACAGCCAGTACACCGGCGCGAAGGCGGCGCTGCGCCCATCTACGACAAGCTCGCCGCCGCCATCGAGGACCTCGGCGACGACGTGACCGTCGAGGGTCGCAGCAGCTACACGCCGTTCGTCCGCGGCCGGCAGTTCGCCGCGGTCGCCGCCGCCACCAGGGACCGGGTGGATCTAGGGCTGCGGTTCACCGACGCGCCTGCGGACGACCGCCTCCAGCGGTCCACCGGGCCCGGCCAGGCCACCCACAAGATCGCGCTGCACAGCGTCGACGACGTGGACGACCGGGTGCTGCACCTGCTCCGCCTGGCCTACGAGCAGAACCCCTGACGCCGCCCGCCGGTGGCCGTGCCGCGGCTGGATGGTTATGGCTGGTAGCGGTAGCCCATACCTGGCTCGGTCAGCAGGTGCCGGGGCCGGGACGGGTCGGTCTCCAGCTTGCGGCGCAAACCGGACATGTGAACGCGCAGGTAATTGGTGTAGCGCTCGTACCCGGGCCCGCAGATCTCGGTGAGCAGCCGCTGGGTGGCCACCAGCTGCCCGGGATGACGCAGGAGAATCTCCAGCAGGCGCCACTGCGTCGGCGTGAGCCGTACCGCCTTGCTCCCGTCGAGCACAGTGTGCGCGGCGAGGTCGATCTCGCGTGTGCCGATGCGTACCGTGACCGGCAGGGCGGCCGCGTCCCGGCGAAGCGCGGCCCGCAGCCGGGCGAGCAGCTCCCCCATCGAGAACGGCTTGGTGACGTAGTCGTCGGCGCCCGCGTCCAACGCGGCGATCTTGTCGCCCGGCCCGGCCCGGCCGGAGAGGACGATGACCGGCGCGCGGGACCAGCCACGCAGCCGCCTGATCACCTCGATCCCGTCGAGGTCAGGCAGCCCGAGGTCGAGGATGACGGCGTCCGGCGGCCGGCGTCCGGCTTCGGCGAGCGCCTCCTGGCCGGTCGCGGCGGTGGCCACGTCGTACTTGCGCACCCGCAGGTTGATGCGCAGGGCACGGAGCATCGCGAGTTCGTCATCGACGACGAGCACCCGCGCGCGGGCCGGCGCAGCGGAGGCCCCAGGGTCACGCTCCGGAGCCTCCGCCGCCACCGCCATGCCCGTTCAGCGCCCGGCCGGGAACTTCTGGTCCAGGGCGATGTTGAGCAGGAGCACATTCACCATCGGCTCGCCCAGGAACCCAAGCGTGCGGCCCTGGGTGTACTGCTTGACCAGCGCCCGGACCGCGGCCGGGCTGGCATGCCGGGCCACCGCCACGCGATTCACCTGGATGGCGGCGTTCTGCGGCGAGATGCCCGGGTCCAGCCCGGACCCCGAGGCGGTCACCGCGTCCGGCGGGATTTGCGAGATCTTGACGTGGTCAAGCTTCGCGATCTGCTGCTGCCGCTGCTTGATCAGCTTGACCAGGTCCGGGTTGTTGGGGCCGAGGTTGGACGCGGCGGAGAACAGCGGGTTGCAGCCGTAGTCCGTCTTGACCGTCGCGTCGGCCGCATTGGAGGGCCGGGGCTGGAAGTACTGCGGCAGCGGGTTGCCCTTGCCGTCCACGAACTCCTGGCACAGCAGGCTGGACCCCACGACGCGGCCGTTGTTGCTGACCAGTGACCCGTTGGCCTTGCTGTGGAAGGCCACCTGCGCGATGCCGAACATCAGCAGGGGGTAGGCGATCCCGCAGATCACGGTGAACACGAGCAGCCCGCGTAGCGCCGCGATGTGCTGCCGGACGAAGCTTGGAAGGCGGTTCATGCCTCTCACCTGCCAAATCCGGGGATGAACTGGACGATCAGGTCGATCGCCCAGATGCCGATGAAGGGGATGATCAGCCCGCCGATGCCGTAGATCAGCAGGTTTCGGCGGAGCATCGACGACGCCGAGGCCGGCCGGTACCGCACGCCGCGCAGCGCCAGCGGGATCAGCGCGATGATGATCAGCGCGTTGAAGATGATCGCCGAGGTGATCGCCGCCTTCGGGCTGTACAGGTGCAGGATGTTGAGTTTGGCCAGGCCGGGGATCACGGCCGAGAACATCGCCGGGATGATGGCGAAGTACTTGGCCACGTCGTTGGTGATGGAGAACGTGGTCAGCGCGCCGCGGGTGATCAGCAGCTGCTTGCCGATCTCCACGATCTCGATGAGCTTGGTCGGGTTGGAGTCCAAGTCCACCATGTTCCCGGCCTCTTTGGCGGCCGAGGTGCCGGTATTCATGGCCACGCCGACGTCGGCCTGCGCGAGCGCCGGGGCGTCGTTGGTGCCGTCCCCGGTCATCGCGACCAGCTTGCCGCCCTCCTGCTCCTTGCGGATCAGCGCCATCTTGTCCTCCGGCGTGGCCTCGGCGAGGAAGTCGTCCACGCCCGACTCGTCCGCGATGGCCTTGGCGGTCAGCGGGTTGTCACCGGTGATCATGACGGTCCGGATGCCCATCTTGCGCATCTCGTCGAACCGCTCGGAGATGCCCTCCTTGACGATGTCCTTGAGGTAGATGACGCCGAGCGCCCGGGCCTTGCCGTTGACCTTCTCCGCGACGACCAGCGGCGTGCCGCCGACCGCCGAGATGCCGTCCACCATCCCGCCAAGCTCCTCCGGCGGCGTGCCGCCGTTGTCGCGGACCCACTGGGCTACCGATGAGGCGGCGCCCTTGCGCACCTGCCGCCCACCGGCCAGGTCGACGCCGCTCATCCGGGTCTGCGCGGTGAACTCTACGAACTCCGCGCCCTGCAGCTCACCCTCGGCACGCTCACGCAGGCCGTACTTCTGTTTGGCGAGCACCGCGACGGAGCGGCCCTCCGGGGTGTAGTCGGCCATGCTCGACAGCTGCGCCGCGTCCGCCAGTTCCTCCGCCGACACGCCCTTGACCGGCAGGAACTCGGTGGCCTCCCGATTGCCGATGGTGATCGTGCCGGTCTTGTCAAGCAGCAGCGTGTTCACGTCGCCGGCCGCCTCGACCGAGCGGCCGGACACGGCCAGCACGTTGCGCTGCACCAGCCGGTCGATGCCGGCGATGCCGATCGCCGACAGCAGCGCGCCGATCGTGGTCGGGATCAGCGCGACCAGCAGCGCCACCAGGATCACCAGCGACTGCGGCGCCTTGGAGTAGTACGCCATCGGCTGCAGCGTGATGACGGCCAGCATGAAGATGATGGTCAGCGAGGCGAGCAGGATGTTCAGCGCGATCTCGTTCGGCGTTTTCTGCCGCTGCGCGCCCTCGACCAGGGCGATCATCCGGTCGATGAACGTATCGCCCGGCTTGGAGGTGATCTTCACCACGATCCGGTCGGAGAGCACCTTGGTGCCGCCGGTGACCGCGGACCGGTCGCCGCCGGACTCCCGGATCACCGGCGCGGACTCGCCGGTGATCGCCGACTCGTCCACCGACGCGACGCCCTCCACGACGTCGCCGTCGCCAGGGATGGTCTGACCGGCCTCGACCACCACGTGGTCGCCCAGGGTGAGCTGGGTGCCGGGCACCTGCTCCTCGCGGGTGCCCGCCTGGCCAGGCCTCCAGTCGATCAGCCGCCGGGCCACGGTTTCCCGCTTGGCCTTGCGCAGCGTCTCCGCCTGCGCCTTGCCGCGCCCCTCGGCCACCGCCTCCGCCAGGTTGGCGAACACCACCGTCAGCCACAGCCACACGACGATCGTCCAGTTGAAGATGCGGTCGGACGCCGGCCCGGTGATCGCGGTGTAGGTGGTGATCGCTGCGCCGATCTCGACGACGAACATGACCGGGTTGTGGATCTGCACCCGCGGGTCCAGCTTCTTGAACGCGTCGGGGGTGGATTTCCACAGGATCTTGGGATCGAGCAGGCCGCCACCGATCCGGCGCGGCTGGTCGGCCGTCCTGGGGGCTTCACCGCCCGTTTGCGGTGTCGTTGTCACGGCCATGTCAGTGCAGTCCTTCTGCGAACGGGCCCAGCGCGAGCGCGGGGAAGTAGGTGAGGCCGACCAGGATGAGGACCACACCGACGACGATGCCGACGAACAGCGGCGTTCGGGTGTCCAGGGTGCCGGCGCTGGCCGGCACGGGACTCTGCCTGGCCAGCGAGCCGGCCAGGCCGAGTGCGAAGATCTCCGGCGCGAACCGGCCGAGCAGCATCACGACCCCGCCGAGCGTCTGGTACCAGGTCGCGGCCGTGCCCAGCCCGGCGAACGCCGACCCGTTGTTGTTGGCCATGGACGTGAACGCGTACATGACCTCGGTCAGGCCGTGCGGGCCGGGATTGAGGATCGCGTCCTGGCCGATGTGGGTGCCGATCGACAGCCCGGCCGCGGTCAGGATGACCAGCGGCAGCGTCAGGAAGTACAGCGCCGCGTACTTCATCTCGGTGGGCCGGATCTTCTTGCCGATGTACTCCGGTGTCCGGCCGACCATCAGCCCGGCCACGAACACGGTGACGATGGCCAGGATCAGGATGCCGTACATCCCGGCCCCGATGCCGCCCGGCACGATCTCGCCCAGCGCCATGTCGAACAGCGCGATCCCGCCCCCGAACGGGGTCAGCGAGTCGTGGAAACAGTTCACCGCGCCGGTGGAGGTGACCGTCGTGGAGGCGGCGAACACCGAGCAGCCGGGCGTGCCGAACCTCGTCTCCACGCCCTCGTACGCGCCGTGCGCGAGCTGCGGGGCGGCCCCGGCGGTGCCGAGGTGCGCCTCGAAGAAGCTGATCCCGCCGACCGCGGCCAGCCAGATGATCGCCATGACCGCGAGCAGCGCGTAGCCCTGCCTGTTGTCGCCGACCATCTTGCCGAAGGTCCGCGGCAGCGAGAACGGGATCAGCAGGAGCAGGAAGATCTCGAACCAGTTGGTGAACGGGTTCGGGCTCTCGAACGGGTGGGCCGAGTTGGCGTTGAAGAAGCCGCCCCCGTTGTTCCCCATCTCCTTGATGACCTCCTGGGAGGCCACCGGGCCGCCCACGATCGTCTGGTGCGCGCCGGACAGGGTCGTCACCGTGTGGTAGCTGGAGAAGTTGTCGATCACGCCGCTCGCCATCAGGATCAGCGCGCCGATGATGGACAGCGGGATCAGCAGCCGCACCGTGGCGTGGGTGAGGTCCACCCAGAAGTTGCCCAGGGTGCCGGTACGGGACCGGACGAAGCCGCGGATCATGGCGATCGCCACCACCAGGCCGACCGCGGCAGACAGGAAGTTCTGCACCGCGAGGCCGCTCATCTGCACGATGTAGGTCATCGTGGATTCGCCGGAGTAGTTCTGCCAGTTCGTGTTGGTGGTGAACGAGACCGCGGTGTTCCACGCCGTGTCGGGCTGAACGTTGGCCATGTGCGGCCCGACGAACTGCAGCAGGTAATGCTGCAGCCGCTGCATGCCGTACAGGAACAGCACGCTGACCGCGGAGAACGCCAGCATGCTGCGCAAGTAGCTGCCCCAGGTCTGGTCGACGGTGGGGTCGATCCCGGTCAGCTTGAAGATCCCGCGCTCCACTCGCCAGTGCTTGTCCGTGGTGAAGATCTTGGCGATGTAGTTGCCGAGCGGGAGATAGCACACGGCCAGGGCGGCGACTAGCAGGGCAACCTGGAGCCAGCCCGCGAGGGCGCTATTCATCAGAACCTCTCTGGCTTTACGAGGGCCACGAACAGGTAGACGGTCAGCAGGACGCCGCCGATCAGGCCGAGCTAGTTGTTAACGCTCAAAGCGCTCGACCCCCTTCACCAGGAGCCAGAGCGCGGCGAAGACGACGATCGTCAGGCCGATGTAGAGAAGGTCCTGCATGGGGTCCTCCTTTGGGGTTCCAGGGCACGGGCGCACCGCGATGGCACTCGATGACCTCAGTGAACTCCCGGCAGCCAGAGACAGGAAGCCTCCATGCGGGACCCATGCGGGGCCCTGACGGTTCCTAACAAACCCCATGCGGCGGCGCCCGGCCGCCACGGATCAGGCGCGCTGCGCCGCCGTGTCTGGCCGCGGTCAGAGGTCGACCGGGTGACTGCCGGTCAGGGCGGCGCCTACCTGGTCGGCGAGTGCGATCGCGACCAGCCTCTGCTCGAGGGTGGGAAGCGCACCGGAGTTGGCCCTCATCAAGAACCTGCCCTGGAGGACGCCGCGGTTTTCCACCAGCAGTTCGATGTCGGTGTCGTCGGGCAGGGCCTCCGCCGCGTCCCAGGTCCGGTGGTCCGTCACGACCCGGCCGTCGTGCCGCAGCCTGGCCGGCCTGCCCAGCCCTGCCCTGCCGTACTGGAACGCGCACGTGCGCAGCGACAGCAGTTCGGCAAGCCTGCTGGATACCTGCTCGATCAGCCCCGACGGTGAGCTTCCGGCCGCGACCGCGTGCGCGGCTGCGTTGATCCCCTCGAGGTAGCCTGCGCGCCTGCTCGCGGCCGCGTGCTCGCGGCGTGCCCACACGGCGAGTTCTGTCACCACCACGCCGATGACCAGCAGCAAGACGGTTGTCTCGATATCTGCCCGCCGCGTGATGTTGAACGTCTCAAAGGGCCGGGTCAGGAAGAAGTCGAACCACACCGCTGCCGACAGCGCTGCCAGGTAGCCAGCCAGCCGGTAGCCGTTCATCGCGACGGCCACCACGACCAGCACCAAAGCCAGGGCCGCGTCGGTGTTGGGGAAGCTGGCCCGGAACGGGACCAGGATGGCAGTCAGCGCCAGCGGGGCCACCAGCGCAGCAACGACTGCCAGGCGGTCCCGGCTGAGCCACGGCGGGACCTGCACGCAATCGTGATAACACAGCGGCCGTCCGAGTGCCAGCCTGGCCGTGCTCGTCCATCAGATTCATGCGCGATCCATGCGGGCGGCGTTCCCGCAGTGTCCGTCTTTCGGGCCTGGCTAGCCGGGAAGGGCAAGGCCGCGCACGCCGAGTTCGTCGGCGCGGGTGAACAGGTCCGCGGGGTCGGCGTAGACCCGGTAGGCGCCGGCCCGTTCCAGCTCCTCCCGGCCGTAGCCGCCGGACAAGACGCCGATCCCCAGGGCCCCGGCGCGCCGGGCGGCCAGCAGATCCCACACGCTGTCGCCGACGACGAAGGCGTGCTGCGGCGCCACGCCGAGCAGGGCCGCCGCGGCGAGGAACAGGTCCGGGTCGGGCTTGGCGTGGGCCACCATGTCCCTGGTCACCATCGGAGCGTCATCGGCCAGGCCGAGCATGGCCAGCGCGTGGTGGGCGGTGGCCCGGTAGCCGCTGGTCGCGATGGCCCAGGCCACCTTGCGCTCGGTGAGCGCGGCGAGCAGGCCGGCCGCGCCGGGCAGCGGCCGGACCGAGTCGGCCTGGGCCAGGTACTCCTGCTGGTGGGCTTCCTGCAGCATGGCGATGTCCGCCTCGGACAGCGTGCGGCCGGTCTCCCGGAGCAGCGCGGACACGAACAGGCCGCCGCTCATGCCGATCCGGCGGTGGATCCGCCACACCGACAAGTCGATGTCGAGCCGGGACAGCGCCGCCCGCCAGGCGATGACGTGCTGGTACACGCTGTCGATGAGGGTTCCGTCGAGGTCGAAGAGGAACGCGGGCGCGGGTGGTTCGTGGTAGTTCGCCAGGCCGGCCATGGCACCAGTGTGCCGCCTGCGGCCCGCGGGGCGGGGCAACGGGCCCGCGCCGGGTCAGGCGCCCGCCACCGCGGTGACCCCGCTCATCGTGCCGATCAGGACGAGCGGCCCGGACAAGGTGGGGGATGCGAAGTGCGGAAGCGGGGAGCCCAGCCCGATCTGCCGGCGGACCTGGCCGTTGGCAGGGTTGAGCTGGTAGAGGGTGCCGGCGTCCCAGTCGGCGACCCAGACCGCGCCGCCGCCGACGACCGGTGAGCCGGCCGCCGAGGCCGGCCCGCGCCACAGCACCCGGATCCGCCGGCCGGCGGTGTCCACGGCCGCCATGCCACCGCTCGCGCAGGGGACATAGGCGACTGTGCCGCGCACGGCCGCCCCCCCGAACGCGGCACACACCGCCGCCTCCGCCACCTGCCCGCCGACGCCGCCCAGCCGCGCGCCGTCCAGCAGGTAACCGGTGCCGCGCTTGCCGACGGTGAGCACCATCCCGCCAGGAAGGAGCACCGGGGACATCGACCCGAGATCGAGGTCAGCGGCGTTGTCCGCGGCCCAGCTGGCCGGGGCGAAGATGTCCGTCCGCCGCAGCTGCGGGGAGAGCGCGGTGACCGAGTCGCTGTCGTCGTAGGCGCCGCCGGTCGCGGCCCCGTTGCCGACGCCGACGTAGATCGTGCCGTCGGTCCCGGTCACCGGCCCGCCGGCGCCCCAGATCCCCGCTTCCCTGGCGGTAGGCACGACGTAGGAGGTCAGTGGCCCATCGCCCGAGGCCGGGGCGCTCACCACCGAGCCCCGGTATGGCCCGCAATCCCCGAACAGCCCCCCGAACGCTATGTACACGCGGTCGCCTGCCAGCGCGAGCGCGGCCCGCTGCTGGTCGAACCGGGGCTGGCCGTCCGGGGTGGGGATATCGCGGCGGAACGCGACGTGCCCGGTGTCCACGGACACGCCGACAAGCACGTGGTGGTACCCGGTCGTCTCCGCTACCGCGTAGACCAGCCCGGTGGCCGGGCTGTAGACCGTGGTTCCGGTGATGCCGAGCGGATCGATGTTGCCGCACGGGAGGCTGGCCAGCGGCACCGGCGTGCCGACGTGCGCTCGCCACCGCACCGTGCCGGTCGCCCGGTCCAGCCCGTAGACCGAATCGCCCTCGGTGGCCGCGACGACGAGCCCGCCGATCGCGAGCGGCTGGCCGTAGACGGCCCCGTCGAGCCGCCGGGTCCACGCGACCGCCAGGGGCCCGGCAGCCGGGGCCGCGGCGGCGAGGCCGGTGTGGGCCGGGTCCCGATGGTAGTTCGGCCAGTCCCAGGCGCCGGGGCGGGGCGGGGACCGGGTCGCCGCCGGGGCCGTCCCGGGACGGGGAGAGTGAGCCGTCTGCGCCGGCTGCGGCGTGCCCGCGCTGGTGCAGCCGGAGGCCAGCATGACCAGCATCAGCACGGTGGGGCGCAAGAGGCGCATGCGCCCAGTTTGCCCTACCGGCCGTGCGCTGGCGCCGCCGTTCTGCCGCGGCAAACGCCCGCTTCTGCCCAGCCCGGCCAGCGCTCATGCGTCTTCCGGGCGCGCCGGCCGGAGTATCCCGTTTATGCAGGTCACAAGCTATGCTCGTAGCCTGGTTGTGAGCAGGGATACCGCCATCCGGACGGGACTGGGGAAGAACGCGAGGGGAAGTGGAGGACACGGGGTGAGCAGGGAGATCGGCTCCTTTGTCGCGCTGGGGGACAGTTTCACCGAGGGACTGGACGACCCACGGGCCGACCAGGAGGGCTACCGGGGCTGGGCGGACCGGTTCGCCGAGATGCTGGCCGCGCAGCAACCCGGGCTGCGGTACGCCAACCTCGCGGTGCGGGGCAAGATGCTACGGCAAGTCGCGGAGGAGCAGGTCCCGCAGGCGATTGGCATGACGCCCGGCCTGGTGAGCCTGGCGGCGGGCGGGAACGACCTGCTCCGGCCGCGCACCGACCCCGACGCGCTGGCCGAGCACTTCGACGAGGTCGTGCGGACCCTGCTGATGGCGGGCTGCCCGGTCCTGATGTTCACCGGCTTCGACTCCCGGTTCCCGGTGCTCCGGCTGCTCCGGGGCAAAGTCGCCGCCTTCAACATGCACCTGCGCGCGATCGCCGATCGCCACCAGTGCCACCTCGTCGACCTGTGGTCGATGAACGTGCTCCGCGACCCTCGCGCCTGGAGCGCCGACCGGCTGCACCTGACACCGGACGCGCACTGGCGCGTGGCGCTGCGGGTGTGCGAGGTACTCGGCGTGCCGGCCGCCGCGGACTGGCGGGAACCCTGGCCGGCGGCCGAGGGGATCGCCGCGTCGCAGGCGCGGGCGTGGCTGGCGGCCCGGCGGATGGACGCGCGCTGGGCGCGGATCCACGCGGCGCCGTGGGTGGCCCGGCGGGTGCGCGGGGTGTCGACCGGCGACGGCGTCAACCCCAAGCGCCCCGAGCTCCTGCCGCTCGGCGCCGTCATCACGCTCCCGGAGCGCGGTTCCGCCTCGTGATCATGACTTGACTGCTGCCCCAACTGCACGGACCCCATGATCATGAAGACTTTCCGCGGATACGGCCGAAAAGTTTCATGATCATGAGGCGGGGAGGGGTCCCCGGTTCTGCTACGGCGCCAGGTCGGCGAGGACGTCATCGAGCCTGCGCAGCGAGGCGGCGATCCAGGGAAGGTGGACCGGGTCGGCTGAGGCAAGCGCGCGCTCGCGCCGGGCGTCGTCGTCCCCGTAGAGCAGGCTGGTCGCAACCCGTGTCCG
Organism: Streptosporangiaceae bacterium; assembly: GCA_036005525.1. Lineage (GTDB taxonomy): Bacteria > Actinomycetota > Actinomycetes > Streptosporangiales > Streptosporangiaceae > UBA9676. The sequence goes on from DASYQM010000258.1 coordinate 49,313, forward strand.
CAGCGCGGGCTCGTCTTCGCCGAACGCGCTCGCGGGAAGCACCCCCACCCCATAGCGCTCCAGCAGGTGTGCCGCGAGACCGGAGCCGGTGGTCACCCCGTGCCGCGCGGCCAGGTGCTCACGCCAGGGGCCAAAGTCGGGGTACAGGTAGAACGCCGCCTGCGGCTCGGGGACGATCACTCCGGCGGCGGCGAACCTGCCCGCCACGGCGCGGCTGACGGCCTCGTGCAGCGCGCGGCTGCGCGCGATGCGCTGCGTCAGTTCCGGGGGTTCGCGGAAGGCGAGCGCGGCGGCCTCCTGGACCGGGCCGGCGGCGGCGGACCAGATCTCGCTGGCGATGCCGAGCAGCCGGTCGTGCAGGCCGGCGCCGAGCGGGCCGTCCGGGAGCCTGGCCACCCCGACCCGCCAGCCGCCGAGGGCCAGGTTCTTACTCAACCCGGTGGTGATGACGGTGCGTTCCGGGGCGAAGTCCACCGGGCCGGCCACGGTGGGCGCGGCGGCGAACACGAGATCGCGGTAGATCTCATCGGAGATGACGATCAGATCATGCTCGGCAGCGACCTCGGCCAGGGCCGCCGTGGTGGCGGGGCGGGCGAGCCGGCCGGTGGGGTTGTCGGGCAGGGTCACGATCACCGACCCGATCCGGCGGCCGGCCGCTCGGGCGGCCGCGACCGCGCGGGCGAGCAGGGCCGGGTCGCAGACGCCGCCCTGGCCGGCCGGGACCGGCACGAAATGCGGCCGGGCGCCGGCCAGCGCGGCCTGGGCGGCATAGCTCACCCAGCTCGGCTTGGGCACGGCGACGTCCGCACCGATGGCCAGCAGCAGGCCGAACAGCAGCGGCTTGCTGCCCGGCCCGGAGATCACCGCCGCCGGGCCGGTCGGCAGGCCGCGCTTGCTCCAGTAGCCCGCGGCTGCCGCGCGCAGCGCCGGGAGCCCGGCCACGGGACCGTAGGCGTTGCGGTCCGCCGCGGCGGCCAGCGCCGCCCGCAGCAGGGGGTGCACCGGCAGGCCGGCCTCGCCGAAGGACAGCGGGAGGACGGGCTCGCCCGCCTGCCGCTTGCGGATGAGGATCTCGTTCGCGGCCAGGGTCGCCGACACCGGGATGGCGGACATGACCCAGGCTCAGGCCTCGCGCTCGATCGGGCAGCTCATGCAGCGCGGGCCGCCCCGGCCCCGGCCCAGCTCCCCGCCGGGAACGGTGATCACCTCGATGCCGTTGTCCCGCAGGTAGGTGTTGGTGGTCACGTTCCGCTCGTAGGCGATGACCACACCAGGCTCGACCGCCAGCACGTTACAGCCGTCATCCCACTGTTCCCGCTGCGCGGAGCGGACGTCCTGGAAGGCGGTCAGCACGGTGATCGAGGGCAGCTCTAGCGCGGCGGCGATGGCGGTGTGCATGTCTTCCGGCGGGTGATCGGTAACCTTGAGCTCCCGCGCGCTCGCGCCGGGCTCGACCGTGTACGACGGCAGCATCCCCATCCCGGCGTACTTGGTGAACACCCCGTAGTCCGCCATCGTCAGCAGCGTGTCCAGGTGCATGAACGCACGCGTCTTGGGCATGTCGATCGCCACCAGGCAGCGGGCCGCCCCCGCCGCGAACAGCCGGTGCGCGAGCACCTCGACCGCCTGCGGGGTGGTCCGCTCGCTCATCCCGACGAGAACCGCCCCGTTGCCGAGCACGAGGATGTCGCCGCCCTCGATCGTGGCCGGCGCGGCGTCGGCGCCGTGGTACCAGACCTCGAATCCTGCCCCGGCGAACATCGGGTGCCAGCGGTAGATCGCCTCGCCGGTGACGGTCTCCCGGATCCGGGCCGGCTTGCGCATCGCGTTGATGGACACACCGCCATAGATCCAGCACGAGTTGTCGCGCTGGTACAGGAGGTTGGGCAGCGGCGCGAGCACGAAGCCATCGGGGTCGAGTGAATGGAAGGCGATGCTCTTCGGCTCGGGCCCGAGCTCGGCGATCTCACGCTTCGTGATCCCGCCGCCCAGGTACGCGGCCAGTGATTCCGGGTCGAGCCCGTCCATCGCGGCGCGGAGTGTGGCGGCGGCGAGCGGTCCGTGCCAGCGCGGGTCGAACACACGGTCCAGGATGTAGTCGCGCGCGTCCGGGATCTCCACGGTCTGGGTGAGCAGCTCGCCGTAGTAGTGGACCACGACGCCGCGCGACCGCAGGACATCGGCGAAGGCGTCGTGCTCGGCCTGCGCACGCGTCACCCAGAGCACGTCGTCGAAGAGCAGGTCGGCGGCGTTGTCGGGGGTTAGGCGCTTGAGTTCCAGGTCAGGACGGTGCAGTACGACCTGCCGCAGGCGGCCGACCTCGGAATCCACGTGGAACATGGCACTCCCGTTCTGGATGGTCTTGCTCGTCCAGTTATCTCATGACCGGACCCAGGGCAAACGTGGCTAGGCTGCGGACGTGGATTTGGATCTTTCGCGCGATGCCGCCGCGCTGACCGCGGCACTGGTCGACGTTCCCTCGGTCAGCGGCGACGAGCAGGCGCTGGCCGACGCGGTCGCGGGCGCGCTGGCCGGCCTGCCCCACTTGACGATACGGCGGGACGGGAACGCCGTCGTCGCGCGGACCGACCTCGGCCGGCCGCAGCGGGTGATCCTGGCAGGCCACCTGGACACGGTGCCGATCGCGGGCAACGTCCCTTCGCGCACCGAGGGCGGGCTCTTGTACGGGTGCGGCAGCTGTGACATGAAGTCCGGTGTGGCGGTCCAGCTCCGGCTGGCGTGGCAGCTGGCTGAGCCTTCCCGGGACGTGACCTACGTCTTCTACGACTGCGAAGAAGTCGAAGCCGAACGTAACGGGCTGCTGCGGCTCAGCCGCCATGCGCCGGAGTTGCTCGGGGGCGATCTGGCTGTCCTCCTGGAGCCGACCGGCGGCCTGATCGAAGGCGGCTGCCAGGGGACCATGCGCGCCGAGATCACCGCGCACGGGGTACGCGCGCACAGCGCGCGTTCGTGGCGCGGACGCAACGCCATCCACGCCGCGGGCGCCATCATCGACGTGCTGCGCTCCTATCGTCCGCGCGAGCCCGAGGTGGACGGGCTCGTCTACCACGAGGGGCTGAACGCGGTCGGGATCGCCGGCGGGGTCGCGGGCAATGTCATCCCGGACGAATGCGTGGTCACCGTGAACTACCGGTTCGCCCCGGACCGCACCATCGAGCAAGCGGCCGAGCATGTGCGCGCGGTGTTCGGCGGGTTCGACGTGGAGATCACCGACGCGGCGCCCGCGGCCCGGCCCGGGCTGACCGACCGGGCCGCGGCGGCGTTGCTGGCGGCGGTCGGCGGAACACCGCGCGCCAAGATGGGCTGGACGGACGTGGCCAGGTTCGCCCTGCTCGGCCTGCCCGCGGTCAACTACGGCCCGGGTGATCCGGAGCTGGCCCATAGCGCCGGCGAGCATGTTCCGCTCGCGCAGATCGCCGAGTGTGAGGCCAAGCTGCTCGCCTGGCTGAGCTGATCCATGATCACGGACGATCTCCGGCTCTATTCACACAGGATCGTCCGCGATCATGGGATGCGCTCCGGCTGGATGCTTACCTGGCCGGCCCCGCGGTCAGCATGAGGGAACTGGTGTGGCGCTGGCCGCCCGTGTCCATCCAGGTGACGGAGATGCGGTCCCCGGGGTGGAACTGGCCCTGCAGGATGTTGGTCAGGGAGGCCGGCGCGCCCACGGCCTGGCCGTTGATGGCCAGGATCACGTCGCCTCCCGCCATGCCCGCCCCGGCGGCTGGCGCGTTGCAGAACGCACCCGCGATCAGCGTGCCGGTGCCGGCCGGGGCGATGCGCCGGGGAACCGGGCTGCCCGTGCCGGTCGTCAGGCACTGACCGTTGCTGTTGATCCCGCCGTTGAAGCCGCCGCCGAGCTGGTCCTGTGCCGCCTGGTTGAGCTGCTGCAGCTGCTGCCGCGGCGCGGTAGCCGAGCTGACGGCGTTCGACGAGGTGCTCGCGACCGCGATGCCCATGAAGGGCGGCTGGCCGATGTGGATCTTGGCGCTGCCGTGCCCCTTGGCCATCTGGCTGGCGATCGCCAGCGCGTCGTTGATCGGGATGGCGAAGCCCTGGCGCGTGCCGGGCCCGCCGAACGACTGGGTGTTCGCCGCCGTGTTCATCCCGATCACGTAACCGGCGGCGTTCGCCAGTGGGCCGCCCGAGTCGCCTTCCGCGATCAGCGCGTTGGTCTGGAGCATGTTGTGGAGAGTTTCGCTGGTCCTGGTGCCGGAATCGCCCGCGGTGATC
>DASYQM010000259.1:0-1745 GCA_036005525.1 Streptosporangiaceae bacterium
CCTGATCGAGCAGGTCCTGGCCGTCCCACCGCCGTACCGGGCAACTCCGGGCAGCGCGGTTTACATCATCCACGCCGGTGACCGCGCCGTCCTGGTCGGCGAAGAGAACCTCATCGGCTCGCTGCAGGAGCTGGTGACCACGATCCTGGCAGCAGGCGACCGTGCGTGAGCGGCGCACGCGCGTATCCGGAAACCACTCGCCATCCACCGATGCGGGCCTGCGGCCAGCCCAGCCCGTCGACCCCTGGGCTTGAGGCAGAACAACGCAACCGGCGATCCCCCGCCGGCGGGCTGCTCCTGACGCCCTCGGCGGTGCGGGGCGGCACTCATCGCCGTTTCGAGCGGCAGCCCATCCCCGCGGCTGAGTCAGCCACGGACACATCACCCCGCCCTGAGAGCGGCGGCGCCTGGGTGCTCATCCTGCCAGCGCCGTCATCACCAGTTCCCGCAACGGCCCGGCCAGCTCGCCTTCAGCCACCCAGACGGCCGCGTCACCGGCGCGGATCTCATAGATGGGGCTGCCACGGGCCGGGCGGTACGGCGGAGGCACGGCCAAGGCGGCCCGCTCGATCAGTTCCTCCCACTGGCCGGCATCGCTGCGCGCGGCGGTGTCGAGCACGCCGCGGCGAATGCTGCCATCCCCGGCCACCTTGGTGACCACAACCCTCACCTGGCCAGTTTGTCCCCCAGCGCCTGGTCAGGGATAGGCAAGCGCGCGATGCCCGGCCGGGGCCGGCACCAAGGCGGCCTTCAACGCTTACGCCACTGCCTTCGGCGACCGGTTACCGGCCGCCGAGACCTACTAACCCAACCGCCGGAAACACCGTTGGCGAGACAGACCCGCGCTGCTGGTCGGGGCGGGAGCGTCCGACCGCCTGTGTAAGTGATCGTGGCGGTTTTCATGGGGTGGGGATTCGCCCGTCGAAGTAGATCGTGAACGCCTGCAGTGCTTGTTTCCACCCCGAGCTGCGGATCCCGGCGGTGGGGCTGCGGAACTCCTCCAGGTTGCGGACCGCCAGGTAGAGGACCTTCAGCGCGGCCTGCTCGGAGGGGAACTGGCCCCGGTTCCGGGTCACCTTGCGGAGCCGGGCGTTCATGCTCTCGATCAGGTTCGTCGTGTAGATCACCCGCCGGACCTCGGGCGGGAAGGCCAGGAACGGGGTGAACTCGGCCCAGTGCGCCCGCCACAGCTTGACGATCGCCAGGTAGCGCTCGCCCCAGGCGGCGGCGAAGGCCTCCAGCGCCGCGGCCGCCGCGGCCTCATCGGCGGCGGTGTAGATCAGCTTCAGGTCCTTGGTGAGCGGCACCCAGTACTTCTTGGAGGCATACCGCAGCGAGGCGCGGATCAGGTGCACCACGCACAGCTGCACCACCGCCTGCGGCCAGGTGACGCCGATCGCGTCGGGCAGGCCGGTCAGCCCGTCGCAGCACACGATGCACACATCAGCCACCCCGCGGCTCTTCAGCTCGGACAGGACCGTGAGCCAGAACTTCGCGGACTCGCCGGTGCTGGGCCCGGCCCACAGGCCCAGCACCTGCTTGGCGCCGTCGCAGTCGATCCCGATCGCCAGGTAGATCGGCCGGTTGGCGACCTGGCCGTCGCGGACCTTGGTTCTGTCGCTGATCTTGTGGTCAGCGGGTCAGGAGTACGCGTTTTCGCAGCAGTTCCAGGCTGGCGCGGCCGAACATCTGGCGTTTGAGCATCTTGAGCCGGTTGATGTTGCCCTCGACCGGCCCGGAGCTGT
>DASYQM010000260.1:0-9641 GCA_036005525.1 Streptosporangiaceae bacterium
CTGGCTGCTGTGGCCGGGAGATGGCCGGATCACCGCCGGGCACCTGGTCGTGCCCCAGTGGTCCCACGGGTGGCCGCCAGCCCGCACAGCACCCTGAGTGCGGCATGACCGAGCATGCCGCTATGGCGTCACGTCGGCTAGTAGGACTTTGTTAGGTTCCGGCGAGGGCGGCGGCGAGCCGGCCGGGGGTTAAGGGCTGAGTGCAGAGGGGGCAGGCGCCGGGGATGAGGGCGGGGACGGCCTGCAGTTCGTGCAGGACCTGGCAGGGGGTCATCCCGGCGCAGGGGCTTTTGGGTCCGTCCTGAGCATGGTGCAAAAGGCCTGGGCGAGGGCGGCGAGGGTGACGTGGCGCTGCCAGCCGGGGCAGGAGCGGCCTTCGAAGTGGTCCAGGCCCAGGCCGGTGTTGAGCTCGCGGTAGTCGTGCCCGGCCCGCCACCGGATCTTGGCCAGGCGCACCAGTTCTTCGATGGGGGTGGCCTCGGGCAGGGTGGACAGCCAGTAATCGGTGGGCTCATCGGCTTCGGGTGGCCATTCGGCCAGCAGCCAGCATTCGGGGAGGCTGCCGTCGTCTGCGTGGGGGATGTCGCGGTTGGCGGGCCGCACCCGGATGGCCAGGAAGCAGCTGGTCATGGCGGCGGTGGGGTTGCCCCTGGTGGCTTTGGTGCCGTGCCGCCACGTCACCGGCTGGATGTTGCCAGCGCTGGCGAGGGCGAGCTGGCGCAGGCTGACCGGCTTGGCGCGGTAGCGGGGGACGCTGGGCCGCCCCCGGCCGGCGCAGGCCATGGTGGCGGGAACGGCGTCGTGCGCATACGCGCTGGTGGCGCCGTGAACCGCCCTCACATAGCACCAGCCGCGGGCCGTCAGCTCCAGCCGGAAGGTGGTGTTGCCGCCATAGCCGGCATCGGCCACCGCGGCCGGCCGCCCGCCGCCGCCGCCGGTGACCTGATCCACGACGCCCCACCCGGCGGGCCCGGTCATCTCGCCGATCATCTCCAGCGCCAGCCGCCATTTCCCGGTATGCCGCACCTGACCGGGGATGTGGGCCCGCGCCCGGCGGCGCCGGGCACCAGCCGCCGCAACCGGGTCATCGAGCTTGGCGTCGTCCCAGGACTCCGGGCAAAACAGCCGCCAGTCCGCCGCGCACGACGCGTGCTCGCTGACCAGATGAACGCTCACCCCGATCTGGCAGTTGCCAGTCTTGCCCAAGGTGCCCGGATACTGCCGGGCCACGCACGGCGAGGCGGTCCCGTCCTTGGGAAACCCGGTGTCATCCACCACCAGCGCCTCCACCGGAAGACTGGCCGCAAACCACCGCGCGACGTTCCGCCGCACCGCCACATAATCCCAGGCCGAAGACGTGATGAACTGCTGTAGCCGCTGATGGCCTGTCCCCAGCCGCGCCGCCATCGGCTGCATCGACTTGCGCCGCCCACCGGCCAGCAGCCCGCGCACATACAGCGCCCCGGCCGCCCGCTGGCCCCTGCGCGGCAGCCCGCCCAGCATCTGCCCGGCGAACGCCACCAGCCGCGGCCAGACCCCCGCCATTTCCTGAGGGGTCATCCCGGCATGACACTACAAACATCCACCCAGGCGCCGGAAAACCTAACAAAGTCCTACTAGTGCCGCGTCCAGGAACGTTGTTCGCGTAATCGATCTTTAGCAGGGTGTGCCAGGCTGCTTCGGGATGAGGTTCCCGGAGGTGGTTGTGGGGCGTCCCCCGGAGGTTTTCGTCCGGCCGGTCACATTGACCGAGGGCCGGCGGTTGCAGCGGATCGGCCGCACGGCCAAGGACCCGGTGAAGCTGCGGCGGGCGATCGTGGTGCTGATGTCGGCGCAGGGCCAGGCCGTGCCGGACATCGCGCACCTGCTGGATTGCTCGCCGGAATACGTGCGGGCCGTGATCCACGTGTTCAACGAGTCCGGGTTCACGGCGCTGGACCCAAAATGGGCGGGGGCAGGCCGAAGACGATCAGTGAGCAGGCGCGGCGGCAGGTCTGCCTGATCGCCCGGTGCTGTCCCCGCGATCTGGGCCTGGCGTTCAGCACCTGGAGCTTAACCAAGCTCGCGGAGTACCTGGCGGCGGCCGGGATCGCGCGCATCAGCCGCGAAGCCATCCGCCAGATCTTGCATGCGGGCGGGGTGCGCTGGCAGGCCACCAAGACCTGGAAGGCCTCCAACGACCCGGGCTTCATCGCCAAGATGCGCCGGGTGCTGGAGTTGTATGACCACCCGCCGGCGGATGGGCGGGTGATCTGCGCTGATGAGTTCGGGCCGCTGAACCCTGCAGCCCCGCCCCGGCCGCGCCTGGCGCCCCGCCGCCCATCCCGCCCGGCTGCGGGCCACCTACCGCCGCACCGGCGGGGTCCGGCACATGCTCGCCGCCCTGGACCTGGCCACCGGGCAGATGACCTACCGGATCCGTGAGCGCAAGCGCTGGCGGGAGTTCCTGGCCTTCCTCAAACTGCTCCGCGGCCGGTGGCCGGCCCAGAAGCTGTATGTGATCGCCGACAACTTCTCCCCGCACAAACACCCCGTGGTCACCGGCTGGGCTGAGCAGAACAACGTGGAGCTGGTGTTCCTGCCCACCTATGCCTCCTGGCTGAACTGGATCGAGCCCGAATTCGCCGCCCTGCGCTACTTCGCCCTGGGCGGCACCGATCACCACACCCACGCCTGGCAAGGCGAGATGATCGCCGCCTATATGCGCTGGCGCAACGCCCGCGCCCACCCCAAGCGCAACTTCGCAGCCGACTCAGTCATCCGGTCCTGGACCGATTACAAGATCAACGTTGCATGACGCGGCACTAGACCGGATAGCCAGATCCAGGCAGGCGGTCCCTGCACCCAGGGGGTGGGGGCGGGGTTGCCCATGCCAAGACTCTCCGCCTCTGGTGCGCGTGTTCACGTCTGTGGGATCCCTAGCTGGCACCCCGGGCTTCCGCTGGTTCTCCGGGAGGTGTGCTGGGTGGGGCGCCGGTTCTACGATGGCGGGGGCCGCCAGAGGGGGCGCCGGTGATGATTCGGGGCCGCAGGCAGCAGTGCAGCACCCTGGATGGGCTGCTCGCGGACGTGCGGGCGGGGCGCAGCCGGGTCCTCGTGGTGCGGGGCGAGCCGGGCATTGGCAAGACCGCGCTCCTGGGTTATGCGGCCCAGACGGCACCAGATTTCCAGCTGGCCCGCGCGGAAGGTGTCGAGTCGGAGATGGAGCTGCCTTTCGCGGCGCTGCATCAGCTGTGCGGGCGGATGCTGGATCGTCTGGACCAGCTGCCGGGCCCGCAGCGCGACGCCCTGGGGGTGGCGTTCGGCCTGCGGTCAGGCGATGCGCCGGATCGTTTCCTGGTCGGCCTGGCTATCTTGGGCCTTTTGTCGGAGGTGGCCACCGGCCAGCCGCTGCTGTGCCTGGTCGATGATGCACAGTGGCTGGACCAGGCCTCGGCGCAGGTGCTGGCGTTCGTGAGCCGCCGGCTGGACGCCGAATCGGTCGCCTTGCTATTCGGCACGCGTGATCTCAGCCCGGGAGGCGACCTGGCTGGCCTTCCTGAGCTGATGCTTGCAGGGCTGGCCGATGCTGACGCCCGGGCGCTGCTGGCCTCGGTCTTCCCCGGGCGGCTGGATGAGCGAGTCCGTGACCGGATCATCGCCGAGTCCGGCGGCAACCCGCTCGCGCTGCTCGAGCTGCCACACGGGATGACAGCGGCAGAGCTGGCCGGCGGATTCGGGGTGGCTGGCTCGCTGCCGCTGGCTGGCCGCATCGAGCAGAGTTTCCTGCGGCGGATCGCCCAGCTACCAGAGATGACCAGGCCCCTGCTCCTGCTGGCCGCCGCCGAGCCCACTGGCGACCCGGCACTGCTGTGGCGGGCTGCCGGGAGTCTTGGCATCAGCGCAGAGGACGCCGCTGCCCCGGCTGAGGCAGACGGGCTGCTCACTGTTGGTGCCCAGGTCACCTTCCGCCACCCGCTGGTCCGCTCCGCCATATACCAGGCGGCCCCGGCCGCCGACCGCCGCCGCGCCCACCGCGCCATCGCTGAGGCCACCGACCCGGGAACCGATCCGGATCGCCGTGCCTGGCACCGGGCCCAGGCAACCGCTGGGCCCGATGAGGGCATCGCTGCCGAGCTGGAGCGATCCGCCAGCCGGGCGCAGGCACGCGGCGGCCTGGCCGCGGCGGCCGCCTTCCTCGAGCGCGCCGCCACACTGACCGTCGAGCCGGCGCGCCGGGCGGAGCGGGCGCTGGCCGCGGCCGAGGCCAAGTATCAGGCCGGCGCGTTCAATGCGGCGCTGGGACTGCTGGCCACCGCCGAGGCCGGGCCGCTGGATGAGCTCCAGCGCGCCCGGGCGGACCTGATGCGCGGCCAGATCGTGTTCGCGTCCAGCCATGGCAGCGACGCACCCCCGCTGCTGCTGAAGGCAGCCCGGCAGTTCGAGCCGCTCGACGTGCAGCTAGCGCGCAAGACCTACCTGGAGGCGCTGTCCGCCGCGCTGTTCGCCGGCCGCCTGGCCCTTGGTGGCGGTATGCGGGAGGTGGCCGAGGCCGCGCGTTCGGCACCCCCGCCGCCGAGGCCTGCGCGCGCGCCCGATCTGCTGCTGGATGGCCTGGCGCTGGTAATCACGGAGGGCTACCCAGCGGCGGTGCCGATGCTCAAGCAAGCGGTGGCCGCCTTCAACAGCGCGGATGTCTCGGGGGAGGAGGGGCTGCGCTGGCTTTGGCAGGCTTGCCATGGCGCCGGGCTTTCGTGGGACTACGGGAGCTGGGACCTGCTGTCCGCCCGCCGGGTCGAGCTCGCCCGTGACGCTGGCGCGCTCGCTGCACTGCCTCCCGCCTTCAGCACCCGCGTGGGGGTGCACCTGTTCGCTGGGGAGTTCGCTGTAGCCGCCTCGCTAGTGGCGGAGGTGGAGTCGGTCACCGAGGCGACGGGCAGCGGCATCGCGTCGTATGCGGCCCTTGGGGTTGCCGCCTTGCGGGGCCGGGAAGCCGAGGCCTTCGAGCTGATCGAGGCCGGCACGAAAGACGCGGAGCGCCGGGGTGAGGGCCAGGGGCTGAGCTTTGTTCAATGGGCAACCGCAGTGCTGTGCAACAGCCTCGGCCGCTATGAGGACGCGCTGACTGCGGCGCAGCAGGCGAGCGAGGACTCGCCCGCCGATCTGTTCGCCAACTGGGCGGTGGCCGAGCTCATCGAGGCGGCGACGCGAAGCGGGGCATCCGAGCGCGCGGCCGGCGCCCTGCAGCGGCTCTCGGCGACCGCCCGCGCCAGTGGGACCGACTGGGCGCTCGGCGTCGAGGCCCGTTCGCAGGCACTAGCGAGCGATGGGGAGACCGCCGAGACCCTCTACCGTGAGGCGATCGACCGGCTTGGCCGCACCCGCCTGCGGGTGGAACTCGGGCGCGCCCATCTGCTCTACGGCGAGTGGCTGCGCCGGGAGAACCGCCGCATTGACGCCCGCGAGCAACTGCGCACCGCCCACCAGATGTTCACCGCCATGGGAGCCGGCGGGTTCGCGGAGCGAGCCGCGCGCGAGCTGCGTGCCACCGGCGAGCGGGTACGCAAACGCACCACCGAGACCCCTGCCCAGCTCACCGCCCGCGAGACCCAGATCGCCCGGCTGGCCAGCGACGGCCTGACCAACCCCGAGATCGCTGCCAAGCTATTCATGAGCCCGCGCACCGTCGAATACCACTTGCACAAGGTCTTCACCAAGCTCGACATCAGCTCCCGCAACAAGCTGCACGGCGTCCTGGCCAACGGCAGGAGCGCAAGACCGCAACAAGCCTCCTAGCCTCAATTCCCGCGTGCGGAGCGCTGCCGCTGCGCCTCTGGCCGACAGCTCCCTCGTCTTCGTAGAACCGGCTCCGCACCCCGGGAGACCGCTGGAAGTCGAGGCTGTGAAGCCCTGGGTGCCGACTAGGGATTCCACAGACGCGAACGCGCTCGTCCCGGGGGAGGGTGTTGGCATGGGCAACCCGCCCGCACCCGGCACCAAGATCACTCGCCCGTCCGGCACCGATGACACGGAGGCTGTGATGAAGTTCCTGTTCGATGATGAGTCGTTCTCCTTCGAGGCGCTGCGGACCGCGGGGTTTACGCTGTACGGCGGGGCTGATCTGGGCGAGGTCCTCGCCACCGCCTGCAACATCGGGGAGGGCGACGAGGCCAGCTGGCACCGGGCGTGGAAGGCCACCGCGCAGCGGCTGCAAGCCGCCGGCGAAAACGCCCGTGCTGCTGGGTACTGGGTCAGCGCACGGGAAGCCCTGCTGCGAGCATCGAACTACTACCGCACCGCAGCGGACTTCCTGCTCGAAAAGCCAGCCACCGACCCGGAAATGAGGGTGCTGTCCGCTGGCCAGCACGACAGCTTCGCCGCTGCGGCCGCTTTGTTCGACACCCCGGTTCAGGCGGTGTCCATCCCATATGAGGGCACCACGTTGCCGGCCTACTTGTTCCTCGTCGACGACTCCGGGGCCGCGCGCCCCACCATCATCTACAACAGCGGGTACGACTCCACCCGGGAAGAGTCCTACTTCGTCATCGCCGCCGCCGCGCTGCGCCGCGGGTACAACGTCCTGGCCTTTGACGGCCCCGGGCAGGGCGCCGTGCTGCGCGAGCAGAATCTGGTCATGCGCCCCGACTGGGAAGCGGTGATCACCCCGGTCGTCGACTACGCGCTGACCCGCGGCGAGATCGCGGTCGGCAAGATCGTGTTGTTCGGCTACAGCCTGGGCGGTTACCTCGTCGCCCGGGCTGCCGCCTTCGAGCACCGCGTCGCCGCGCTCATCCTCGACGACGGCATCCACGACTTCCACGCAGCCCTTCGCTGGCAGCCTGCCGCCTTTTATCGGGTCATGGATCGCCGACGGCCGCGACGACGTCGCGGTCCCCGTGCTGACGATGCTCACCGCCGTCAGCACGCAGCTCCGGTGGGGGCTGCGCAACGGGATGTGGGTCTTCGGGGCCGGCTCCTTCGCCGACCTGATCCGCAAGGCCGGGGACTACACCCTCGACGGCGTCGCCCACCAGATCACCGCTCCCACCCTGATCATGGACCCGGACAACGACCGGTTCCTCAAGGGCCAGCCGCAACTGGTCCTCAAGGCCCTCACCAGTGCTGATGCCACCCTGGTCACTCTGACCAGCACCGAGGGCGCCGGGGAGCACACCCACGCCGGCGCCCTGGGCCAGGCCCACCAGGTCATGTTCGACTGGCTCGACATCACACTGACCCGCTGACCGGCCGCAGAAACCAGGCGCCGGGGCGACGCGCCGCGCTACCACCTGAGCCCGCTGCTGGTGGACATCCCCCGAACAACCAAGATGTCCGATCTGATCGCCAGCAACACCAATCCACATCGCAGCAGCAGGAAAGGAAGACCGCAGTGAACATCGTCCAAGGCATGCGTCTCTCCAGGATGCGGCTCGTGCTGATCGTCGTGGTCCTGGCTGTCGCAGGGCTGCTGGTTTCGGCCAGCCCGATCGCTCCTGCCGGGGCCGCTACGGCGCACGCCGCCGGTGGCGGCGGGCCTAAGCCCACCATCGTGCTTGAGCACGGCGCGTGGGCCGATGGCTCCAGTTGGACCGGAGAGATCCAGCTCCTCCAGGCCGGCGGCTATACCGTCTACGCTCCGCCCAACCCGCTGCGCGGCCTGGCGAACGACTCCGCCACCCTGGCGGACTTCCTCAAGACCATCAGCGGGCCGATCATCCTGGCCGGGCACTCCTACGGCGGGATGGTCATCACCAACGCCGCCACCGGCAACCCCAACGTCAAGGCCCTCGTCTACATCAACGCCTTCATCCCGGCCCAGGGCGAGACCGCCTTCGGGCTCACCGCCGCCCAGCACGGGTCCTGCGTAGGCTCAGCCAATGCCTTCAATGCCGTGCCCTTCCCCGGAGCCCCGGCGGGAGACTTCGACACCTATCTCAAGACAGGCCCCGATGCGCCCTACCCAGGGTTCGCCCAGTGCTTCGCCAACGGCCTGCCGACCAGCCAGGCCGCCGTCCTGGCTGCCACCCAGCGCCCGATAGCGTTCAGCGCGGGCTCGGATCCCTCCGGCGTTCCCGCCTGGAAGACGATCCCGTCCTGGTCGCTGATCGGCACCGCCGATCACGTGATCCCGCCGGCTGAGCAGCTGTTCATGTCCCAGCGCGCCAAGGCTCACATCACCGAGATCAAGGCGGGGCACCTGTCCCTGATCTCCAACCCGGGCGCGGTGACCCGCGTCATCATCGCCGCAGCCCAGGCCACCGGCTGATCCCGCAGCAGCGTGCGGGCGCGGCGGCCGTGCTCCCTGCGGAGCCCGCGCCCGCCTGCCAGGGTCAGGACCCGCCGCAGGGTCACTGACTCCTGTCTCGGCTGCGCCTTCCATGAAGAGCAGCACCCGAGGGCGCTGCCTTACTACCGAAAGGACAGGAAACGTCATGTCGGATATAACCGACTACGAAGCACAGCAGGTCAAGAAAACAAATGCTTCTAAACTCACTCCGGTCGTGTTTATCCACGGGCTGTGGCTGCTGCCATCCAGCTGGGATCGCTGGCGGACGGTGTTCGAGGAGGCTGGCTATGCCACCCTTGCGCCGGGCTGGCCCGATGATCCCAACACCGTCGAGGACGCGACCAGCCACCCCGAGGTCTTCGCGCACCAAAGTGTCGGGCAGATCGCCGACCACTTCGGCGAGGTAATCGGCAAGCTCAAGAAGAAGCCCGCCCTGATCGGGCACTCCTTCGGCGGGCTGATCGCCCAGATCCTGGCCGGCCGCGGCCTCGCCGCCGTCTCGGTCGCCATCGACCCTGCGCCGTTCCGCGGTGTGCTGCCGCTGCCGGTCTCCGCCCTCAAGTCCTCCGCCCCCGTGATCCGCAACCCCGCCAACCGCGGCCGCGCCATCCCGCTCACCTATGACCAGTTCCGGTACGCCTTCGCCAACGCCGTCACCGAGGCCGAGGCGCACGAACTGTACGCCACCTTCGCGGTACCTGGTTCGGGTGTCACGCTGTTCCAGGCGGCCAATGCCAACCTGAACCCGTGGACCGAGGCGAAAGTCGATACCAAGAACCCCGACCGCGGGCCGCTGCTCATCATCGACGGCGAGAAAGACCACACTGTCCCGTGGGCCATCGCCAACGCCTCCTACAAGAGGCAGAAACGCAACTCCGGCGTCACCGAGATCGTCAAGATCCCCGGCCGCGGACATTCCCTGACCATCGACCACGGCTGGCGCGAAGTCGCCGACACCGCCCTGGTCTTCGTCCAGAAGCACGCCCAGCCCTGACCCGCACACTGCTCGCCAGGGTGGATTGCAGAACGGCGAAGGAGCACAGGGCCACTCAGCGGTGATCCGCGTTGGCGTGGGTGCTTTCTCTCGGCGGGGTTGGGGCGGGCGCCGGCGACGTCAGCCCAACCGCGGGTGCACCCGAATGGGGAAGGAGAACAGCGATGACGGAGCAAGAAGGGTTTGGCCGGCCGCTGACCGGCTGGCCGCCCGCCTCGAACTGCATCGACACGCTCACCGCCAGCTTCGGCTTCCCCGGCTTCAACCCGGCCGCCTGCCGCACATACCCCGCCACAGGAAAGGAAGACAACATGGAAAGCCCTCGCCTGGAGTACACCGCGGAACTCCTGCGCCATTTCACTGATCTGCGAGACGGCACTC
>DASYQM010000261.1:0-2107 GCA_036005525.1 Streptosporangiaceae bacterium
AGGCCAGTTATGATGAGAACCTAGAAGACGCTGTAGGTTCTCATCGTTCTTGTCACCCGGCACGCCGCTGACCTGGGTTCCTGTCCGGCTTCTCACCGGTTTGTCCGCGGTGTTTTCTCATCGATCTGTCATTTTCCTCAGCGGCCGGGTGCGGCGGGCGCGGTGAGCTGCCCGCAGTCGGCCATCCAGGTACGGGCC
The DNA here is from genome assembly GCA_036005525.1 of Streptosporangiaceae bacterium. Classification (GTDB taxonomy): domain Bacteria; phylum Actinomycetota; class Actinomycetes; order Streptosporangiales; family Streptosporangiaceae; genus UBA9676. Next base: position 199 of record DASYQM010000261.1, read on the forward strand.
TAGGACGGCGCTGAAGTAATCGCTGGTTGGGGTTGCTGGCGGCATGGCCGGAAAGACCTGCCCCGGTTCGTGTCGTGGCCTGCAAGGTATGCCCTGGCCTGGGAGAATTTGGTCATGGCGCTGGGCAGGGCACAGGTTCAGCTGAGTTTCCAAGATCCCCGGGAGATCCTCGGCGACCGGCTGTGGGAAGGCTCGCTGTACCGGCTGCTGGCCGATCACGGGCAGGTGATGTTCCCGGACAGCTACTTCGCTGATCTTTACACCGATTCGGCGCGGGGCCGGCCGACGGTGCCGGCCCGGGTGATGGCCACCGTGATGCTGTTGCAGTCGTTTGAGGGGCTGAGCGACCGGGAGGCCTGCGACCGGCTGGAGGTGGACCTGCGCTGGCAGGCCGCGGCGGGCGTGGATGTGGGAGTTGCCGCATTCCACCCCACCGCGCTGGTGGGGATGCGCAACCGGCTGCGGGCCTCGGCCCGGCCGCGGCGGCTGTTCGAGGACACCAAGGTGGTGGCCCGGGCCACCGGGGCGATGAAGAAGCGGGCCCGGGTGCTGGACTCCACCCCGGTCTATGACGCTGTCGCCACCCAGGACACCGTCACCCAGGTGCGGGCAGCGATCCGCAAGGTGCTGGCCGGGCTGGATCGGGCCGCCAGCCCTGCCGCCGCCATGGTGCGGGCCGCGCTGCGCCGCGGCGGCGACTACGCCACCGCGGGCAAGCCGCCGTGCGACTGGGACGACCCGGCCGCCCGCGAGGCCCTGGTGGACGAGCTGGTAAAAGATGCCCTGGCCGCGCTTGGCGCGCTGGATGGCCAGGCACTTCCGCCGCCCGCGATCGAGGCTGCTGAGCTGCTGGCCCTGGTCGCCGGGCAGGACGTGGAGCAGGGCGAGGACGGGGTGTTCCGGATCGCCCGCAAGGTCGCCCGCGACCGGGTGATCTCCACGGTGGACACCCAGGCGCGTCATGGGCACAAGTCGCGCAACCGCCGGTTCGACGGGTACAAGGCCCACTTGTCAGTGGACCCCGACTCCGAACTGATCGACGAGGTGGCCGCCAGCCCGGCGAACGCGCCGGACCGGGACGCAGCAGCAGAACTGCCCGGTGAACATTCCCACAGTGACACCAAGCCCCAGGTGGTGGGGGACTCTGCTTACGGGGACGCGGCCACCCGGTCCGGCCTGGAATCAGCCGGATTCACCGTCACGGCCAAGTGCCCGCCAGCCCGCAACGCCAAAGGACGGTTCCCCAAGGACCGCTTCACCGTGGACCTGGACGCGGGAACCGTCACCTGCCCGGCCAGGCAGACCGCCGTCACCGTGCCCGCCGCCCAAGGTGGTGGCCGGGCCTCGTTCCCCCCTGGTGCGCCACCTGCCCGCTGCGTTCATCGTGCACCGCTGCCCGGCGCGGGCGCACCATCGCCATCCACCCGCACGAGGCGGTGCTGCAACGCGCCCGCGCCGCCCAGCGCGACCCGGCCTGGCAGCAGCGCTACAAAGCCGACCGGCCCATCGTCGAGCGCAAGGTCTCCCATTTCACCCGCCGGGCCTGGGGCGGCCGGCGGGCCCGCACCCGCGGGCTGGCCCGCATCACCACCGATCTTGTCACCCGCGCCGGAGCCCTCAACTGGGCCCGCCTCGCAGCCCTCGGGCTCCGCTACGAGCAAACCGGCTGGGCACTGTGGGCCACATGAGCACCCGGGAATCGGGAAACCCGCCCCAGCCAGCCCACCCACCTACCTGCCTCGCCAGCCCGGCTGGCCATCCAGCCCCGCCCCCGGCCGCCAACCCGCCCGAACCCGGAACGCAGGCGGCATCGGGCAACCCTTACTTCAGCGCCGTCCTAGGACTGGTCCGCCCGGTGCCAGTGGCCGTGGCGGACGGGTTGTGGGGGGACGCGATGGTGACCGAGCAG
>DASYQM010000262.1:0-14461 GCA_036005525.1 Streptosporangiaceae bacterium
CCCGCCGTCGGCGCCCCGGAGATCGAGCGGGTATTCCGCGAGGAATACGGCCGCGCGGTGGCCGTCCTGACCCGCCACTTCGGTGACATCGACATCGCCGAGGAGGCGGTCCAGGACGCGTTCACCGTGGCGGTGCAGCGGTGGCCGGCCGCCGGGCTGCCCCCGAGCCCGGCCGGCTGGATCATCACCACCGCCCGCAACCGGGCGATCGACCGCCTCCGGCGGGACGCGGCCCGCGAGGACAGGCACGCCCAGGCCGCCCTGCTGCATGCCCGCGGCGATCCGCCGGAGGAGGGTGCCGTGCGTGACGACCGGCTGCGGCTGATCTTCACCTGCTGCCACCCGTCGCTCGCCGTCGGCGCGCAGGTGGCGCTGACGCTGCGGCTGCTGGGAGGGCTCACCACGGCGGAGATCGCCCACGCCTTTCTGGTGCCCGAGCCGACGATGGCGCAGCGCCTTGTCCGGGCCAAGGCCAAGATCCGTGATGCGAGGATCCCGTACCGCGTGCCGAGGGAGGCCGACCTGCCAGGCCGCCTGCGGGCCGTCCTCGCCGTCGTCTACCTCATCTTCAACGAGGGCTACACGGCGAGCTCGGGAGACCGGCTCACTCGCGATGATCTCTGCGCCGAAGCCATCCGGCTCGGGCGGCTGCTGGCCGAGCTGATGCCCGATGAGGCGGAGGTCGCCGGGCTGCTCGCGCTGATGCTTCTCATCGAGTCGCGCCGGGCCAGCCGCACCACCCCGGGCGGCGGCCTCGTCTTGCTGGCCGACCAGGACCGCAGCGGCTGGGATCACGGCCTCATCGCCGAAGGCCAGGCCATCGTCCGGCGGTGCCTGCGGCGGGGCCAGCCCGGCCCGTACCAGATCCAGGCGGCGATCAACGCGGTCCACAGCGACGCACCGACCGTGGCAGCGACGGACTGGCGGCAGATCTTGCAGCTGTACGACCAGCTCGCCATGCTCGCCCCGAGCCCGGTCGTCGCGCTCAACCGCGCGGTCGCGGTCGCCGAGGTGGAGGGCCCGGATGCCGCCCTCGCCCTCGTGGACGGCCTCGGCCTGCGTGACTACCACCTGTTTCACGCCATCCGCGCCGACCTGCTCCGGCGCCTGGGCCGCAGCTCCGAGGCGGTGCTGGCGTACGATGCGGCGATCGCCCGCACCGAGAACGCCGCCGAGCGTGACTTCCTGCGGCGCAGCCGCCAGGCGCTCGGGCCGGCATGGTGATCCGCCGTCGTGGCGCCGTCCACCGGGCCCGTCAGCGGGCCAGCTGCACCACGGTCACGAAGAAGTTGTCGATCTGCCGGATGACGTCCATGAAGCGCTCGAAGTCCACCGGCTTGCTGACGTACGCGTTGGCGTGCAGCGCGTAGCTGCGCAGGATGTCCTGCTCGGCCTGTGAGGTGGTCAGGATGACGACCGGGATGACCTTGAGTACCGGGTCCGCCTTCAGCTCGGCGAGCACCTCCAGGCCGTCCCGGCGCGGCAGGTTGAGATCGAGCAGGATCAGGCCCGGGCGGGGCGCGTCGGCGTAGTCGCCTATGCGGTGCAGGAACTGCAGCGCCTGTTCACCGTCGGTCACCACGTGAAGTTCGTTGCGAATCTTGTAATGCCCGAACGCTTCCTTGGTCATCAGGATGTCGCCCGGATCGTCCTCGACCAGCAGCACATCAACGGCCTGGCCCTCGCGGCGGTCAGTCATGCGCATCCTTATCCTCGGGCGGCGCGGGCAGGGTGAAACAGAACCTGGCACCGGAGGTGACCGTCGTGTCCAGCCAGATGCGGCCGCCGTGGTATTCAATGATCTTCCGGCACATGGCCAGCCCGATACCCGTTCCCGGGTATGCGGCCTTGTCGTGTAGGCGCTGGAAGATCGCGAAGATCCGCTCGGCGTACTCGGCGGGGATCCCGATGCCGTTATCGGTGAATGAGAACAGCCAGTACTCGCCGTCCCGGCGGGCCGACACCGAGATGCGTGGCGCCTGGTCGCCGGTGAACTTGAGCGCGTTGCTGAGCAAGTTCTGGAACACCGCGGTGAGCAGCGAGGCCTCCCCCAGCACCACCGGGAGGTCGCCTACCTCGATCGTCGCGTGTGACTGCCTGACGGCCGGGCCAAGGTTCGCCCAGGCCTGGGCGAGCAGTACGGCACACGAGACCTGTTCCCGTCGTTGCGCCGTACGCCCGACACGGCTGAACGCCAGCAGATCATTGATCAGCGCCTGCATGCGCTTGGCGCCGTCGACGGCGTGCTCGATGTACTGGTCGGCCTTCTCGTCGAGCCGGCCGGCGTAGCGGCGCTGCAGCAACTGGCAGAAGCTGGCGACCTTCCGCAGCGGCTCCTGCAGGTCATGGGAGGCCACGTAGGCGAATTGCTCGAGTTCCGCGTTCGATCGCTGCAGGTCCTCGGTCCTGGCCTCCAGCCTCGCATGCGCCGCACGGACGGCGGACAGTTCCGCCACGATGCGCTCGCGCATGCTGTCGACGTCCGTCCCGACGGTGCGCATCTCCTGTGGCCCGCTGGATCTCACGTGGTGTGCGAAGTCACCGTCGGCCACCTGGCGGGCGTCGGCGGCAAGCCGGAACAGCGGCCGGATCACGGATCGTTCGAGACCGAACGCGAGGACGACCAGGACGATCACCAGCGCGATCCCGATGCCGATGCATATCGCGTTGAGCGTCACCGCCGAATTGTTCAGCCCTGAGACGGCCTGCACTCGCTCGCTGGCCAGGTCGGCCTGCAGGCTGTCCAGCGCGCCGCGCAAGCTGTCGAACTCCGCTTTGCCCTGCCCGGCCGCCGGGCTGACGACGGGCTTACCGCTGGCGGTCACCTGGCGGATCGTCGGCTCCGCGTAGCTCGACCGCCAGGTATCCGCCCGGGCGATCACCTGGGCAAGGTCGGCCGAGGCGGCCGGCATGCCGGTCAGCAGGTGACGCAGCGCGCTGACGTCCTGCTGCTGCTGGGCAAGGCCCTGGACGTACGGTCTCAGGAAGGTGCGCTGCGCGCTGAGCGCGTAGCCACGGACACCGGTTTCCTGGTTGAGGAACGCGATCCCCAGTTGCGAGGTGCGGAACGTCGCGGGGTCGATCTTGCCTACCACCCGGTCCCGGGCGCCGGCCAGGTTGGCGAGCGCCGCACCGCCGAGCGTGATCGCGAGCACCGCGAACAGCGCGGCAATCAGGACGCCAATCCCGAAAATCCGCCGCAGCGGCCAGCCCGTGGCCAGCCTCGCGGCCAGGGCGCGAGCCCGGGCACGGCCGGCCGCCGCCGCGGCCGCCTCGGCCTCGGCGTCCGGCCTGGTCCCGGCCAGCCTGATGCTGGTATTGGGCAGGATCCCGGCCGGATCGACGCCGAGGCCCGGCCCATTGCTGCCCGGCCCGCCCGCGGCGCCCGGCCCGCCCGCGGCGCCCAGCCCGCCCGCGGCGCCCAGCCCGGTCGCGAAGCCGTCCGCGCCGGCACCCGGCGCGGCCCCGCCCTGCTCGGCGCGGGCGGCCTGCGCATCCCTGGCCGGCTCGCCCTCGCTGCCCGGCCTTGTCTCAACGGCCTCCGCGCCTTCGGCCCTGGCCCCCCCGGCATCGGTGCCGCCCGGCACACGGGGGGCGTCGGGCTGACCGCTCATCCGTCCACCAGCGAAGGGAATCCCAGGGCCAGGACGGCAAGGTCGTCGTCCAGGTCGCCCCCGTTGAGCTCACGTACATGGCCCACCAGCCACCCAAGGAGCTGCTCGTCGCGCTGACCGCGTTCCGCCGGTCCCGAGGCCCGCTTGGATTGCAGGAACGTGCGGATGATCCCGGTCAGCCCTTCACTCCCCAGCCGCTCGGGACCTTCGCCGATCCGCCCCTCGACCAGACCGTCGGTGTACATGATCAATGACCAGGCGGGGCCGAGTTCCACCTCGCTGCTCGGCCAGTCCCGGGCGTGCGAGATGCCGGGTGGCGTGCACACCGGCGCCTGGAGTTCCCGCACCCCGCCGGAGGTGATCAGCAAGGGCTGCGGATGACCGGCGAGGTGCAGCCGCCCATAGGAACGGTCGGGCGCGATCGACATCATGCACAGCGTGGCGAACAGCCTGTCCTCATGGCGCTCGTGCTCCAGCACCTGCTGGACCGCCAAGAGGACGTCGGCCATCGGCCGGTCAGCCAGCACCATGGTGCGCCAGGCCACCCGCAGGCAGACGCCGAGGGCGGCCTCTTCCGGGCCGCGCCCGCAGACGTCCCCGACCATCACATGCACCCATCCGTCGGGTCCCTCGACGAGGTCGTAGAAGTCCCCGCCGAGCAACATCTGCCCCCCGCCGGGCCGATAACGCGCCGCTACGGTCAGCCGCGAGTCCGACAGCAGCGGAGACGGCAACAGGCCGCGTTCCAGCCGGGAGTTCTCCCGTGCATAGATCTGTGCCTCACGCAGCTGGCTCTGGACCTCCTCCGAGCGTCGGCGTTCCACCGCGTACCGGATGACCCGGTTCAGCAGCGGCCCGTCGACCTGGCCCTTGACCAGGTAGTCCTGCGCTCCCGCACGCACCGCTTCCGCGCCGAGATGCTCGTCGGCCACTCCCGTCAGCACGACCACGGCAAGGCGCGGCATGTGCTCCTGAAGCCAGCGCACCCCCTCCAGCTCCTGCAACTCCGGGGTGTCAGGCAGGCCCAGGTCCAGCAGGACGCAAGTCACGCCGGAAAGGAGCGGCTTCGCCTCAGTCAGGGACCGCGCCCGGCGCAAGGTGACCGCGGCTGCCGCGTCCAGCAGCAGTTCTTCGACCAGCAAGGCGTCGGCGTCATCGTCCTCGACGAGCAGCACCTGCACCGGGCCGGGCGCCGTCACCGGGGGCGCCGTAGCCTGCCTGGCATCCTGAGTCACCATCTGAACCTGTTCGTGGTTTCGTGAGCATTCGCCCTGTTCAACAGGCTGGGTTGGGCCAGCATAGTTGGCCGAATAGGTCCGCATGGCCAAGCTGCCGAATGCGGGCACTCATGGCCTGCCTTGGCGGCCGGTCCTTGTGGGCCACATCAAATCACCCGCTCCGGCCGGCCTGCCCTGCTGAGCCCTCCCGCGCCGCCAGCATCTGCTGGAGGTATGCGCGAGGGCGCTTCGCCACCATTGGTCATCATGTCGCCCCAGGCCGCGCCGTTACGGCGATGGGGCACGCGTGATGGGCAGTCGCTCGGGTCAAATTTGGACTAGTAAGAAGCCTAGCTCGCATCCGGCGGATCCCGGCCGGACAGGAAGAAAGGCACCGTGCGGGATTCCGGCCTCTGGCCGCTCGCACCGGGGCCCGAGAGCAGCGCCGAGCGGCAGGACCCCGGCGGCCAGCGCCCAGCTTCCTGGCTCAGGCCCGCAAGCCCCTTCGACCTGGGGATGCGCGCCACCACCCAGCACGCGGCCAGACGAGGCCTACCGGCCAGACCGGGGTGCGGCCCACCGGCGGGCGTTCGCGCCAGACCTGGCGCGGGCCACACGCTGGCCGAGCGGCCGATCGCCGGATGCGCGGCCTACCACAGGGCGTGCGTCCTACCGGCGGGCGTGCGGCTCATCGCCCAGGGTGGACCCAGGTACGGCGCCCCGCTTGGCATATTTCTCAGATGCTTGATATAGTTTGCAAAACGAGATCCCGAGGAGGACCAGCGTGAGTGAGACCCGTATCCCGAGCCAGGAGCTGCAGGACGAGATCCTGAAGACTGTCCGCAAGAGCCAGGAGGCCGTGGTCGACGCGATCAGGACCTGGGCTGACACCGTGCAGTCGATCGCACCGAAGCTGCCGGCCGTGAGCATGCCGCTCGCGGACAAGCTCCCGAAGCCGGAGGACGTGGTGGCGAGCGCCTACGACTTCGCCGAGCAGCTGCTGGCCAGCCAGCGGACGTTCGCGGAGGACATGCTCAAGGCGACCGCACCCCTTGTCCAGGGCAAGGGCAACGGCCGGGCCGCGAAGGCCACTGCCGCGGCCAAGTGAGATCACGTGGGCGGCGGGTCCGGGTGGCCGGGCCCGCCGCCCACGCTTTGCCGCTCACTAAGCTGAGCGCGCGCACTGGTTGTGTAGGGCTCGGAACGAGGAGCTGCCATGAGCGATCCGTGGGAGGCGCAGCGGGAGGCGCTTGGCTCGTTCATCCGTGCCCAGCGGAAGATGGCCAACCTGTCGCTCCGGCAGCTCGCGGAATTGACCAGCCTTTCCAACCCCTATCTCAGCCAGCTGGAACGCGGGCTGCACCAGCCCTCCGTCCGTGTCCTCAAGCTGATCTCCGACGCCCTGAACGTCTCCGCTGAGACGCTGCTGGCCGAGGCCGGCCTGATCGTTCCGGCGGACGACGGCCAGGATGAGACGGGATCAGCGAACCCATCGACGGAAGCCGCGATCCGCGCTGACAGGCGTCTGTCCGAGGACCAGAAGTCCGCGCTGATCGCCGTCTACCGGAGCATGCTCCCACCCGGCTAGCGAGTCGCCGGGCGCGGCCAGAGACCACGCCCGAGCCGCGCGGCCAACCTTCGCCCGCAGTTTCGGGCCAACCGGCAGCCCGCAGCTTCGAGGTACCGGCAACCCGCAGCTTCGAGGTACCGGCAACCCGCAGCTTCGCCGTACCGGCAGCCAGAGCTTCGCCGTACCGGCAGCCCGTGGTCGCGACGTCAGATTGAGATCCAGCGCCCCGGTCATGATCCACGCGGCGGCCGCGTGGGTAGCGTGTTGGCCATGACGGCCTGGGACGAACTGAGGCAGGCTCTCGGCTATCTCGTGCGCAAGCAGCCGGGCACGCTGCTCGAGTTTCCTGATCCCGATGGCGAGCGCGGCCAGCCGCCGTTCCAGATCAGGCTCGCCCCGCTGGCTCTCGCGGCTGCCGAAGATCTGCACCGGCGTTTCGGCGACGACGTGCTGCTCACGGTGGGCTATCTGCCCTATCCCCCGGACCGCCAGCCGGATCCGGCCCTCAGCCGGCCATCCCGGCAGCTGCCCGGTGAGCCGCTCGACCCTCGCGAGACAGACGTCCAGCTGGATGGTCCCGCAACCGTCCGGCGCGGGCAGACGCTGCACCATGGCCTGCTGGTAGGCAACCTCACCGACCGGGAACTGACGATGGCGACCAACGGCCAGGTGACCGCCGCGGTGGTTGACCCGCAGACCGGGCTCGTCGTCGGCGGTTTCGCCGGTGCCCAGACCCTCGTTCGCATCGACTTCCACGTGGTTCCGGGGGCTACCGAGCGGATCCCCCTCCTCATCGGGACCGCCAGCGTCGTGCCCGAGCTGGGCTACACGGTGCCGCCCGGGATATGGGGAATCCAGATCCCGCTTGATCTGCTACGGGACGGGCACACACAAGAACCACGGCGGACCCCGGTGCTTCCCCTCACGATTACCGCCTGACCCGCGCCACCCGGCCCTCGCCCGGGCGTTTACCCACCCCGGCCGTCGCCCTACCGCCACACGCCGGCTCGCGCCCGAACGCCAGCCGTCGGCTCGCGCCCGGCCGCCACCCCGCCTGACCTCGCCCGAACGTCACGCAGCTGGCCTTCGCCCCATCGCCACCCAGCCGGCCAACGCGGAGCAGCTAGCCAGGCGCTGGGAGAATCGCGGGATGGCAGAACTGACCGTGGATCTGTTCATCTCACTCGATGGGTTCGCCGCAGGAGTGGATGTCGGCCCCTTCTTCGGCTATGACGGCCCGGAACTTGGGGACTGGGTGCGTGACAACCTCGAGCGGCCTCAGCTCGTGGTCATGGGCCGCGTCACCTACGAGGCGATGTGGGAGATCTCATCGTCAGCGAGCGACGAGGTCAGCACCGGGATGAACGAGCTTCCGAAGGTGGTCTTCTCGAACACTCTCACCGAGCCACTTGCCTGGAACAACACCCGGCTTATCAGGGGTGACCTAGGCGAGCAGGTGCGGGCTCTCAAACGGCAGTCCAGCGATCCACTCCGTTCGATCGGCAGTATCACGCTGGTGAGGAGCCTGATTCACCTCGGGCTGGTCGACCGGTTCCGGGTCATGATCTTCCCCCTCACCCTGGGGGAGGCTGGCCGGGAACCGATCTACACCGGCTACCCGCGGGCCGGTCTTGACCTAGTGGACACCAAGGTCCTGGACTCGCGCCTTGTCATGCTCGAATACCGGCCCCGGAGCGCCGCCACGGGCTAGCGCGGCACCCGGCGAGCCACATCACACGATCTCAAACCCGCCGTACAGCTCGTGATCTTGACCTGGGTGCGCGCACAGTGACATCCGGGTGCGCGCACGGGTGACACATGGCCGCCTCGCCCGGTCAGCCGCTCCGGATGGCCGCGCCGGCCGACGCCACGAATCTTGTTTACATATGCCGTATACCGTATATGGTAGGTCAGTCATCCCCAGCTTCCCTCACCATGGAACTCACCTGGGGGCTGCATGGCTCAGCAATTGGCCCCTCTCACAGAGAAGCCAGAGAGTCTGACCCAGCTCGTCTATCAGGCACTCCGCGACGCGATCATCAGCAAGCGCCTGCCCCCGGGCGAGCGCGTGTCGGAGGCGAGCCTTGCCCGGCAACTGAGGGTGAGCAAGACACCCGTGCGCGAGGCGCTCCTCAGGCTCCACGCGATCGGCCTGGTCGAAGCCGACGGTGGCCGTGGCGGCCGCATTGTCCGCCCGTCGGCCGAGCTGATACAGCACACCTACGAGGTTCGGGGCGCCCTGGAATCGCTCGCCGCGCGGCTCGCGGTTGAGCGGGCCACCCCGGCTCAGCGCAGCCAGCTGCTCGAGCTCGCGGCCGCATCCCTCGCAGCCGCGCAAAACCAGGATCTGGACGGCTTCCGGCGTCATGACGAGGCCTTCCACGACGTGCTCGCCGCCGCTTCCGCGAATTCCTACCTGGCCAGGCTGATCGACAACGCATACACGCTCACCGCCGCCGCGCGGCAGCGTGACGTGCCCCGGGCAGGTGACTCCACCGATTGTGCCACCGGCCACATCCGGATCGCCGAGGCGGTCGCGGGCGGCGACGCCGCCGCCGCGACGGCGGAGGCTGCCGCACACGTCGACATGGTGGGCCGGCTGGTCCTCCAGGCGTTCCTTGAAGGCATCTGAGCCAACACACATCTACCTCAGTGAATGAGAGGGCCGAAAGTCCATGAACACAAGCGATCACGGAGCCCGGGCGGACGAGCCGGGGATCCGCACAGATCCACTGGGCCGACGTCAATTCCTCCGCGGCCTGGCCGGAACAGGAGCGCTGGCGGGCGCTGGCGGCTTGCTCGCGGCGTGCAGCTCAAGCTCCTCGACACCCGCAGCGAGCAGCCCAACGGCGACATCGGCCAGGAAGAGGGGCGGCAGCCTGAAGGTGGGCCTCACCGGAGGCTCGGGCTCGGACACGCTCGACCCGCACAAGGGGCTCACCTATCTCGATACGGCCCGCGCGCAGTCGCTCTACCAGCCGCTGCTCCAGCTGAACACTCGGGCGCAGACCGAGTTCGTGCTGGCAGAGGAGATCAGCCCGCGCGGATCAACGTCGCAGTGGGTCATCCGGCTCAGGCCCGGCATCACCTTCCATGACGGGAAGCCGCTCACCGCCGACGACGTCATCTTCACGCTCTCGAGAATCAAGAACCAGAAGCTGACCGGCTCGACGCCGCTAGGTCCCGTCGACGTGAAGGGCCTCAAGAAGCTCGACAAGCACACGGTCCTGGTGCCGATGACCAGCCCGTACGGGAGCTTCCTCGATCAGCTGGCGTACTGGTACTACCTGTACGTCGTGCCGGTCGGCTTCAACCCGAGCAAGCCGAACGGCACCGGGGCGTTCAAGTACCAGAGCTTCACGCCGGGCCAGCGCAGCGTGTTCGTCCGGAACCCGAACTACTGGAAGCCGGGCCTGCCGTACGTCGACACGCTGACGATCATCGATTTCAGCGACAGCGCATCCCTGCAGAACGCCCTGGTGACGGGCGTGATCCACGGCGCGGGCGCCTTGGAAGGCGCGCAGATCGCTGCGCTGAAGTCGACCGGCGGCGTGCGGACCGTCACCTCGCACACCGGTGCGATCACCCCCTTCACGATGCGGGTCGACCAGGCGCCGTTCAACGACGTCAACGTCCGGCAGGCAATGCGGCTGCTGGTCAACCGGCCGCAGCTGATCGCCTCCGCGCTGGACGGGTTCGCGACCGTCGGCGCAGACGTCTCCTCCCCCTACGACCCCAACTACGACACCTCGCTGCACCGGTCGCAGGACATTCAGCAGGCGAAGTCCCTGCTGAAGAAGGCGGGCCATGAGAACCTCACGGTGCAGCTCGTCACCTCGCCGGTCGCTACCGGCACCGTCGCGATGTCCACGGCTCTGCAGCAGCAGGCCAGGGCCGCCGGGGTCACGATCAACCTGAAGCAGGTCGACCCGACCACGTTCTTCGGCCCCAACTACCTGCACTGGACGTTCTCGCAGGACTTCTACAACTACTCGCCCTACCTGGCACAGGTGGCGCAGTCGCTGCTGCCGACGTCCCCATTCAACGAGACGCACTGGAGCCTGCCGCACTACATGGACCTGAACAAGCAGGCGAACGCTACGGCGAACGCATCGACCCGCAAGCAGATCGAGCACGAGATGCAGATGATCGACTTCAACGAAGGCGGGTACATCATCCCGGCCTTCATCGCTGCGCTGGACGCGTACAGCACCAAGATCACCGGATACTCGGCCGCCCGGGTGGGCCAGCCGTTGTCCGACTTCGACTTCGAGCACTACTCGTTCGTCTAAACGGCGGAAGGACCTCATCGTGGAATCTACACTGCTCGCCTCCGGCCTCGGCTTCCCGGAGGGCCCGGCCGTGCTGAGCGATGGGCGAATCGTGCTCTGCGACGGCAACACGGGCGAGTTGCTGGCCTACGCCGACGGCACCGTTTCCACCTTCGCCCGCACCGGCGGCTCACCATGGGGCACCGTGCTCGGCACGGACGGCGCCATCTACGTGACCCAGGGCGGCAACGTCCCGGGCAGCGGCGACACCAGCGCAGTGTCCGGCATCCAGCGGGTCATGCCCGACGGGACCGTTGAGCTGATCTTCTCCGAGCTGGCCGGTTACGACTTGTACGGCCCGAACGATCTCGCCTTCGGACCGGACGGCCGCCTGTACTTCACCGAGTCAGGGTCGGAGCAGGACTTCCGCTTCGACGTCCGCTCCCCCGGCCGGCTGTTCGCGGTCGGCCCGAGCGGTGCGGGCGAGATGCTGCTCGAGCTCCCGGGTGTGTACCCGAACGGGATCGCCTTCGACGCCGCCCAGCGGCTCTACTGGACCGAGTCGATGAAGCACCGGGTCTGCCGGCTGGACGCCAGCGGCGAGCCGGAGACGTTCTGCCAGCTCTCCGACGGGCACGTGCCCGACGGCATGGCCTTCGCCGCCGACGGCCGGCTGTTCGTCGCCACGACGGTCTCCGGCGCGGTCACGGTGATATCGCCGGACGGCGACGTGCTCACCGAGATCCAGCTCAACGAGCACGCCACGAACTGCATCTTTGACGGCTCGGTGCTCTACGTGACCGCCACCAAGGTGCCTGACATCGAGGCGTCGCAGCGGACCGGGAGCCTGTGGCGCGTCCAGACCGACGCGACCGGCCTGGAGCTGATTCCCGGACGGCTGTAGGGCGGCGGCCCTGCCCGCTTCAGCCTGAGGCCCCGGGCGTGGGCGCGGAGGGGTTCAGCCAGCGGTCTGGCTGGTGTCCCAGCCCGCGCGCGGAGCGGGCCGGCCGTCGAGGAACCTGGCGAGCTGAGCGGGCGTCTGCGGGGTGATCCCGTCGGGGACTGGGACGTCGACCTTGGCCAGCGCCTCCGCCAGACCGGCGCGCTCGCCGACGAGGACGAAGCCGTAGCCATGCCGCGAGAACTCCTCCATTTGCTCGGCCACCTCGGCGAGGAGGGGCTCCGCGACCTCGGGCGGGTAGTCATCGGCGGGCAGCTGCATGACGCCCCAGCCCGTCTGGGCGGCGACGGCGACGGCGTCCAGGCCGTCCGGTGGCGGGTTCACGTATTGGTCCGCGACCAGCGCGATGCGAAACGAGCGCGCGTCGGGCTTCATCAGCCCTCCAGCGCCGACTCGAGCCCGGACCGCTGTACGGCTTCGTCGTGGCCGGGGATCGCGTGCGTCTCGCCCGCGACCCGGGGGAAACCGATCCCGCGCCTGGCGAGCGCCCTGCGGATCTCCTCGACGAAGATGCCCTCCCCGCTGACGTGCTCGGCCGTCCCTTCTGGCCACTCCGGGCGGCCGCCGCGCATCGGGTCAGAGCTGGTGATCGTCACGCCCATGGACGGGCTGCCCTCGACGCCGACAAGCACCACATCCTCACCCTGCTTGACGCGTGCGCCGATCGCCGCGGCGACGGCCTCGGCCAGCCGCTCGCAGTGCCGCCGGTAGGCCGCCGTATCAAGCTGCTCCTTCACCGCCCAGAACCGGTTCAGCCCGGTGAACGCCAGTTCGGGGCAGGGCATCTGCTCGATCCGCCAGCCCTTCTCCCGCAGCACATCGATGACCGGCGAGTAGACGCCGGCGCAGTGCGCCCCGTCGCCCACCTTGGAGTTCTGATTCAGCAGACAATGCGCCACGAACGCCACACCCATGGACCGAGCATAAAGGCCCGGCGGCGGGACGCCGGTTCAGGGAGCGGGTCATCCGCGCCGGCCGGGACCCGGCCTGCCGCCGCTCCGCGTCCGCTGCCAGGATCGCCACATGAGTGATACTGACGCCAGCCCGTTCCCCGGTCCCGAGCGTGACTTCGTCGGCTACGGCCCCGAGCCCCCACGCGTCCGCTGGCCCGGCGGCGCGCTCGTGGCCATCAACCTGGTGGTCAACTACGAGGAGGGGGGTGAGTACTCACTGGCCGATGACGGGGTCAACGACTCATGGGGCGAGTATTCCTTCCAGTACGGTCCCGAGATACGCGACCTCGGCACGGAGACCCACATGGAATACGGCAGCCGGGTCGGGATATGGCGGATCTGCCGTCTCATCGACCGCTACCAGATCGCGGCCACGTTCAACGCCTGCGCGCTGGCGCTGGAGCGCAACCCGCCGCTGTGCGGGTGGCTGCGCGACCGCGATCACGACGTGATGGGGCACGGCTATCACTGGTACGGGCCGGACGCCGGGCCGGGCCCTGCCATGACGCGAGAGCAGGAGCGGGCAGAGATCGGGGCGGCCGTCGAGTCGATCCAGCGCACGACCGGCCAGCGGATCCAGGGCTGGATGGTGCGGTCGTTCCCGACCGTGCACACCAGGGAACTGCTGGTCGAGGAAGGCGGTTTCCTCTACGACTCCGACGCCAACAATGACGAGCTCCCGTACTTCGTGACGACGCTCGGCCGGCCCTTCCTCGTCGTGCCCTACACCAAGGTGCACAACGACGTCCGCTACCTGATCCACCCCACCTACGCCTCGCCCCGGCACTTCTCCGAAAGCCTGAGGCTCACCCTGGACTACATGCTCGAGGAGGCACGGGGTGGCCTTGGCGGCAGGCTGATGTCGGTCGGCGTGCATTCGCGCTGGAGCGGCCAGCCGGGACGCGCCTCCGCCCTGCGGGACTTCATCCATTACGCGCTGGGGCACGAGGACGTGGCCTTTATGCGCAGGATCGACGTCGCGGACTTTTGGGCCGCGACCTACCCGCCAGGCTGAGAAGCCGGTCAGGACCGCGCTGCATTCAAGCCAGCGCCCGCCCATCCCGGACAGCGCCTGCCCGTCCGGGCCAGTCCCGGTGCCCGGGGCGGGCCGGCTACGGCGCGGCGGCCCCGGCCGCCGCGCCGCCCGCCTCGCGTGCCTGCCCGGGCGCCGCGAGCTTCGGCACGTCCGCCATCAGCCGGATGGTGTACGGATCCGCCGGGCGCTCGAGTATCTGCTCGACCGGGCCCGATTCGACGACGGCGCCGTCGCGGAGCACGACGGCGGTCTGGGCGATGCTCCGGACCAGGGCCAGGTTGTGGGTGATGAAGATCATGGCGAGGTGACGCTCGCGCTGGAGGCGGCGCAGCTCCTGCACGATCACCGCCTGCACGGACACGTCCAGCGCCGAGGTCACCTCGTCGCACACAAGCAGATCCGGCTCCACCACCAGGGCGCGGGCGATCGCGACGCGCTGCCGTTCCCCGCCGGAAAGCTGGTCCGGATAGCGGCCCGCGAAGTCGCCGCCGAGCGACACGTCCTCGAGCACCCGGGCGGCCCGCTTGGACCGCTCCCGGTACGGCAGCCCCAGGAGCTGCTCAAGCGGCTGCGCCACGATCTGGCCGACGGTCTTTCGCGGGTTGAGCGAGGTGTACGGGTTCTGGAAGATGTACTGGACCCGCCGCAGCACCTCCTTCGGCCGGCCATGGATGCCGGGGATCAGCCGCGCGCCGTCGAAGGTGATCTCGCCGGTCCAGTTGCTGTGCAGGCCGACGATGCAGCGGGCCAGCGTCGTCTTCCCCGAGCCCGACTCGCCGACGACCGCGACGCACGACTCGGGCGGCACATCGAGCTCGACGCCGGACAGGACGGGCGTA
>DASYQM010000263.1:0-3343 GCA_036005525.1 Streptosporangiaceae bacterium
TAGTCCCTGGCGACGGCTCAGGCCACGAGGGCGGCAAGGATGGCTCGCCGTCGCTGATCGATGAGATTGTCCGCGAGGGCGCGCGGCGGATGCTGGCCGAGGCGCTGCAGGCGGAGGTGGACGCTTATATCGCGGCGTTCGCGGCCGAGCGGGACGAATGCGGCCGTCGGCTGGTGGTGCGGAATGGCTAT
Source organism: Streptosporangiaceae bacterium (assembly GCA_036005525.1). Classification (GTDB taxonomy): domain Bacteria; phylum Actinomycetota; class Actinomycetes; order Streptosporangiales; family Streptosporangiaceae; genus UBA9676. The sequence continues at coordinate 192 of DASYQM010000263.1, forward strand.
CACCAGAGCCGGGAGGTGCTGACCAGTGCGGGCGCGGTGGAGGTGACGGTTCCGCGGGTCAACGACAGGCGCACCGACCCAGCCACCGGCGAGCGGCAGCGGTTCAGTTCGACGATCTTGCCGCCGTGGGCGCGGAAGACGCCGAAGATCACCGAGGTCCTGCCGCTGCTGTATCTGCACGGGCTGTCTAGCGGCGACTTCGTGCCCGCGCTGGGCCAGTTCCTGGGCTCATCCGCCGGGCTGTCGGCGGCGGTGATCACCCGCCTGACTGAGACCTGGCAGGCTGAGCAGCGCGCCTTCGCGGCCCGGGACCTGTCGCAGGTGGACTACGTCTACCTGTGGGCGGACGGCATCCACGTCAGCATCCGGCTGGACGAGCACAAGCTGTGCCTGCTGGTGCTGATCGGCGTGCGCGCCGACGGGCGCAAGGAGCTCATCGCCCTCGCCGATGGGTACCGGGAGTCCGCCGAGTCGTGGGCGGATCTGCTGCGCGACTGTGCCCGCCGCGGGATGCGCGCCCCGGTGCTGGCGGTCGGCGACGGCGCGCTGGGGTTCTGGAATGCGCTGCGCGAAGTCTTCCCCGAAACCAGGGAGGGCCGCTGCTGGTTCCATTACGCCGACCTCGGGATTATGCCGACCTGGGATGAGGAGCCGCTGGTGGCGGCCGGGTAAGCGGCAGAAAGGTCGGCATAATCCGGTTCCGTTGATCGACACTCGCCTCTCCGAGATCTGCAGAGGGAGGCGATCATGGGTGGTGATCCTTCGCGTGTCCGGGTGACCGGGCCGCTTGCGGTGTTCGCGGGAGGCTTCACTGGGGAGCTGGCCAGGCTGGGGTATAAGCCGAACGCGGCGGCTGATCAACTGCGGCTGATGGCTCATTTGAGCCGGTGGATGGAGGCTGAGCAGCACGAGGTGGCGGGGCTGACACCACCGGCTGCGGAGGCGTTTCTGGCGGCCAGGCGCGCCGCGGGTTATGTGATGTGGCTGTCGCCGAGGGCGCTGGCGCCGTTGCTGGGTTATCTTCGGCGGCTGGGTGCGGTTCCGGCGCCGGCGCCGGTCCCTGCGACCCCTGCCGAGGTGCTGCTTGGCCGGTATCGGTGCTATCTGATGACTGAGCGGGGCCTGGCTTCCTCGACGGCCCGTGACTACGCGGGGCTGGTGCGGCCCTTTCTCGTGCAGCGGGAGGCAGGCGGGCTGAACCTGGAGCAGCTGACGGCGGCCGAGGTGACCGCGTTCGTGCTGGACCGCTGCCCGCACATGGGACGCGGCTCGGCCAAGCTGATGGTGACCGCGCTGCGGTCCCTGCTCGGCTTCCTGCACGTCAGCGGCATGATCGCCGCGCCGCTGGGGCAGGCGGTCCCCGCGGTTGCCCACTGGCGGCTGGCGGGGCTGCCCAAGGCACTGGAGCCCGGGCAGGTGGCCGCGCTGCTGGCCAGCTGCAACCAGGACACCGCCGCTGGGCGCCGCGACTTCGCGATGCTGACGCTGCTGGCCCGGCTGGGGCTGCGCGCCGGGGAAGTCGCCGGGCTCAGTCTGGATGACATCGGCTGGCGGGCCGGGGAAATCACCGTGCGCGGCAAGGGCAGCCGGGCTGAGCGGCTGCCGCTGCCCGCGGACGCTGGCGAGGCGATCACTGCCTACCTGGCTGGTGGCCGGCCCGAGCCATTCGAGGGCACCCGGCAGGTTTTCCTGCGCGCCCGGGCACCACACCGCGGGCTGACCTCAGCCGGGGTCACAGCGGCAGTCTGCTCCGCCGGGCACCGGGCTGGGATCGGCCAGGTCTTCGCGCACCGGCTGCGGCATTCGGCCGCGACCGGGATGCTGGCCGCCGGGGCGCCACTGGCCGAGATCGGCCAGGTGCTGCGGCACCGGCGGCTGCTGTCCACCGCGATCTACGCCAAGGCTGACATTCAGGCGCTGCGGGCACTGACCCGGCCCTGGCCGACGGGTGGTGCCGCATGAACCCGCTCCGCCAGGCGCTCGCCGATTACGTCGCGGTCCGGCGGTCCCTCGGCTACAAGCTCGCCCGGCCGGAGAAGCTGCTGGGCCAGTTCATCACCTACCTGGAAGATGCCGGGGCCGAGACCGTGACCACCGGGGATGCGCTGGCGTGGGCGACGCTACCCGCCGGGAACCAGAGCTGGCATGCGCTCCGGCTCTCGGCGGTCCGCGGGGTCGCCACCTACCTGCGCACCATCGACCCCTCGGCGGAGGTGCCGCCAGCGGACCTGGTCCCGTGGCGGCACTGCCGGGCCACTCCTTATCTTTACTCCGACGCTGACATCGCAGCCCTGATCGCGGCGGCGGCCAGCTTGCGGTTCCCGCTGCGGGTGGCGACCTACCAGACACTGATCGGCCTGCTTGCAGTGACCGGGATCCGGGTCGGTGAGGCGATCCGCCTCGACCACACCGACCTCGACCTCCCCGACGGCGTGCTGACCGTGCGCGAGTCCAAGTTCGGCAAGTCCCGGCTGCTGCCGCTGCACCCGACCACGGCCGAGGCGCTGCGCGGCTACCTGCGGCTGCGCGACCGGCTGCAGCCCCATCCCAGTGCCCCGGCGGTATTCATCTCCCCGGCTGGCACCCGGCTGCTGTATTGCAACGTGCAGGCGACGTTCGCCCGGCTGGCCCGCCGGGCCGGGCTGCAGCCCCGGTCGCCGTCGTGCCGGCCCCGCATCCACGATCTCCGTCATTCGTTCGCGGTCGCCAGCCTGCTCGATGCCTACGCCTCCGGCCAGGACGGGCAGAGCAGGCTCACCCTCCTGGCTACCTACCTCGGCCACGTCGACCCAAGCGCCACCTACTGGTACCTGTCCGCGGCGCCCGAGCTGCTCGCCGTCGCCGGGCAGCGGCTCGAAGACCACCTGCGGGAGCGGCCGTGACCGCGCTCGCTCCCACCTTGCAGGCGTTCTTCACCGACCGGCTGGCCCGCCAGCGGCAGGCCAGCCCGCACACCATCGCCGCCTACCGCGACACCTGGCGGCTGCTGCTCGGCTACGCCTCCGCGCAGGCCGGCAGGCAGCCATGCCAGCTCGACCTGACCGACCTGGACGCGCCGCCGATCGGCAGATTCCTCGACCACCTCGAAGCAGACCGGGGCAACAGCGCCCGGACCCGCAACGCCCGCCTGGCGGCGATCCACTCGCTGTTCC
>DASYQM010000264.1:0-1687 GCA_036005525.1 Streptosporangiaceae bacterium
CACTGGCGTACGGCGATAGCTGGTGATATTCGGGGGGCATAACGGGCATCCGCGCAGACAGGCGGGAGGCCGCTGCGGCACACCCGTCCTGAGCTGCGCAAACGCGCTTTCCACAGGGGGACATAACTTTTAATTATCGGCACTTACGCGGGAGGATTCGCCGAGTCTTGCCCTTGCGCGTTCCTGCGCCTGACGGACGGCCCGGATCATGCGCTCCCACTCCCGGTCGCCTTTCTTCCGAGCAGCCAGCATCACCTCCTGAGCAGTCAGCGCCGTATCCCGCTGCTGCTGCCTTGCTGCCACCCGCTCGGGACTGTAGAAGGCGGCGGACACTTGCTGGCGCTCCAACGACTGGTAGGCCCACAGCCTGATCCCCGTTGCCGCACAGACTTCGGCAAGGCCCGGCTGGTGCAGCGCTGCCGGGACGACAAGCGTCAACATCGGCCGTGGGGCGGGTGCGGCGATGCCGTAGGCGAGCAACTGGCCGATGCCAGCCAGCGGATGACGCAGCTTGGCCTCGATGAACTCAATTGGACTGGGCTTGCTCGGGTGCAAGACCGCGATATCGACCCTGCCGTGCTTGGTCATGTACTCGCACTCAACCCGCCAGCCCTGGCCGCGAAGCACGACCGCGATCTGGTCGCAAAGCTCGGCCTCGGGGCGGCTCACTGGCCCTCCCGCTCGCGCTCGGCGAGCCAGGCGTCGAGCTGGGAACGTCGGTAGCGCCACTGGCGGCCGATCTTGGCGGCAGCAGGGCCGCCACCGTCCACGCGGAGCCGGAGCAGCGTGCGGACGCTCAGCTTGAGGTACTCCGCGGCTTCCTTGGTCGTCATTACCGGGTCCGCTAGCCGCTCCGGCATGATCTCTCCTCTCACCTGTTGACGCTCTTTGGCGTGAGAGGATACCATACTGTCACTACAAATAGCAGCGCCCCCGCGCGGTGGTCAGACCGCGCGGGGGCCGGCACCGAAGGGATCGCTTCGATGCAGCAGCAGCCTCCCACGCCGTTCGCCGACCCGACCATCCCCTGCCCCGCCTGCTTGGGGCTCCCCGAGTGCGTCGGCGGGTGCGGCACCTGCGGCGAGACGGGCGAGGTCGCCCAGCCGCCCGGCCGAGGAGAGGACCCGATGGCCAGCACCAGTTCCCGGTTCACCGCCACTGACAAGCAATACGCGCTCATCGCCAAACTGCTCAGGGAACGCCACGAGTCTTCACCCCGCCGCCGCTACGCCATCTCCTCCGCCCTCCACAGCAAGACCCTGACCAAGGCGCAAGCATCCGCCGCCATCGCCGAGCTGCTCACGTGGTCGCGGTGACCGGCCGGAGCAACGCCAGGGCGCGCCGGTCGGTCCCCGGCACCTCCCCCGCCGCCCAGCCGCGCCAAGCCACCTACGCGCCCGTCCTGCCCGGCGTCCTCGCCTGCTCCCGCTGCGGGGCGCTGCTGCTGGACGCCACTGCGGCCCGCGCGGCCCACGACCGCTTCCACGAGGGCCTGCGCCAGCTCTGGCACAACGGCGGCCGGCCGTGACCGCGCCCTAGCCGTCGCCGCGCCGGTAGCGGGCGGCGATGGCCAGCACCAGGTTCACGTACGCATGGCTGTGGTTGTATGCAAACACGGCGCCGCGGAGATCCCGCGGGGCGCCCTGGGCGCACAGGTAGCGCGCCGCCGCCGGGGCCGCGTCGTCGA
>DASYQM010000265.1:0-2755 GCA_036005525.1 Streptosporangiaceae bacterium
GGAGTGGCTACCAGACTTACCGACAGGTACTGAACTTAGTATCGATTTATCCACCTGAGCTGTGGAGCTAAGGGGACTCGAACCCCTGGCCTCTTGCATGCCATGCAAGCGCTCTACCAACTGAGCTATAGCCCCTCGGGCGCCGTGAGCTACCTGCCGATGGCGCCCCGCTAGTGTACAAGACCTACGAGGTCACCGGTCGTCGCTGAGCACCGGCTCGGGTAGGGTCCCGGCGTTGTGCTCCAGCAGCCGCCAGCGGCTCCGTCGCCGGCCCAGGACCGACCACGCGCAATTGGCGAGCGGGCCGACGGCGCCCCAGAGGTCTTCGGGGAAGCCGAGCAGGCGCGCCGCGCCCAGGCGGATCGCCGCACCGTGGCTGACCACGACTACCAGCGTCTCGGATGCCATGCCCGCGGCGACACGTTCCAGCGCCGCGCCTGCGCGCTCGGCGACAACGGCGGACGACTCGCCCCCCGGGGGCATCCACGCCGCGTGTTCGGCCGGGTAGCGGGTGCGGATCTCGGTGTCGGTCAGGCCCTCCCACAGCCCGCCGAACCGTTCCCGCAGATCCTTGTCGGTCGCCACGGCGAGCCCGGTCAGCCGGGCCAGCGGGGCCGCCGTGGCCATCGCCCGCACCAGGTCGGAGGACACGATGGCATCCGGCCGCAGGCCCGCGAGCAGGCGGGCGGCCCGCTCGGCCTGCTGCTCCCCCACGGCGTCCAGCGGGATGTCGCTCTGCCCCTGGAAGCGGCCGTCGACGTTCCACTGGGTCTGCCCGTGCCGCCACAGCACCAGCCGTATCGACTGCTCGTGGTACCGCTCCGCGCCGCTGGGCGCCTCGGCGGGCGCGGCAGCGCGACCCGCGGAGCCCGCGGCAGCGCCACCCGCGGAGCCCACGGCGGTGTCACCCGCTGAGCCCTGGGTGGCGCCAGCGGCGGCCTGCACCTGGGTCACCGTCAGCGACGTCCCGCGCCGCCGGGGCCGCCATCACCGCGCGGCCCGCCGACCCCGACCGGCTCCGGGAGTGGTAGCCGCGGGCAGTCCTTCCAGAGCCGTTCCAGCGCGTAGTAGGTGCGCTCCTCGGCGTGCTGAACATGGATGACGAGGTCGAGGTAGTCGAGGAGGACCCAGCGCCCTTCGCGCTCGCCCTCCCGGCGGGCTGGCCGGACACCGGCCCTGCGCAGCCTCTCCTCGATTTCTTCGACAATGGCCCGCACCTGGCGGTCATTGGCGGCTGAGCACAGCAGAAACACGTCGGTGATGACGAGCTGCTCACTCACGTCGTAGGCGATGATGTCGGTGGCGAGCTTCTCGGCTGCGGCCTCGGCCGCGATCCCGGCAAGCTCGACGGCCCTGGCTGTAGCGGTCACGTGTGGCAGCTCGTTCTCCTCCGTTATGCCTTCCCTCACCCTCTGCCGCCTGGCGCATGCGCGGCCGGGGATCTCATTCAGGATAGCCCGCCACGCCCGCTCGGCCATCCCTGCTGGCCAGACCGGCGTTTCGCGGTGCCTCGTGCCGCGCTGGTCAGTCGCCGCGGTACAGCCCGCGTTTGGCGATGTATTGCACGATCCCGTCCGGAACCAGGTACCAGATGGGCTGGCCGTGGGCGACCCGCTGGCGGCAGTCGGTCGAGGAGATCGTCAGCGCCGGGATCTCCAGCAGGCTCACCCGGTCCTCCGGCAGCCCATGGCCGGTCAGCCGGTGCCCGGGGCGGGTGCAGCCGACGAAATGGGCAAGCTCGAACAGCTCGTTCACGTCCTGCCAGGACATCATCCGCGACAGCGCGTCGGCGCCGGTGATGAAGAAGAGCTCCGCCTCCTTCCCCCGCTCGGCCCGCAGATCACGCAACGTATCGATCGTGTACGTGGGGCCGCCACGGTCGATGTCGATCCGGCTGACCGAAAATCGCGGGTTCGACGCGGTCGCGATCACCGTCATCAGGTAGCGGTCCTCCGACGGCGACACGTTCCGGGCATCCTTTTGCCATGGCTGGCCGGTGGGCACGAACACCACCTCGTCCAGCGTGAAGAACTGCGCAACCTCGCTCGCCGCCACCAGGTGGCCGTGGTGGATGGGATCGAAAGTGCCGCCCATCACTCCCAGCCGCTGCGCACGCGCCATGCGCAGACTTTAGCGAGCGTGCCCCGCGGCCGGGCACGGGATCCGCCGGCGGGGGCCGGCGGCCCCGGCAGCCGTCTCGCCGGCCCCTCACTCCAAGCCCGGCAGCGGCGGGCCGCCGTCGCGCCAGCGCACCACCCGCACCGCCTTGCCGACCTCGCTCCGCGGCACGGTGCCCGGCGGCAGCACCCGCACCCGGACGCTGACACCCAGTTCCTCGCGGAGCCGGGACTCGAGCTCACCCTCGGTGGGCAGCCGCCACTCGGGTGGGCCCGCCACGGCCCGAGCCTGGGCAGGCGAGCCGGCGCCACCGGTCGTTAGGTATTCACAGCATGCGATCAGGTGGGCGGCAGCCTGCCGTTCGTCCACGACCAGCAGGTAGTCCGGGCAGATCCCGGGCTCGGCGAGCAGGACCCGCTCCACCTCGCTCGGGTACACGTTCACACCGCGCACGACCAGCATGTCGTCATGCCGGCCGGTGACCTTGCTCATCTTCACCAGGGTGCGGCCGCACCGGCAGGTGCCCCGGCGCAGCGACGCGACGTCCCCGGTCCGGTAGCGCAGCAGCGGCAGCGCCTCCCGGGTGACCGTGGAAAACACCAGCTCACCGGGGGCGCCGTCGGGAACATGCTCGCCC
>DASYQM010000266.1:0-1808 GCA_036005525.1 Streptosporangiaceae bacterium
TGATGATCACCGATCGTAGAGCCGGCAGCCCGCCACCACCAGACGGCAGCACCCCTACCCGCATGGGCGGCCTGCCAGACCGTCAGGAACCGGCCGGTGGCCCGAGTGCATGAACCGTGCCGCGGACGACACAGATCGACCCCTTCGAGTGCGCATGGACCGTCACCCAGCCAACTGGCCATAACGCCCAGAGCGGCGGGTCGGCGCGCGGTTATCCAGCGGGCCTCCCGTCGCTGGCGGGCCGGTCACATCTCAACGCACGATCGGCCCGGCTGTATGCCTATGCGGCGCCACCTTCGGGATGAACGTCCGGTCGTGCCGCGATGAGGTACATCGGGACGACCACCTCCGAGCACTTTCCGGAGATGCGGCTCCGAAGAGCGCGGGTCCCGGCCTTCGGCGCCAGGCACTCGGTCGCTGACGCTCGTGGCGCCGCTGCGCCTGCGCATCCGCCCTGACGCTGATCGCACAGCGTGGTTGACCAGTCCGTGACAGCCGCGCGTAGCCGACAATCGCGTTCTCGGCTCAGCGCAGGAAATCCCTGAGGTGACGTAGCTGTCGCTCGACGTGTGCCGTGGGCACCGCGTGGCCGGTGAACGGGTGCACCGCGATGTCCTTGCCCGCGCTGATCTCGTTGTACGCGGCGAACACCGTGGACGGCGGGCAGATCGTGTCCATCAATCCCACGCTGAGCAGGCAGCGCGCGGTGATCCGGCGGGCCAGCAGCGCGCAGTCCACGTACCGCAAGGTGTTCAGCGCAGCCGGGATCAGGTCCACGTTGTGGGCCAGGAACTCGGCCACCTCCGTGTACGGCGCCTCCGGTGCCAGCGTGATGCCGCGCTGGATGTCGCACAGGAACGGCACGTCCGCGTGGCACACCGCGACCGCCTGCGGGACCAGCGCGGCGGTGGCCAGTGCAAGCCCGCCGCCCTGGCTGACGCCGCTCACCGCGACCCGCGGCGCGCCGGCCAGCTCGCTGGCCGCCTCGACCGCGAGCACCGCGTCGGTGAACAGCCGGGTGTAGTAATACCCTTCCGGCTGCGCGATGCCCCGGGTCATCACCGTGGCGTTCTCCGGCCCCGCGGCCGGGTCGCCCTGGCGGTCGCCGGTGGCGCCGGTGGTCCACCGCCCGCCCTGGCCCCGGGTGTCCATCACGAACACGGCGTAGCCAAGAGCAGGCAGCAGGGCGTGCTCGGCGGGCATGCCCCGGCCGCCTCCGTAGCCGATGAACGTCACCACCACCGGGGTCTGCCCGTCCGCGCCCGGGGGCCGCAGGTACCAGGCCCTGATCCGGTCGCCGCCCGCCCCGGAGAATTCGGTATCGAACACCTCGACCGGCGCGTAGGTATCGGCTTCGTACCTGGTCAGCGTCGGCGGGCGGGCCGCCGTTCGGGCCTCGTCGAGGCGCCGCCGCCACCACAGGTCGAGGTCCGCCGGCTCCGCGGTATCCGCGCGATATTCGCGCAGCTGGTTCAATGGCAGGTCAAACCACGGCATTCATCCCTCCAGCCAGTCAAGGCGCCTGAGTCAAGCCCTACCATTTTCCTTGTGACGGCGGAGAGGCGGGGAGCCAAACGGGGACCCAACGGTGGCAGATACCGGGCGACATCAGGCCACATCTAACCACCGTCCACACAGCTAGACGGCACATCAGGCCACACTCAGCTGCATCTGGCGACGCTGGGGGAGTGCCTCCTAAGCAGGAGGTTAGGTGGCAGCGGGCTGCGAGGCGCCTGCGATGGCCACCTGTTTGCGTCCCGGGCACTGGCAGGTAAGACTCACAGTCATGGTTTCGGGCACCGGCAGCA
>DASYQM010000267.1:0-13545 GCA_036005525.1 Streptosporangiaceae bacterium
CCTCGAAGGCAGGCAGCACCCGGACCGGGACGCGCAGTTCCGTTACAACCACGATCAGGTCAAGGCCCACCAGGGCAGCGGCGACCCGGTGGTCAGTGGACACCACGAAGAAGGAACTGGTCGGGGCATACAAGAACGGCGGCCGGGAATGGCGCCCGAAGGGCGAGCCGGTGAAGGTCAGCACCCACGACTTCCCCCACCCAGGGCTGGGCAAGGCCATCCCCTGGCCGCGGTTCAGAACGCGTTGTTGCGCCTCAGCGCGGCCGGGCGGCCGTCGGGGTCGTAGACGTGCCGGTAGGCCGGTTTGGCCCATGTGCTGGTCCACCGCGACAAAGGTGCGGCGCGGTAGGGCCGCAGCCGGCCGGGCGGCCGCGGGCCTATCCGGCCCTTGGCGTGCCACTCGTCCAGCGCGGCGGCCGAGCGGGCGAAGGCGTGGAAGGCCGAGAGGGGCTCGCAAAGGTCGGCGTCGTCACCGTCGGAGCGGTCGAGGTGTTCGCGAGCTAGTTGCAGGCGCAGATTGCGTGCGTAGGCCCTGGGGTAGTCGCCAGGCCCTCCGGCGGTGCGCGGCTCGCGCCGGTCAGGGGTCTGGTCGAGTACCACGCAGCTGAGTTCGGAGTCGTGGGTCCACGAACGCAGGTTGAAGTTGTCCGAGCCGATGGAGGCCCAGATGTCGTCGATGACGCAGACCTTCGCGTGCACGTAGACGGGCGTGCCGGCATGGTTTTCTGGCCCGTAGACCGCCATCCGGCCGCGGCCGGCCTGATAGAGCATCTCCAGGACCTGGTTGCGGCCGAACAGGCTGGGCGGCTTGGAAAACCGGCCGTCCTCGTCGGGCCAGTGCGGCACGATGACGGTCATGTGCAGTCCCGGATTGGCTGCCAGCGCCTCGGCGAACGGCTCGGCGGCCTGCCTGGACCACAGGTACTGGTCCTCCAGGTAGATCAGGTCCCTGGCCCGGCGCAGCACCTTGAGGTAGCTGCGCGCGATGCTGCGCTCCCCTTGCGGGGCGAAGGCGTAGCCGCGGCGGCGATTCGGATAGGTCCGCAGCAGCTGCACGGCATGCGGGCCGCAGGCTTTCGGGGGCGGCAGCTGGGCGGGCAGCACGCAGGCCTGAGTGTCCTCGTGGTCGAACAGCGCCCGCAGCCGGTGCATCGGATTGCGGGTCAGCGGCGCCGGGTCCTGCCAGCGTTCACGGAACACGGCCTCGACATCGCCGACCGCCGGACCGCGGATCGCGACGTGAGCATCATGCCACGGCGGCCGGTCCCCGTAGACGGCCGCTATCGGCAGCGCCTGCGGGTCCCCCGCATGCGCGACGTCGTCGCGGCGCCCATGACACAGATCGATGCCGCCGACGAACGCGACGTCCAGCTCGGGACGGCCCGGATGACGCAGGATCACAAACTTCTGGTGATGCGAGCCGCCCGGCCGGACCCGCATGTCGAGCAGGCACCGGCCGCCCGCGGCCTCGATCTGCTCGCCCAGCCGGCGGTTCTCCTTCTGGCTGAATCGCATCTGGTCGAGATGGGAGCGCCATAGCAGGCCCCTGACCTGAACGCCGCGCCGCGCCGCCGCGCACAGCAGCCGGGACACCGTAGCGGGCTCGGCGCCGTCAAGTAGCTGGTCGGGATCCCCGCGCCAGTCGGTGAACAGCAGCAGATCACCGTCGCGCATCTCGCGTACGCAGGCCACCAGCGCGGCGAAGTACGCCGCCCCGTGGATCAGCGGACGTGCCAGATTGCCGTAAGACCACGCTGCACCCTCCTCACGGTGGGCATCCAGCCTGGTCGCCGGGTTTCCGCGTTCCCGCCGCGTGAGCAGCCACACATCAGCTTCCATGCCCACCTCCGGCCGGGCGTGGCAGGCTGCCAGGCCCGCGGGAAATCGTCCAGGACGGTATCCCAGACCCGTAGAACTTCACAACGGCGGTCCCCGCCTGAAATGATCTTCCTTGCACTTGCCGCAGCGTCACACGACTGTCCGCTGCCCAGGTCCGCGCAGTGCTCCCTGGGCCCGGGCCCAACGTCGACGGGCTGGCCCGCCCACCGGCAGTCCAGGCCGCGACCCTGGTTGTTCTGCAGCCGGAAAAGCTCAAGCAGCCGTGGCAGCTGACTAGGCGGGCAGCCGGGGAACCGCCCAGTGCTCCGCCGCATGAGCGGCGCCGAGTCGCGGGCACGCCTTTGCCCGGTGGGTTTCTGCTCCTCGTTCTTCTCGCAGCTGCGCCTGCCCTGGCCGGGTCCGGTATGTCAGGGCTCGCGGAGCGACCGTGCAGCGGCCTGTACTTGATACGTAGCCGAGCGGCTGGCAGGTTCCAGATGACCGCAGCTGGCCCATGATCGGAAGAGCTAGATGGCGCGCAGACTGCGCGGTGATCTTGGGCTGCCCTGCCCGCTGCCTGGTACGCCACCTCGGTCCGGCAGCTGCGATCACGTTGCCTTGACATCGAGGACTCGGCCGAGGTCATGTCACGGCGAGGACACGGCGTTCGGCCGCTCGCGCGGCGGCCTTGCGGCGGCGTCCGGCGCTGCCGGGCCGTCTCCTCCACGCTGGCATGGACGGAGAAGACATCGATCAGGCTGGTGAGGGCAAGAACCCGCAGCACCTGCTGCCGCGGCCCGGCTAGCAGCAGGTCACCCCCGGCGTGCCGGGCGTGCTGCCGCGCGCGCTCCAGCGCTGCCACACCGCTGGAGTCGATGAATTCCAGCCCAGCCAGATCAACGATGACATCGCGCTCGCGCGCCGCGACAGCCGCGGCGTCTGATACGCCAAGCTCCCCGCGCAGCGCAACGACAACCCGGCCATCGCATTCGCGGGTACTCAAATCCATGCTAACCATGGGGACACCGTCCTGCTCGGCAGCAAGGCGGGGTCTGGACCCAGCGGCTAGTTCGCCAGCTTGGCTATGAACGTTACGCGCAATGTGCGCTGCTGTCCTGCTTGGGCGATGCCTGTTAATTGCGGTGCCAGTCCGCTCAGCCGAACCTGGCTCTCGACCTGCGCAGTTCTCTCTCACCGCGCCTGGACCCCCGCCGGGTCAGCTCTGGCACGGGACGACCCGGTGGCATGGGCACCGCGGAGGCATGGTCGCGATCCACCTGTGCGACGGGGCGTGCGATGCGGGAGGCTGACCCGGCCAGCTGACGGAAGTTCTCTGGCCAGTTACCGGCGGCGGGCGGCGGGCGCCTGGGCCAGGGCCGTCAACGCCTGCCGGGGCGCTGGATCGCGCCTCCACCGGCTCATGGGCCCGCAGCCGGCACTGACACGCCGTAGAAGCGTCAAGCGGGGCGCGCTCTCAAGGACCACCGGCGTTACCCGTTGGGTGAAAAGGTGGCGCTTCGTCTCGGCGGCCGTGGCCCTTGCCGTGCCGACGAATCAGGCGTAGCCTCCGGGGTTGGGATAACCGCACTCGGCGTGCAACCGTGTACGCGAGATCGCGGTTTCCGCCGCTCTGGACCTCGGCTGCACCTAATGCGTCAGGCAAGCTGAGGTGGCAGATGACATCATCGATCCGCCAGCGGTTCCCGCTTTCAGGGGCCGGCGTCGCGGTGCCCGGCGGCGACGCGGCCGAGTGCACAGCCCAGCTGCCGGCCGGCATGCGCGTTATCCCTGTGCGGCGAGAGGATGCTGCGCCGCTTGCCGAGCTGTCGGTCCATGATCGCGGCGGCGTGGTGGTGGTGAGCCTGCGCGGTGAGCTGGATTTCTCAGGCGCGTCATCGCTGCAGGCGTATCTCAGGGGCATCCGGTGGCAGGCGCGGGCGCGCTCGGTCGCTGACCTGACTGGCCTGGCCTTCATCGACTGTGCTTGCCTCGGGGTGCTTGTCAGCCACTGCAAGGAGGTCCAGGGCCGGGGCGGCGGCTTTGCCCTGGCCGGGCCGCGGCCCGGCGTGCGCAGGATCTTGTCTGTCACCGGCCTGCTGAGCTGGTTTGAGGTGCATGACACCGTCGAGGAAGCCAGCACTGACGCTGGCGCACAGCGATCAGCCATCATCCAGGCCACGCCGGCCGTCCCCCGCCCGTGCGGCGTGCCACTGGTACCCACGGCCCGCTCGCGGGCGATTTCGGAGGTTCCTATGTCACAAGGGTCAGACGTGGTGGCCGCCAGCGGCCCTGGCCGCGGCGGCGCAGCGGTTCCTGCGCCGGGGTGGTTGTCATGACGGTAACCAGGGCGGGTCGCACAGCGAGATCGGCCGGGCGGGATGCAGCCTCAAGCCGCTGGCTGCAGTGGCTGGCCCGCGGAGGGCTCGTGGCGCGGGGCGTGATCTACGCGCTGATCGGGCTGCTGGCGGTGCAGATCGCGTTCGGCTCCGGCGGCAAGCGGGCCGATACCTCCGGCGCGCTGCACGCCGTCGCGAAGCATCCCGGCGGGATTGTCGTTCTGTGGCTGCTGGCGGTGGGCTTCGCCGGGCTTGCCATCTGGCGATTCGCCGAGGCTGCCTACGGGCAGGGCGGGCCCGGCGGCCACGCGGCGGGCAAGCGGCTGGCGTCGCTGGCGCGCGCGGTTTTGTACGCCTTCATCTGCGGCACCGTTGTCAGCTTCATACTCGGCACCGGCGGCAGAGCCTCGGGCAACACACAGTCCAAGGACATGACCGCGCGTCTCATGGCCCACAGCGGCGGCCGGTGGCTTGTCGCGCTGATCGGCGTCGGCCTCGCCGCCGCCGGAGTGGCCCTGGCCATTTACGGTATCCGCAGGAAGTTCAGCAAGCACCTGCGCGTGGCGCAGATGAGCCGGCGTACCGCCAAGGTGGTCAAGACCTTGGGCGTCGTCGGCAATGTCGCGCGCGGAGTGGTCTGCTTTGTCGCCGGAGTGTTCCTTGTCGATGCGGCTGTCAGCTTCAGCCCGCAGAAGGCACAGGGCATCGACGGTTCGCTGCTCAAGCTCGCGACCACGCCGCTAGGCCCGGGGCTGCTTGTCGCCGTCGCGCTCGGCCTGGTGGTCTTCGGCATCTATTGCGGCTGTGAGGCTCGCTGGCGCAACGTCCAGCCCGGATAGCGCATTTATCAACGAAATTCCGGAGATGGCGAGGCCCCCGGCCCCGCCTGCCCCTGGATTTCACCGGGGCGCGTGCCCCGAAGCGCCAGCCCGTGCCTGGTCTTTGAAAGGGACTTGCGATGTCTGTGCAGCTACGAGCCCCGACACCTCGCCGCCGCGGCCGGGCTGTTCCGGAGCGGCCGCATCCTGCCGGCGACTGGAAGATAGTCGCCCTGCGCTTGGCCGGCGGTGCTGTCGCCCTGTGGGGCCTGCTTTCCTTGATGGGCATGTTCGTGACGCACGTCCTGGTCCACGGGCGAGGGCAGTCCATGGACCGCGGTGTCGATGTCTGGTTCGCTGCCCACCGGACGGGGGTCTGGAACAGCATCACGGCGGCCGGCACCGCATGGCCCAGACACAGACGGCTATCGCCGTCACTGTCGTTGTGGTGCTGCTCCTGCGCTGGCGGCTGGGCCGGTGGTATGAGTCCTGGATCTTGGTCGCGGCTATGGTCGGGGAACTGCTGGTGTTCTATGCCGTGACCGCGACCGTCCACCGGCCTCGCCCCCCGGTGGTACGGCTGGACGCGGCGCCGCCGACCTCGAGCTTTCCGTCCGGGCACACCGCCGCGGCGGTCGCCCTCTACGGCTGCATCGCGATCCTGGTGCTTTGGATCTACGGTCGGCGCCCGGCCACCCGGGCCGCGGCCGCCGTGTTGTGCTGCATTCCCGTCGTCGTCGGGCTGTCGCGGTTGTACCGGGGGATGCACTATCCGGGCGACGTGCTCGCGGGTGCGCTGGTGGGTGGGCTGTGGCTGCTCCTGGTGATCACCACTCTTCTTCCGCGACAGCACACCATCAACCGCAAAGACGGTAATCCGGCCGCCCGTTAGGAGAATCTCGGTGCAGCGGCGAACGTGACTGGGCCGCGGCCAGAATCAGCCAGTGAATCAGCGGTAACAGTGGACCCTCCTCTGGTCACGTCGGCGCCGCCGGTGTTGTCGCGCGGCACTGCCGCGATCGTCTCAGCGGCCGCCGGTTTCACGTTTGCCCTGCTCACCATGGGGGTCGCGCGGCAGGGACCTGCGGTGCCACGGGTGGACGAGCACATCCACAGCTGGGTAATTTCCCACCGGGGCCCGGGCAGCGTCACATTCGCCCGGGCTGTCACGTGGGGAGGAGTCACACGGTTGCCCTGCCCGCTGTCGTCCTCGCCGGCGCAGTGGCCGCCAGGGGCGGACGTGATATCAAGCGGCGCCTGCAGTCAGGACTCCTGCTCGTGTGCGTCGCCGGCGCCGGAGTCTATGTGAAGGCCCGGATCAACGCGTTCGCCGGACGTGGCAGGCCCCCCCGTGGCGGACTGGGCCGGGGCGGCGGGAGGATCGGCGTTCCCCTCCGGTCACACCACCACCGCGGCGCTGTTCGCGGCCCTGGGTGCCTGGGCCACCGCTGCCCGAGTCCACGCGGGCTGGCCCCGTCGCGCGCTCTGGGCTGGAGCCGTTGATTACGCCGTCGCGGTGGGCTGGTCGCGGGCCTGGCTGGCAGTGCACTGGCCCCACTGATGTCATCTGTGGCTGGCTCTACGGCCTTGCCTGGTTCGCCGACGGCATCGTTGTGATCCTCACGCTGCGGCGACGGTCTGCCGATCGCCGGGCAGCACGCTTGGAGGCGTGATCCTGCCCGCGTCACAGGCGGCCGCGGAAGCGGTCCCGCCAGGGGCGGCCGTCCGGGTCGAAGATCATTCGGTACAGCGGGGTTGCCCATAGCCGTTGGACGGTTGTGGGGTCTTGGCGCCGATGCGGCAGCACCCGCCCGGGGGGTCTGGGCCCGGATTTGCCGCCGTGGTGCCATGCGGCGAGTTGTTCGGCCTGCCGCCGGAACGCCGTGAAGGCTTCCTGCGGATGCAGCAGGTCGGCCACGTCATCTGGGTGGCGGTCGAGGTGCTCGCGCCACAGCCGGAGGCGGAGGTCGCGGGCGAACGTCCGCGCTCCGTCGCCGAGGCCAGCGGGGTCGCGGGGATCCCGGGCGTCGCGTTCCGCGTCGAGCACGGCGATTGACAACTCGCTGTCGTGGCTCCACGACCTCCGGTTGAGGTTGTCTGACCCGACCATCGCCCACACGTCGTCGACGACCACGGCCTTGGCGTGCACGTACACGGGTGTTCCCTGATGGTTTTCCAGGTCGTATACGGCGAAACGCTCGCCGCCCGCGGCGGCGCAGGCGCGCACCACGTCGTGCCGGCCCAGCACGCCAGGCATCCGGGTGATCGCACCGTCGCTGTCGGGGTAACGGGGAACGACTGCGATGACGTGCAAGCCGGGCTTGTCCCGCAGGGCGGAGGCGAGGATGTCGGCCACCGGGCTTGACCACAGGTACTGGTCCTCCAGGTAGACCAGGCAGCGGGCCCGCGCGAACGCTTTGCGGTATGCGTGCGCGATGCTCCGCTCCCCGTGCGGCGCGAACGGGTAGCGCCGCAGGCGGGCCGGATAGGTGCGCAGCACCTGAACTGCGTGCGGGCCCCGCCGGGCCTCGTCGTCGGCGGCCGGCTCTGGCAGGGGCCGGCTCGTCACCGCGCCCATGTGGTAGGCGCGGTCGTAGAGCTGGCGGACTGGGCTGGGCAGGTCCAGGACGCTGCTGCCATACCAGCGCTCCCGGAAAGTGTGCTCGAGGTCGTGCACGGCGGGGCCGCGCACCTCGGCCTGGATGTCGTGCCAGGGCGGCCGCGGGCCATAGGTGCCGGGGAAGGTCATCACCTGCGGATCGCCGGGGTGCTGCGAGTCGTCATTGCGGCCGTAGCCAAGGTCGATTCCGCCGACGAATGCGATGTCGCGGGCAGGCGAGCCGGGATGACGCACCACGACCAGCTTCTGGTGATGGCTGCCAGCCCGGCGGGTCCGGGCATCGAGCAGCACCTGACCTCCGTCCTCGTCGATCTGCCGGACGAACTCCGCGTTGGCCTTTTCGGACTGCTTCACCAGCTTGGGATGCGAGCGCCACAGCAGACCGAAGACCAGGACTTTCCTGCGCGCGGCCAGGCCGAGCACCTCCCCGATCTCTGTCCCTGGACCATCGAGTCGCTCGTCCAGGTCCCCCCGGAAGTCAAGGAAATACACCTGATCCCCCGCCCGGGCCGCCGTGAGTTCGACACACAGCCGGGCGAAGTAGCTGCGGCCATCCACGAGCGGCTGCACCAGGTTTCCTGTGGTGAAGGCCCGGAGATCAGTAGCCGGGTTGGCTCGATCACCCTCGGCGAGGAACCACGACCCGATCGCGGGGTCGTTGGCGCGGTAATCAGGAGCATCCTGCTCGAGCGGGTCATCCGGCGAGTCGGTCGCATCTGGACGCATGTCCGGATTGTGCACCCTCCAGATCGCTGGTGTCCCGGCCGCCAGCAACTCGGTCTAGGGCGTGTTTCTTGGATCATGGACGGGATTTCTGAGCCAGATTCTGATTGACGCGACATCTACGCTGCCCTGGTAGATCCGTCCGCGCTTGTCATAGCGGGTTGCGACCGCACGGAACTGCTTGAGCTTGCCGAAGCAGCGCTCGACCGTGTTGCGATCCTTATAGCGCCCGGCGTCGAAGGCCGGCGGCCGGCCTCCGGACCGGCCGCGGCGCCGGCGATGGTCCATCTGGTCTTCTTTGACGGGTATGACGGCCTTGATGCCGCGGCGGCGCAGGTAGGTCCGGTTGGCAGCCGAGGAATAGGCCTTGTCGCCCATCACGCGGCCGGGCCGGGTGCGGGGCCATCCCCCGCCGCGACGGCCGATGCGGATGGCCTGCAGGAGCGGGATGAACTGTGGGCAGTCGCCATGCTGGCCAGGGGTGAGGATCCGGGTGAGCGGGCGGCAGCGCCGGTCCGCGGCCAGGTGAATCTTGGTGGTCAGCCCGCCGCGGGAGCGGCCCAGCCCCTCCCGGCCCCCACCCGCCAGGCGATTGTTGTCATTCGGTCCCGCCCCCTGTGGGCAGGTCCGCGGCGCTGGCCCGGCGCGCCCCGGCCGCGTGCTGGTGGGCCCGTACCACCGTCGAATCCGCGCTGACCGTCCAGTCGCCGCCCTCGGCCTCATCACACCCAGCCCGCAACTAGTCCAAGATTCCCGCCCAGGTCCCATCGCAGGACCAGCGCCGGTGCCGCTTATACACCGTCAGCCAGTGCCCGTACTCGCCGGGCAGGTCCCGCCACGGGCAGCCCGTCCGGGTACGGAACAAGATCCCGTTGATGGTGCGCCGGTGATCAGCCCACCGGCCCCCGCGGCCCGGGTTACGCGGCAACATCTGCTCCAGCCGCGCCCACTCCTCATCCTCAAGATCATGACGGGTAATCACAGCAAAGTGATCTACACCCCACCGAGCTCAAGATCCAGGAAACACGCCCTAGTGGCCGCCGGGAGCGTCCGTGCCGAACTTCTCGCGCGCCTTGCGCGAGGCCTCGGCCTCGGCGGCGGTGATGGGGGCGGGCGGCTTGAGCAGCACCCAGGCGAGGAAGAACACGCCCATCACCAGCATGATGAGGCCCACCCACAACGCGAGGTTGATGCCGGCCGCCTTGTTGATGGTGGCCTGGCTCGCTACCAGGCCGGGGATGGTGACGAGGACTCCGAAGATCACGAACAGTGCGCCGATGAACGAGCGGAGGTCGAAGAGCTTGGCGAGCCGCCAGTTGCGGGCTTCTTCGGGGGTGAGCTTCACTTTGTCTGCCAACTGACGTTCTCCCTGTTCGTAGCGTTCGCGCCGGCGCGCTCACACCACCGCGATGTAGATGTAAAGAAGTCCGCACAAGGCCAGGGCACCGATCCCCCACAGCACTGGTGATTTGAACCAGGGAATCGGGGCCGTCTGCACGTCCTTTTCCTGGAGCCCGAAGACCAGGCCCTTCAGCTCGGCGAGCGGTTTCGGTTCACTGAACCGGGTGGCGATTGCCATCGCGGCGAAACCGAAGGCAAACCCGGCGATGGCGCCCCACTGGGTCTCGGCGAGGTCGCTGCGGAACGACAGGACGCCCATCTTGTAGAGCAGCCAGGTACCGAAGGCCACCAGGGTCCCGACGATCATTCCCCAGAATCCTGACCCGCGTCCCGCCTTGCGCCACACCATGCCGACGATGAAGGCGAGGAAGATCGGCACGTTGAAGAACGAGAAGAGGGTCTGCAGGTAGTTGGCGATGTTGCTGTACCCGGCCGCGATGAACGCGGTCAGGATGCCGACGAACACGCCCACGATGGTGGTGATCCGGCCGATCCGGAGGTAGTAGCTGTCCGGGCGGCCGCGCCGGATGTAGTTCTGCCAGATGTCGTAGGTCCACACCGCGTTGAAGGAGGACACGTTCGCCGCCATGCCGGCCATGAAGGCGGCGAGCAGGCCGGTGATCGCCACCCCCAGCACGCCGGTCGGCAGGTACTTGTTCATCAGCGCCGGGATCGCGTCGTTGTACGGGAGGCCGCCGCCCTCGCCGATGCCGGGGATCAGCAGGACCGCGGCCATGCCCGGGATGACGATGCCGAGCGGGATGATGGCCTTCGGGTACGCGCCGATGATCGGCGTCAGCCGGGCGGTGTTGTCGTCCTTGGCCGACATCGCCCGCTGGACCTCGGCGAAGTTGGTGGTCCAGTAGCCGAAGGACAGGCAGAACGACAGGCCGAGAACGAGACCGATCCAGTCCCCGATCGGGTTGTGGCCGCCGAGCCCGGTACCGGACCAGGCGGAGGTGAAGTCGCTGCCGCTCGTGCTGAGCTTGTCGAACAGGCCGCCGATGCCGCCGGTCTCCTTCAGCGCGACGATGACCAGCGGGACCAGGCCGGCGCAGATGACGAAGAACTGCATGACCTCGTTGTAGATGGCGCTCGACAGCCCGCCCAGCAGGATGTAGGAGAGCACGAACAGCGCCGACACCACGATCGCGATGGCCAGCGGGATCCCGAGCAGGGCCTCCAGGACGGCCGACAGCGCGTACAGGTTCACGCCCGCGATGAGCACAGAGGACAGGACGAAGATGAGGGCGTTGACCAGGTGGGTCTTGCGGTCGTAGCGGCGCAGCAGGTACTCGGGAACGCTCCGCACCCGCGAGCCGTAGTAGAACGGCATCATCACGATGCCGAGGAATACCATCGCCGGCACGGCGCCGATCCAGTAGTAGTGCACGATGCTGATGCCGTACTGGGCGCCGCTCGCGGACATGCCGAGGATCTCGATGGCGCCGAGGTTCGCGGAGATGAAGGCGATGCCGGTGATCCAGGCCGGCAGCGAGCGCCCGGAGAGGAAGAAGTCGGTCGAGGTCTGTATCAGCCGGCGCAGCGCGACGCCAATGCCGATCACGAACGTGAAGTAGATGACCAGCAGGGTGATATCCAGGCCGCTGAGCGACAGCTTCAGCGCGCCAGCGGCCTCGAGCCTGGGAGCGGCCGCAAGTATCGTCGTCATCGCCACCTCCGTATGCCATGCCGCGCTGGGAACGGGCCCGGGATCGACAGCGTCAGATCCCGGCCGGCAGTCTGCCTATTGCGGGTAGCCCCCCTGGAAAAGCGGGATGCCGGTGTTCTTGTACAGATTTGCGATCTTGGCCGCGTTGGCTTTCGTGACGAGGCTGGGCCCGGTGTAGATCGGGAGGAACGGGTGCTGGCCGTAGCGGACGTCGAACGCGGCGACCTGCACCGCCAGGTAGCCCTGCAGGAAAGGCTGCTGGTCGACCACGAACAGCGCCTGGCCGTTCTGGACGGCGGTCAGGTCGGTGCGGGAGACGTCGAACGTGCCGAACTTGATCTTGCCGAAGTCGCCGAGGACCTGGAGGGCGCCACCGGCGGCCTGGAACCCGATGATGCCCGTGGCCAGCACGCCGTCGATATCCGGGTTCCGCTTCAGCGCCTGCTCGACCGCGGTCTGCGCCTGATGCAGCTGGGCGCCGTTGACGTGCAGGACCTGCACCGAGCCGCCGCCGGAGGTGAGCTGCCGGCTGAAGCCCGCGCACCGGTCGGTGAGGGCCGTGTTCTGCGCCTCGTGGATGACGCACAGCGCATGGCGCACCCCGGCCGCCGCCATCGCCTTGCCCGCCTCCTGCCCGGCCGTGAAGTCCGGCTGGCCGACGAAGGTCAGCGCGCCGACCTGCTGGTACACGCGGTTGCCGACGTTGACGACGACAACCGGTATGCCAGAGGAGGTGACCTGCCGGATGGGAGGCGCCAGGACCGGCGCGTCGGGGATGGTCACCACCATCGCATCCGGTTTCTTCGCCGCGGCCTGGGTGATCAGCGCAGCCTGCGCCTGCGGGTTCGTGGTGCTCGGCGACTGATAACTGAGCGCGACGTTGAAATCCTCCGCCGCCTGCTGCGCGCCCTTCTTCACCAGTCCCCAGAACGGGTCAAATGCCTGCCCGTGGGTCACCATCGCCACGGCGATGCGCGCGCCCACCGCGGAATTCGCTGGAGTACCCCCCGACGTGCCCTGGCTCGAGCACGCGGCCAGCGCCCACGAAAGACCTAGCGCCACGGCTGCTGCTGCCGCCACCAGCTTCCTCGGCCTCATGACGTCGCCTCCTAGACCAGGAGCATCACCTTTAACGCTTAACCGCCGGGAAGCCCGGCGGGTGAGGAGAGAACTGTGCCGCCGCATCCGTTGACCAAACACTCTCGAATGCGGCTCGGGTCGGCTGTCCGGCCATGGCCGGGGCGTTCCGCAGGGGCCGTCCGCTGGACGGTTAACGGCGCAGGAGCGTCGCCCGACTCTACGGGGATGCTCCTGCGGCCGGCTTCTTCCTGTGATGAGGGACTGCCTGGCGGCGCCGGAATTGCCGCCAGGCTCAGGATCGTCCGCGAGATGGCCCGGTCGAGGATGGCAAGCACCTCGTCGCTGGTGCGTCCCTCCGCGTCATTCCAGCGGGTAAGCGTCCGCACTTGCGCCAGCCGGACCTGCGGCGACGGCACGGCCAGCGGGTCGGGGCCCGGCTGGCCACGTGACTCCCAGAGCGCGTCGTACACCGCGCCGACGGCCCTGCCGGCCCCGGAACCGGCATCCGTGCCCCCACCGGAGTCCGCCCGGACCAGGGCGCCGACCAGGCAGACCGCGCTTACCGACTCCGGCCTGGAGGCACCGGCCGCGAGCCCCGTGGCCAGTGCCCGCTCGCCGTCGCCACGCGACACCGACCACCAGCCGCTCTGCACCCATCCGGCTGCCAGTTCTTCGCGTGCGGCCTCGAGCAAGGCAAGAAGCTGTTCGAGGCCGGCGCGCCGGTTCTCCTCCGTCGACTGCGGGAAAAGGGAGATCCACAGCCGTCGCCACCACGGACGCCGTGACCCGGCCAGCGGATCGCGGTCGGTGGTAGCCGGCGTGGCAGTGCTCGCGCCTGGCGTGGCAGTGCTCGCGCCTGGCATGGCGGCGACAGCCGGCGCAGACGCCGCCGAGGCGCTCGCCCCCTGCAGATGCCCGGCGCGGGCAATCGTGGAGATTGCCATACCGCCATGATCGCTCCGATTGCCCGGGCGCGCTAGGGCGTGTTTCTTGGATCATGGACGGGATTTCTGAGCCAGATTCTGATTGACGCGACATCTACGCTGCCCTGGTAGATCCGTCCGCGCTTGTCATAGC
>DASYQM010000268.1:0-17463 GCA_036005525.1 Streptosporangiaceae bacterium
AACCGGGCCGCATACCCCTCCAGCGGGCCCGGCGCCGCAGGACAGGGCCGATGTCGGGTCACCACGCACCCCCCGGGCACCTCACGCCACTACTCCCCGGCATACCTCCCACCCGCTCCAGAGTCAACAAACCACCGGTAGCCAAAGATGCGGTCCATCACCTCCGCGCCCTGGGTCAGCGCGGGCCGGATCTCATGGCGGTAAACCAGTTCCGTGGTGGTGGTCCGGTCGTGCCCGGCCAACAGCGCGATGCTCTCTACCGGAACGCCGTTGGCAGATAGGACCGACACGAACGTGTGCCTCATCTCACGGGGTACCCAGTCCCGCCCAAGCCCCGCCTTCTCAGTGATCGTCCGAAATGAGCGGATCACGTTGTTCGCGCTCAGCGGCGTGCCGACGGTGGAAGAGAGGACCAAGCCGCGGTCCTGCCACAATGCCCCGGCCCTCAGGCGGTCCTTCACCTGGAGCTTCCGGTGCTCCCGGAGTGCCTCGACGCAGCGCCGGGGAAGCGCCAGAGTCCTGCGTGACTTCCCGGTCTTGGTGTCTCCCCGTGCCGTTGGGAGCGCCAGACATAGATCGCGAAGAGTTCCTCTCCTGCCCGCGCATGATCGAATCCGGCTGTGGTGACGGGCTGCCAACCGGCAGCATCGTCGGCCCACGTCACCACGTGATCCCACCGCAGAGCCCGGGCCTCCTCAGTGCGGATACCAGCCAGCAGGCTCAGCGCAACGTAAGCGTGCCAGCGCGAGCCTTCGGTGACAGCCAGCAGAGCCTTCGCCTGCTCCAGCGTGAAGCTCCTCGATGGCCTGCCGGACCGGCCCCTCGGCGGCTTCACCAGTGCGGCCACATTGCGTGCGACGAGATCGTTGGCCTGGGCGTGCCGGATTGCCCGGTCCAGTGAGTTGCGGGTGATCTGGAGGGATCGGGTGGAATAACGAGACGTGAGCTGCCCGAGAGCCGACCGCACATCGCCCGCGGTCAGGTCACGCAGTGGCTTGGCGCCGATGATCTCCAGCACCGGTTGCAGCAGGCCAGCATAGAGCGTCGTCGTCCGCTCGGATCTGTCGTCTAGGCCCTCGCCGAGCCAGTCCTCCACTGCCCGCCGGACCGTATACCCGGCCGGTGACCTGACCCCGGCATCAAGTTCTTGGTGCAGCGCCTTGAGCTTGTCTCTGACCTCTTGCTTGGTCTTGCCGGAGACCTTCCGCCGGATCCGCTTGCCATCGGGCGTGAAGCCGAGCGAGACCGCCCCCAAATAGCGGTTCTTCGACGCCGCGAAGTAGATCGCGTCCTCGCCATGCCCTCTGCGCCTTAACTTGGGGTCCGCCATGGGAGGGAGCCTAACAGTTTGGCTCCCCGTTTGGCTCCCCAGCGATCACTTCAAGATCGCAATATGCCTCTGACGTGCGCCCCGAGCGCGATTCGAACGCGCGACCTACTGCTTAGGAGGCAGTCGCTCTATCCACTGAGCTATCGGGGCCGGGCGAGCCGGTCGGCCCGACCAAGCCTAGGGCATATCACGAGCAGGTATCCTGCTGGACCGTGCCCAGGGGCCGCGCGCGCCGACGCAACGGGGGCCTAGGGGTTGGCAGTTCTGGCAGCGACCGGCAGACAGGAGCAGAGCGCAGTGCAGGTACGAGATGTCATGACCGAAGCGACCATCACCGAGTCGGCGGCGGACACCCTCAGGGCGGCCGCCGAGCGCATGTGGCGGAACCAGACGGGGTCACTGCTGGTCGTAGACGACGACCGGCTGACAGGCATCATCACCGAACGCGACCTGCTGCGGGCGGTGGCCCTCGGCGTCGACCTGGGCGCCGCATCCGTCGATGAGGCGATGACGGTGGAGGTGTTCACCGTGCCGCCAGACATGTCGCTGCGGGAGGCCGCCCGGGAGATGGCGGCGCGCTGGATCCGGCACCTGCCAGTGGTGGAAGAGGGGCGACTGCTCGGCGTGGTCAGCATGCGCGACGTCACTGGGATCTTCGCAGCGCTCGCACCTGGCGGCGTCAGCGTGGAGCACGAGTTCGATCAGCTGGTGCGGGAACGGCGGCTCGCCCGCATCGAGCATGGCGACCTCGACTGAGGCAATCGGTCACGGGAGCTCGAACGGCAGCGCGATGCCGTTGAGCACATCGGGACATGGGCAGCGGCGCTCGGACGGCAGCGCAGCGATGATAGACAGGACGAGCTCGCGCAGCCTGGCCACGTTCTCCCCGAATGCGCGGAACACCTCCTCCTGGGTGACGCCCTCACCTTCGGCAACGCCCGCGTCGGTGTCGGTGACCAGGCTCAGCGACGTGTAGCACAGAGCAAGTTCCCGCGCCAGCACGGCCTCCGGGTGGCCGGTCATCCCGACCAGGGTCCAGCCCTGTGCGGCATACCATTGCGATTCCGCGCGGGTGGAGAATCTGGGCCCACCGATCACCACCAGGGTGCCGGAGTCCTCGACATCCCAGCCCGACGCCCGTGCCGCCGCGGCGGCCTCAGCCCGGCCCCGCGGGCAGTAGGGGTCCGCGAAGGGCACGTGCACCGCGCGGTCGGCGTCGTAGTAGGTCTGGTCACGGCCGATGGTCCGGTCCACGATCTGGTCGGGGATGACGAGGGTGCCCGGCCGGAGGGCAGTGGTCAGCGAGCCGACGGCGCTCGGCGCCAGCACCTGGCGGACACCCAGCGAGCGCAGGGCCCAGAGATTGGCCCGGTAGGGGATACGGTGCGGCGGGAACCTGTGATCACGGCCGTGCCGGGGCAGGAACGCGACTAGCCTGCCGGCCACCTCGCCGACCACGATCGTGTCGCTGGGCGCGCCGAACGGGGTCTCGGCCTTGATCTCCTCGCCGGATGCCAGCAGCTCGTAGAAGCCCGACCCGCCGATGACGGCGATGCTCGGCTTGCCGGCCACCGGCTCAGGCCACCTTCGAGCTGCTTCCGGCTTTGCTGCCGGCCTTCTCCGCCTTCTTCGCTGGCTTGGCCCCGTCCGATCCGGACTTGTCCGGCCCGGACTTGTCCGCCGACGACCCCGAACCTGCGGCCGCCGACTCGCCCTTGCCTGCAGACCCGTCACCGGAGCCGCTCGCCTGCTTGTCCTTGTCCTTCGCTCCCGGCGGGCCCGAGCCATTGCGGCTGTCGGTCCGGTAGAAGCCGGATCCCTTGAACACAATGCCGACGGGCGAGTACACCTTCCGCAGCGGCCCGCCGCATTCCTCGCACGTGGTCAGCGGGTCGTCGGTGAACTTCTGGACGGCCTCCAGCCGCTCGTCACAGACGGTGCACGCGTACTGGTACGTCGGCACTGGTTCCTCCTTGCGCGACGCTGGCACTCATGGCCACCGGCTGCTAGATGTTAACGCAGATGACCGGCTCTCTAATCCAATCTCCCCGCGCCTGTTGCGCCTAGGTGGCCGGGAGGCTGGTGATCCCGGCCGAAGGGCGGGCGACGAGCCGCACCCGCTGGTCATGGCTGGCGGCCGGGACCTTGTCCAGCAGTTCGCCGTCGTAGAGGAGCGCGATCGTGGGGACCTGGAGACCGACCCGGGCGAGGGCGCGGTCATAGCTGCCGCCGCCCCGGCCGAGCCGGACGCCGCCCCGGTCGACCGCCAGGGCGGGCGCCAGCACAAGGTCGGCCCGGGCAATCGCGTCCGGGCCGCGGGGCGCCTCTCCCGGCTCGGCGAGTCCCCGCGGGCCGGGGCGCAGGGAGTCGGGGCCCTCGTAAGAGGCCCAGTCCAGGTCGGCATCCGGGCGCAGCAGCGGAAGCAGCACGTAACCGCCGCGCTTCCACAGCGCGTAGACGAGGCCGTGGGTGTCGGGCTCGGAGACGAGCGAGTAGTACGCGGCGATGGTGCCCGCCATCTGTACCTGCGGCAACTCCAGGATCGCGTCACGCAGGGCGCGCCCGGCCGCCGCTCGCTCATCCGGGCTGAGCCGCGCACGGGCCGCCAAAAGCCGCCGCCGCAGGGCGGCTTTCTCGCCGGTCACCCGGGCGCTAGCTGCGTCGGCCACGGCTCGTGCCCATGATCGTTTCAGTTCATCCTGGTATAGGGCGCTATGTCACAGTGCCAGACTCCCATCCGGCCGGTCCATCCCCTCAGCTGATCATCGAGTTGACGATCCAGCTTTGAGTCCCGAACCAAGCGGACCAACTGAAGGCTAGCGACCAGAGGACCAACTGAAGGCTAGCGACAAGAACAGTACAGCTAGTTAGCCTGCGAGATCCGTACCAGGTTGCCCGAGGGATCGCGGAACGCGCAGTCACGCGGTCCCCAGGGCTGGTCCATGGGCTCCTGCAGCACCTCGGCGCCGGATGCCCGCACCCTCTCGAAAACCGCGTCGAGATCGCCGACACGGAAGATGATCATCGGCAGGACGCCCTTGGTGAGCAGTTCCTGCAGGGCGTCGCCGTCGGCCTGGGACCGGCCGGCGTGCGGCTCGGAGATCACGATCCCGAGGCCCGGCTGATCCGGGCTGCCGAGGGTGACCCAGCGGAACCCACCAGAAGCGACGTCGTTGCGCACCTCAAGGCCGAGCGCGTCGCGGTAGAAGCCGAGCGACTCGTCCGGGTCGTTGACGGTGATGTGGCAGTACTCGAGTTCGATGCTCATGCGGCAACGCTAGGCGGCGGCTTCCCGGGCCGCTTCTCCATTCCTGCCCGGCATCTTCCTGGTCGGCCTCGTGCGCACCTTCGCCACGCACGCGGGCATCGCGGTCACGGCGTAGTGCTCCCGGCTGCGATACGCGCTCGGCGTCTCCCCGACGATCTCGGTGAAGCGCGAGCTGAACGAGCCGAGTGAGGTACAGCCGACCGTCATGCACGCGTCGGTCACGCTCATGCCGCCGCGCAACAGCGCCATCGCGCGCTCGATCCGGCGGGTCATGAGGTAGCTGTACGGCGTCTCGCCGTAGGCCGCCCGGAACTGCCGCGAGAAGTGCGCCGGCGACATGAAAGCGTGCCGGGCCATGGTCGGCACATCGAGCGGACGTGCGTACTCCCGGTCGATCAGATCCCGTGCCCGGCGCAGGTGCGCGAGGTTGGCGAGCTCTTGCGGGGTCATAACACGACGCTACCCCCGTGCGGTAACCGACAACGACACAAGGGCGCCCGGTCCGACCTGCTGACGGGCTGCGGCCGGGCGGGACGACTCGATTAGGGTAGCGGCATGCCTACGTCAGCAGCAGTCAGGAAAGCGGTCATCCCAGCCGCAGGTCTGGGGACGCGCTTCCTGCCCGCAACCAAGGCGATGCCCAAGGAGATGCTGCCGGTCGTCGACACGCCCACCATCCAGTACGTGGTGGAGGAAGCGGTCGCCGCCGGGCTCGGCGACATCCTGCTCATCACGGGTCGCGGCAAGGGGGCCATCGAAGACCACTTCGACAGCGCTCACGAGCTGGAGGAAGTGCTCGAGGCCAAGGGTGACACCGCCGGGCTCGAGCTCATCCGGAAATCCAACCAGCTCGCCGCGGTCCACTACATCAGACAGGGCGCCCCGAAAGGCCTCGGCCACGCCGTGCTCTGCGCGGCTCACCACGTCGGGGACGAGCCCTTCGCTGTGCTGCTGGGCGACGACTTCACCGAGCCCGGCAACCCGCTGCTGCGGCGCATGCTCGAAGTTCGTGAACAGCGCGGGGGCAGCGTGGTCGCGCTCATGGAAGTCGGCATGGACCAGGTCTCGCTCTACGGGGCGGCCGCGATCGAGCCGACCGATGAGGACGACGTCGTTGCCGTGACCGACCTGATCGAGAAGCCGGCCCCCGGCGAGGCCCCCAGCAACCAGGTCATCATCGGGCGATACGTGTGCGATCCGGCCATATTCGACGTCCTGCGGCGCACACCGCCTGGCAGAGGCGGCGAGATCCAGGTCACCGACGCGCTCAAGACCCTGGCCCAGACGCCGTCCGCCGACGGCGGCGGCGTGCACGGGGTCTTGTTCCGGGGCCGCCGCTTCGACACCGGCAACCGCGTTGACTATCTGCGCACCATCGTCCAGTTCGCCTGCGAGCGGCCGGACGTGGCCGCTGAGTTCGTGCCCTGGCTACGCAAGTACCTCGACAACCTCGGATGAGCACCGACCTGGTGCCGGTCGAGGCACATCTCGCGGACGTCCTTGCGGCGGTCCGCCCCATGATTCCCGTGCAGCTCGGGCTCGAGGAGGCTGAGGGCGGGGTCCTTACCGAGGACGCAGCGGCCCTGTGCCCGCTGCCACCCTTCGACAACTCGGCGATGGACGGCTACGCGGTCCGTGCCAGCGACGTCGCAGCCGCGGCGGTCGGCGCGCCGGCCGTCCTGCCGGTGACCGGCCGGATCCCGGCCGGCGATACCCGCACCCTCACGCTCGCTCCCGGCACCTGTGCCCGGATCATGACTGGCGCCCTGCTGCCCGCCGGCGCCGACGCGGTCGTGCCAGTGGAATGGACCGACGATGGCACCGAGCGGGTCGCGATCAGCCAGCCGGCCCCGGCCGGCCACGCGATCAGGCGGTGCGGCGACGATGTGGCCGAGGGCGACGTGATGGTGGCGGCGGGCGCGCTTCTCGGCCCTGCGCAGATCGGGCTGCTCGCCGCGGGCGGCCACGGGTTGGTGCGTGTCCGCCCCCGGCCCCTGGCGGCCGTGATCGCCACCGGCGACGAGCTCACCGACCCGGGAAGCCCGCTGGAGCCGGGCCGGATCTGGGACTCCAACAGCTATATGCTGGCAGCGGCGGTGCGTCAGGCCGGCGGGCGGGCGCGCCGGCACCGCGTGAAGGACGATCTCGTCGTGGTGGTCACCGCCCTCGAAGAACTCAGCGCCTCGGCCGACCTGCTGATCACCAGCGGCGGCGTCAGCATGGGCGGCGAGCACGATGCGGTCAAGGCGGCACTGACCGGGTACGCCGACGTGACGTTCCGCAAGGTTGCCATGCAGCCGGGCATGCCGCAGGGCTTCGGCGTCTTCGGCCCGGACCGGACACCGGTCTTCACCCTGCCCGGCAACCCGGTCAGCACGTTCGTCTCCTTCCAGCTGTTCGTCCGGCCCGTCTTGCAGGCCCTGCAGGGACTGCCCCCGGTGCCATTGCCGACCAGGCAGGCGATCCTGGCCGGTGCGGTACGCTCGCCCGAGGGCAGGCGGTCCTACCTGCGTGGCGTGCTCGATGACGAGGCGGGCAGAGTCGTTCCGCTGATCGGCCAGGCCTCCCACCAGCTAGGCGTGCTGGCCCGGGCCAACGCACTGATCGTGGTTCCGGAACAGGTGGTCCGGATGGAGGAGGGCGAACAGGTCGACGTAGTGTCGCTGCCATGACGGAGCCCGGTCGGCTCACCCACACCGACGATTCCGGGCACGCCCGGATGGTCGACGTCTCGGCCAAGGACGTGACCGCGCGTGAGGCCCGGGCGTCCGGGCGTGTCCTGCTGTCGGCGGAGGCCATCGCCGCGCTGCGGGCCGGGCAGGTCCCCAAGGGTGACGCGCTCGCGGTGGCGCGGATCGCCGGAATCCAGGCCGCAAAACGCACCCCGGACCTGGTGCCGCTGTGCCATCCGATCGCGATCCATGCCGTCACGGTCGATCTCCAGGTCACGGACAAAGCTGTGGAGATCGCAACGACGGTCCGCACCGCGGACCGAACCGGCGTCGAGATGGAGGCGCTGACCTCGGTCACCGTCGCCGCCCTCGCGCTGATCGACATGGTGAAGGCGATAGACCCGGCCGCGGCGATCACCGATGTCAGGGTCGAGGAGAAGACCGGCGGCAAGACCGGTACCTGGCGCCGGCCGTGACCGGGCCAGAATCGGGATCAGTTCAGTTCTCTGCCCTCCCAGAGGGATAAGACTGAACTGGCGAACAACGAAGCAGGAGGCGCGGTGCGGGCGCTTGCGGTGACGGTGTCCAACCGGGCCGCCGCCGGTGTTTACGAGGACCGGTCTGGGCCGGTCCTCGTCAGGCTGCTGGCCGAGGCAGGCTTCTCCGTGGACGGACCGCTGGTGGTGCCGGACGGGGAGCCGGTCGAGGCGGCGCTGCGGGAGGCGGTCACGGCGGGCTACGACGTTGTGGTGACCACGGGCGGCACCGGGCTGACCCCGCGTGATCTCACTCCGGAAATGACCCGCCGGGTACTGGACCGGGAGATTCCTGGCATCGCGGAGGCGATCAGGGCGGGTGGGGCCGCCGCCGGGGTCCCGGCCGCGATCCTGTCCCGCGGGATCGCGGGGCTGGCCGGCGCCGTCCTCATTGTCAACCTGCCCGGTTCCACCGGCGGCGTACGGGACGGGATGGCGGTGCTCGGCCCGGTCCTCAGCCACGCGATCGACCAGGCTCGCGGCGGTGACCACCCGCGCCCGGACGGTCCGGGCGCCGGCTAGGGCGCGGCGGATCCCCAGCCTGCCGTACCCATCGGGGGCGGCCCGTGCGGTGCGGCCACGGTCGCGGGCAACCTTTCGTTATGCACCGGAATCCGGGGCGTGCCGGTGACGCCGGGCAGCATGGCACGGACGGGCGGTGACGCCGGGCGGTCCGTTCGATCCCGCCACGGCGTGGCGCCCGGCCTGGGCGCAGGGAATGATGATCCTGTGGGACACATGCGCGGCTGGCCGGTATCGATCACCGAGCCCTCGTTGCTGGACGCGCCTGTCGCACTGCGGCCGGTGCGGGTCCGGGACGCCCGGGCGTGGCGTGACTCCCGCGTGCGCAACGCCGCCTGGCTCCGCCCGTGGGAGCCGACCAACCCGGAGACGCCGCTGTACCGGTCCGGGCTCGGCCCCTACATCACGATGGCCCGCACCATGCGCCGCGAGGCCCGGCAGGGGCTGGCCCTGCCATGGGTGGTCACCTACGGCGGCAGGTTCGCGGGGCAGCTGACCGTCGGGAGCATCATCTGGGGATCGGCGCGCTCGGCGCAGGTGGGCTACTGGATCGACGAGGCCGTGGCCGGGCGAGGGGTGACCCCCACCGCCCTCGCGATGGCCGTCGACCACTGCTTCATGGTGGTCGGACTGCACCGGGTCGAAGCCAGCATCCGGCCGGAGAACCAGGCAAGCCGACGGGTGGTGGAGAAGCTGGGGTTCCGGGAGGAAGGTTTGCGCCGCCGCTACCTGCACATCGACGGCTCCTGGCGCGACCACCTGTGTTACGCACTGACGGTGGAGGATGCGCGCGGCGGCCTCCTGGCCCGCTGGCGCGACACGCTGTCGGCACAGCGTTCGGGCACCGCGAGCTGAGTTCCCGGCACGCCGGGCCGCTATTACTGCGCTCGCACGGCGGGGATCCGCGCCAATAAGAGACAAACAGAGCGGCACATCTCGCCATCCACGGCACCGATCTCACGACACACCGGGCCGAGTGCTCGTCATCGCCCGCGCCGGCCCCTACCGTGCGTCACGTGAGCATGCCCGCGTCAATGGCACTGACACCTGCTGGGCAGGCCGGTCATGGGTGCCTTGAACCCGGGCACGAGGTGTGACGTTGAGCAGCGCGATTCTCTATCTCGCGATCGTCGGCATCTGGGCCATGGTGCTCGTGCCGCGATGGCTGCGCCCTCCGCACGCCTCGGGGACACTGGAGAGCAACCTCGCCGAGCCGTTGGACGCCGGCATGAAGGAGGACCAGGCTGGGGAGGAGGACGGCGAGGAAGACTTCGCCGGCCATGGCGACCAGGTCGCCGCCGCCGCGCCCGCCGGGTCCGCCAAGCGCGCCGGGCGCCCAGGGTCCGCCGGGCATGCCGGGGGCGCCGGGCGCGCCGGGGCCGCCGGTCGCGCCGGGGCTGCGGAGGCGCAGGCCGGTGGCGGAGGGCAGGCGGGGGACGCACCCGCGGCAAGCTCCGGGCCGGGGCGGCAGCAGACCGATGGCCGGGCGGGATCGGTAGCGGCCGAAGGCCGGACCCCCATCATGAAGGCCCGCCGGCGCACGCTGGCGACCCTCATCGTGCTCACCGGCGGGGGGGTGGCGATCGCGGTGGCCCGCCTGGCCGCCCCGTGGGTCGCGATCCCTCCAGCGGTGATGCTCGCAGGCTTTGTCCTGCTGCTGCGCGCGGCGGCGCGCATCGACGCCGAGCGCGGCCGGGCGGCCGCCTCGCTCCATGCCCCCACGACCGGCGCGGAGGTGCCTACCCCAGCCAAGGTCCCCGCCCCAGCCAAGGTCCCCGCCCCAGCCGAGGTCCCCGCCCGAGCCGAGGTCTCCACGCCCGTCGAGGTACCCGATGCGAGGATCATCGATATCTCGGCCCGGGTCGGCGACCAGCTGTACGACCAGTACGCCGACGCCGAGGTACGTGCCGTCGGCGATTGACGGTAGGTGCCGGCCCAGCTGCCGCGCGGGATCGCCGACGGCACGGGCGGGCGGCCAGGTTTGCTACGCTGACAGCCGTTCCTTGGGGCTGTAGCGCAGTCCGGTAGCGCACCTCGTTCGCATCGAGGGGGTCAGGGGTTCAAATCCCCTCAGCTCCACCCTCAGCTCTACCTTGAGCTCCACCCAGTCAAGTGCCGTAGGCACTGGTGAACACCAGCTCTGAGTCGTGCCAGACATCGGCGGCTTGGCGCCGATCAGCGTCCTGGCGCAAAGGGGCAGGTCGAAGGCCTGTGGGCGGATCGCACCGTCGGGCTCGACGGCGTCCGCAGCGAGATCGCGATGATGCGGACCCCAGACGGCCACAGCAAGCTGGAGCTGACCAGGTACCACGCCCCCGCGGCGTCGGCCGCCGAGCCGGAGAACCCGCCGCCCAACACGCTGGGCCTGCATCGCGTCATGTTCGCCGTCGACGACATCGACGACACCGTCGCCCGCCTGCGCGCCCACGGCGCCGAACTCCTCGGCGAGGTGTCGCAGTACGAGAGCATGTTCCGGCTCTGCTACCTCCGCGGCCCCGCGGGCATCATCGTCGCCCTGGCCGAACAGATCGGCTGACGCGAGCCTGCCGCGCGGGGCGGGTTCGTCAGCACCCTCCTCTGGATCAACAATGATCCACCGGGCAGGCCCTAGACGAGGTAGGTCCCTGTGTGATCCGTCGACTGATGCGCAACAGGTCGTCCGCCAGCTGATCTGCGACATCCGAGCGCGGATCGCGGCCATTAGAAGCGGATGAGTGGCAGGCTTCAGGTCAGTCGTCGAAGACGTGCCAGCAGATGGCGCTCCGGCGTTGTTGATCGTCGAGAACGAGTTCACGGATAGCGGCAGGCAGGTGCGCCCGCTGCCACTCCCGTTCCCTGGCCCGGGCTCGGGCAGCGTCGCCGGCTGGGACGCATGCGCTGGCGGCCCTGATGGCGTACGCCGCAGCGCCCAGGTCATGGGCGGCGACGTGAGCGACAGCAACCGCCTGGCCCGCCGACAGTGCAGCGAACTTCGCTGGATCGGCCATCCCGCGGGCCGCGGCATTCGCCCGGAAAGCCGCTCGGTGGGCGTCACCCATACGCACCTCGCCGCGGATCCAGGCCCGGCCGACATCGATAGCCTCACGGGGCCGGCCGTCACCTGGTTGCTGGTCCTCGAACAGATGCAGCACGTGCTCGGCGCACAACAGGGCCCAGTCAGCCAGCAGCCGGTGGTGTTCGTCCGTTAGAGTCCCCCCGCGACGGACGGTGATCAGCCGGGGGTCACGCTCTTTCGGGAGGATCGGCACACTCCCATTCCTATCCTGCTCGAAGCGACGTCGCGGAGGGCGGCATGGTCGCGCGTTCCGCGCGGTCGGCTGATGAGCGGATAACTAGCCCTGCCCGGCCTGGCGTCAGAACCGGAAGCGAGTCAGGCCGCCCGGCTCCGCCGCCAAGGCCACGATCGCCGAGCGTGGCTCAATGCGGTACACGTTCCACGGCGGTGGTCCTAGCGAGGGTGCGTTGAACGGGGCAGTGATGCCCGAACCGCTTTCGTCGGGTTCGGCCGGCCAGCCGTTGTCCGCCCACGCCTTCGCAATACGCGCCACTGCGCCCGGCTCGGTCACTCGCGCAGCGTCACCCTCGATTACGAGGTCCGCGTC
This sequence comes from Streptosporangiaceae bacterium, assembly GCA_036005525.1. Taxonomy (GTDB): domain Bacteria; phylum Actinomycetota; class Actinomycetes; order Streptosporangiales; family Streptosporangiaceae; genus UBA9676. Next base: position 11,931 of record DASYQM010000268.1, read on the forward strand.
GCGGATCGACACCGCGATCGAACACCGAGGATCGCGCGCGACATTGCGCCCCTTCCGCGTGCCCGCGCCCGTCTGGAACCAGAACGTGCCGTCGAGCCACAGGGCACCGACCGCAGTCACATGCGGGCTACCGTCCTCGTTGACGGTGGACAGCCAGGTCGTGCGGGAGTTCGCCGCGTCCGGAGGTGGCGCCGACCCTACATCGAGCTTCTCAACAACTGCGGCCCAATCCACCGGCGGCAGCCCATCCGCCTTACCCAGATTGGTGATCTCCATGAGGCATCCCTTCCTTGTCCAGCGGACATCCTGGCTAACGGCGTGTCGTAGATAAGACGCGCGACGACCGCGAAAATCATCGCGCATACGCGGGTCACGAGCCGTCCGAGCGCGCACACATCGGCAGATCCGTGCATCCGGCTCCGACGGCCTGCTGGCCTAGTTCCCTGGCACATGTAGCACTTCAACTGACGGAGATCTGTCGCGCATCAGTTGTCGGATCACATGAGGTAGGTCCCTGTTGCCGTGCCTCCGTGCCTCCGATGCCGGGACTCACTTGGTGTGCGACGCGCGCTGATCGTTGACGGCCTCGCTGAGTCGGCCCGGGGCGCGGTGCCGGGATTACTCCCGGCCCGTTTCCCCGGACCGCTCGCCGAACCCGCCGTGCGCTTTTCAACGCAACGGGCTCTCCACGGTTCTTGCCGTCAGGCTGGCTCAGCCGCCCAGGGATTGGAGATCTTGGTGCCTCGGTAGCGGTACCGGGTTACCGGGATGGCCGCGATCCGCCGCATCTCGATCTCGCCTGCTGTGATCGGCAGCCACCGCCCTTGCGGGGTGGTGAAGTGCCGGCGGACGTCCTTCCACCTCCAGCGGTGCCGCTCGCGCAGCATGCGGATCACTCGCCACCAGGCGAAGTTATCCAGCATGGCGAAGGTGTTCTTGGCGACCGCGTGCCGGAAGTAGTTGGCCCAGCCGTGCATGACCTGGTTCAGCCTGGTCAGCACGTAGCCCAGGTCCAGCTGTGATGTCCTGTGGGTCAGGGCACGAATCTTGGCCTTCAGTGACCGGATGGGCCGGTTACCGATGAAGGTATAGACGTACCACTTGGCTGTTCCCCGTTTGCGGCGCCACTGGAGGCGGAACCCCAGGAAACTAAATCCCTCGCTCAGGTGCACCACGCCGGTCTTGGACTCCGACAGCCGGAGCCCCAGCATGGCCAGCACCCTTGCGATCTGCTCGCGCAACGCCTCGGCGTCCTGCTCGCTGCCGTGGACCAGCACGGCAAAGTCGTCCGCATAGCGGACGGCTTTCCAGTTCGGCAGGCCCTTGCGGCGGCGGGCAGCGCGCCTGCTCTCGGTCGACATCGCCCCGCCGGTCTTCCACGGGCCCATCAGGTGCTCATCGAGCGCGCCGAGGGCTATGTTGAAGATCAGCGGGGACATGACTCCTCCAGCACAAGTGCGAACCTGGGGCAGGCTCCGCATCGTCGTCACTGTCCGTGCTGGCAGGGGCGGGTGCGGGCGTGTCGCCTCGGGTGGGGATGGAGTGGCGGATCACGATCTTGCCAGGGCCGATCAGGACTTCTTTCACCAGCAGCCGCAGGACGCGCTGGCGGTCCTGGACGGTGGCGGTGACCGCGGATTTGCGGAGGGTCGCCAGGAAGTCTTCGAGGTTGTCGGCGAGCTTGAGGTAGACCTCGCGGTCGGCGAGCTGGGCGTCGAGGGCCTGGGCCTGGTGACGCAGGCTTGTCTCGCGGGCGCGCAGGTCGGGCATCCGGGCGCGGAGCTCGTCGAGGGAAAGGAGGTCTTCTTGGTAGGCGCTGATCAGCCTGGTGATCGCGCTGGTGGTCTTGGCGAGGGCGTCGTCGAGGCGCTTGCGCTGGGCGGTGGCCGGGTCGGTGGTGCGGATGTGGGTCAGGCGCTTGCCGATTTCGCCGCGGATCAGGGCGGGGTCGGCGATCAGGTGCGTGATGTGGTCCCAGACGACCTGGTCGAGGTAGTCCGCGCGGACGGGCTTGCTGTCGCATACCTTGCCGTGCTCGAACCGGTAGTTGTCACTGCCGATGCACCGGTAGTAGAAGATTTTGTTGCCGGCGGTGGTTGTGGTGTGGCCGCGGTAGCAGGCGTAGCCGCAGCCGGAGCAGGCGGTCAGGCCCTGGAGCAGGGACGGGGTCTTGCTGGCGCGGGAGGCGAACTTCTTGTTGCCGGCCAGGCGGCGCGCTACCTGTTCGAAGGTCGTCTCGTCGACCAGGGCCGGGACGTCGATCTCGACCCAGTCGCTGCGGGGGCGGTCCACGGTGGTGTAGGCGGCGCCGGTCGCGCGCCCGGCCAGCCGGGCGGCCCGGTTGCGGCTGGCCTGCTGGGGGTGGCGGCCCGTCTTGCCGAAGCAGGCCCGGCCGGCGTAGGCGGGGTTGCGGAGCATGCCCCAGATCGTGGAGCGGTCCCAGCGGGTCTTGCCGGTGCGGGTGGGGACGCCTGTGCTGCCCAGCCACCGGGCCAGCTCAGCGATGGTCACGCCCTCGTCGGCGTAGCGGCGGAACAACCCGGCGACGATGGCGGCCTCGTGCGGGACGATCTCATACCGGGCGGCGGCGTGATCGCTCTTGCGCACGTACCGGTAGCCGAATGGGGCCCCCGACAGCACGTTCACGCTGCCGGAGCGGGCCCGCTGGTTCTTGCCGCGGCGGGTCCGTTCCATGATCTGCGCCCGCTCGTACTCGGCGATCATGCCCTGGAACTGGACCAGCAGCGCGTCCTCGGGAGTCTTGCCCGAGGGGGCCTTGACGAATACCACCGATGTGCCCGCCCTGGCCAGCTCCTCCATCAGCAGCGCCTGACAGGCGTACTTGCGTGCCAGCCGGTCCGGGGAGTAGCACACCACGTCCACGGGTATCTGGGCCACCAGGTCCCGCAGTGCATCCAGGGCCGGCCGGACCAGCGACGCGCCCGAGTAACCGTCATCCTCAAACACCCACTCCTCGGGGACTTCAAGCCCCAGCTGCCCGGCGTGGGCGCGCAGCGCCTGGGTCTGGGAGACGATCGTCTCCTGCTCCTTCTGCCGGGCGCTGGAGACCCGCGCGTAGATCGCCGCGCTGGCCATCACGGCACCGTCCTTCCTGGCCGCCCCGCATGCTGCGGGTCGGCCCTTCGGGGACCAGGATCTTGTAGGCCGCTGACAGTTCCGCGGCCCCAAGGCGGTCGAACACGAATACCTCTTCGACCACCAGCTCGCTCATTGGCGGGGATGATTTCTGCGGCCCCGGGCGAGAAACTCCTCCAGTGCCTGAGCCACCACAGCGGAGATCGACCTCCCCGACGCCCGGGCATGCTCACGCACCCGCCGGGCAAGGCTGGCTGGCACCTTGACCGTGAACACTGTCCCCGGCTCGGGAACCACGACCGCTCCCGACCGGGACGCGACCGCCAGGTAGCGGCGGGCCTGGCGCTGCGAGCAGCCGAACCGCCCGGCCAGCACCCGGGCCGCCTCCGCCACCGGAACCCCCGCCGCCGCCAGCGCAGCAGCAGCGTTGACGCGCTCGGCATACTCCACGCCACCCACCCGGCCACCGCGAGACATGTCACCAACGTACTACCTGACATGTCATACACTCGCGGCGGCACGCCCCGGCCGCTCACAGCGCCGGTAGCCCAGCGTCACCTCGAAGCAGAAGTTGCCACTTGCGTTGGAGGAGTCAAGATGCCGCCTTGCGGCGTGCCGGTGAGGGTGTCGCGGTGCTCGCCCACTTCGGTGAGCACCCCGGCTTTGAGGAACGCCTTCACCAGCGCCAGGACGCGCTTGTCTTTGACCCTGGCCCGCATCCGGCCCATGACGGCCGAATGTGACAGGTTGTCAAAGGCCGCCTCGATGTCCGCATCCAGCACCCACCGGTAGCCGCGGGAGCCGTAGTGGTGGATCTCGGCGATCGCGTCCTGGGCGCGCCGCCGGGGCCGGAACCCGTACGAGCACGGCTCAAAGTCCGCCTCGAAGATCGGCTCCAGCACCAGCTTCAGCGCCGCCTGGACGACCCGGTCCGCGATGCAAGGTATGCCCAGCTTGCGGAGCTTTCCTGACCCGCCGGGCTTGGGGATCTTGCGTTCCCGCACCGGCAGTGGCCGGAACGAGCCGTCCTTCAGGGCGGCCCGCAGGTCGTCCAGGAACCCGGGCACGCCCACCTCTTCCTCGACCCAGGCGGCGGTCACGCCGTCCACGCCGGGAGTGTTCGCGCCCTGGTTGCCCGCGACCCGGGCAAACGCCACGATCAGCGTCGCCGGGTCGTGCACGAAGTTGAACAGGTCATCGAACCGGCGGCCCGGATCGGCCGCCGCCCAACGGTGAAGCTTGGCCTGCATCCCCGATACCCGCCGGCGCGCCCCGGTGGGGGCCTCCAGCGAAGCGTCGGTGTTCACCGGCGCGTCTTTCGGCATTGCAGTCTCCATGTCGTCTTGCAACCGCTGCCGCCCTTGGCCCTGTGCGCGGCTCTCCCGCGCTCCGACTACTACGGCGGCTCCGCCCCGCCCCAGCCCGATCGGCCGACGGTGGACCCAACCCGACCTCCACGCTGGCCGCGTGGGGCCGGGCAGGACCGGGACGGTTCCCGTGTTCACTGCGATCCGCTCGACCAAGGAGGAGCCCAACTCTGCCCCTGCGGCCTCGCCACGGCTACCCCGCAGCACGTCACCGCGGCCTCCCGGCTGACATCCACCTGCCCGCCCGGAAGTTCCCCGCCGCCGCCATCTGCCTGCACGGCAGCGGGTGCGCACCGCTCCCGGCCCATATCCACCAGATTTGAGCCGGTGAGCCTTTAAGGGACGTCCTCACGCTGGTTCCTTGCGTACTCCTCTTGGTCACGCTCGCCGGACCCACCCCATCTGGCAGTGCTGACGCGTCCCGGCTTTGTCAGGGCTGCTCCCACCCTCCCCGGCACCTCCCGGGTCAGGCTGCCCCCAGCTTCGCCGCCCTGCTGCGACAGGGTCGGCGGCGAAGGTCTCTCACCTCCACTCGAATCGTCAGCGCCTCACGGCGCACGTGGATTCAGGCTTAGAGGAAGTCCGTCAGCTCCGCGCCGAGGGCTTGTCGCTCCCGGGAGATCGGCAACCGGGTCGGCTTCCACTGGATCCGGGTCCAGCAGATCCTCTGCGAAGAGAAGCAGCAGCAGGCGTGACATCGCCTACGGCCTGCTTGCAATGTTCAGCTGATCGCACAGCTGGTGCTCTTGAGCACGGCATCCTTGACGGGTCATTTCAAAGCGGGCAGGCTCCTCAGTGGTGAGCTTCGTCCGCGCGCTGGGACAATGGGCAGTTCGTGGAGGAGAATCTCTTCTACGACCTGGTCACGTTCATGCGGCAGCTCGGCCTGAGCGGCTAGGGGCGTGTTGCAATGTCACTCCAGCCACAGCAGCACGATCGTAGCGATGGTGACTATCGCCAGGTAGTTCACGTCGCGCTTCTCCTAGCGGGTGGCGACCCGACGGAACCCCTTGAGCCGGTTGATGGTCCGCTCCACCCCGGCTACGCTCGCGGGAGGCGACCTTGTTGCA
>DASYQM010000269.1:0-1968 GCA_036005525.1 Streptosporangiaceae bacterium
TCTTGGTGCGGGCAGCCGGGATCGGCAGAGGGGCGCCCTCAGCCGGAACGCGGGGCCGGGCGGATGATGGTGAGGTCAGCGCCAAACGAAGGAAGGGACGGGCATGCGGATTCTGGTCACCGGTGGCACCGGGCACCTGGGCCGGGACATCGTCAGCCTCCTGAAGGACCAGGGCCACCAGGTGCGCGTCCTGGCCCGCACGCCGGGCCAGGACCCGGCGGTCGAGTGGATCCAGGGTGACCTCGCCACCGGGCGGGGGATCACCGAGGCGGTCTCCGGTACGGAGGTCATCGTCCACGCCGCCACCTTCTCGCCGGCCGCCAGACGCGGCACGATCCGGCCGGTCGACCTGGTCCGGAGCCCGCCGGAGGTGGACATCGGTGGCACCCGCCAGCTGCTCGGCGCCGCGGGGCAGGTCGGCGTCGCGCATTTCCTGTACGTCTCGATCGTGGGCGTCAGACACGCTCGCGTGCCGTACTTGCGGCTCAAGGCCGCCGCCGAGGACCTGGTGCGCCAGTCCGGCGTACCGCACTCGATCGTGCCGTCGACGCAGTTCTACTGGCTGCTCGACCGGATGCTGGGCAGGATGGCGCGCCTTCGGGTCTGGCCGCTGCCCACCAAGCTGCCGATGCAGCCCGCGGACGAGGGCGACTTCGCGGCGTACGTGGCCGGATGCGTTGCGGACGGGCCGGGCGGAGACCGGCAGCCGTTCGGCGGACCAGACATCATGAGCTTCGGCGAGGTCGCCGGGCAGTACCAGGCAGCCCGGGGGCTCCAGCGCCGGATCCTCCCCGTGCCGCTCCCCCGCGCCGCCGCCCGCGCGGCCGGCAACCTCACCTGCCCCGAAGGCCGCCGCGGCACCACGACCTGGGCCCAGTGGCTGAGCCGGCACCCGCCCCGTCCGGTATGAGGGCGCCGCCGCCCCCGAATCGCTATGGGCGCCCCTGTGTCGATCCCGGCTGCCCGCACCAAGATCATCTCGCTGCGCGGCCCGCTCGCACGACGTCTACCGGTCCGTCGCCGACCAGCCGGTACGCGACGTGCAGGCCATTGTTCGCCCCGTACCCGTGTCTCAGGGGACTCCACCGTCGCTCGCTCACCGTCCAGCGCTATGAACGAGTACACATCTGATGCCGGAGCGCGGCGAGGTCCATCGACGTCCAGTGCTCGATCAACCTGCCCTCGCTCACCCGGAAGATGTCGATGAACTCGAACTCGACCCGGTTTCCGGTCGGCGGCAGATCCCAGAGTTCACCAAGGTGCGTCCCCCGAAATGTCTTGCGGGTCGCAACAAGATCGCGCTCAGCGAGCTGCTCGTTGATCTCCATGGTGGCATCCGGAAACCCCTGCAGCAGCGCGCCGTAGAAGGCCTGGAAGCCGCTCGCGGGCCGATCCGCCTCCGGGATAGCCCGACCCTCCGGCCGGTAGTGATTCACGAACCTCGGATGGAATGCCTCGTCAGCGAACGCCAGGTCGTGCTGATTCTGGCACCGCTCCACGAACTCAGCCACCACACGCCTGTTGTCATCGCACGACATCCCCCACCTCCCGCGTCCGGGAACAAGCATGCATCACCTCCCGTCGTACTCGCTAGGACTCCCGCCCCACCCAGCCTGCAGGTTCACCAGCGATCCGCACCGAAACACCGAAGTAGCCCGGTTCCTGGCACTAAGGAATGACCTCCTGCGGACTCACTCACATCGGCATGAGTGCGCGTTGGTGATCGGGTGTGCACAGCGCCCGATCGGCCAGTTCTGCGCGCACTTGGGATGGTTCCAATACGCACCAGTAGCCACGCCGATCGGCGGCTCGGCGAGCGCTGGTTGTATCGCTGACGTGTACCGCAGCGCGGGTTCTGCGCGGCTGGCTGCCGGGGCGCAGCTGGCCCGCGCTGAGACCGGGTGCGTCACGCCGGAGGCTATCCGGCGGTGACGACGACCTTGCCTTTGGCGTGCCCTTCGCCGAGAT
>DASYQM010000270.1:0-4682 GCA_036005525.1 Streptosporangiaceae bacterium
AAGTGCCCCACCAGCGCCTGCGCGTCCAGCAACTGCCGGCCGGCGCGCTCCTTTCCCTGCATGCAAAGATCATCCCAGATGATCGAACACAATGCCGGCAGACGCGCGACCACAGCACCGCTTTATTCAGTGCCCTCCTAGCGGGTGATCAGGTCGGGCAGCCAGTCCGGCTGGCCGAACTGCAGGCCGTACCGGCGGGCCAGCGCCATCATGTCGGGGGGCTGCGGCGGCCCGGCGGCGGTGAGGTCGGCCAGCTCGCGGAAGAAGTTCTCAAAGCCGGCCGGGCTGATCACCTCGATCATCCGGGCCGGGACCGGCCCGGCGTTCCACATGGTGTGCAGCTCGCCGCGGGGTTTGGTGATGTACCCGCCGGGGCCGAGCACCGCCTCACGGTCGCCGGACCGGAACCCGATCTCGCCCTCGGTGACGATGGAGTACTCGTCCTCGCGGGTGTGGGTGTGCGGCGGGACGAGCGCGCCGACTGGGAACGGGTGCTCGACGATCGACAGCGCGCCGCCGGTGTCGCGGCCCCACAGCTTGAACGCCACGCCGATCGTGCCCAGGTCGCCGTGCGGGCCACCACCGGGTGGCACGACGGTGATGGCGGGAGCTTGGATGTCAGTCATGACGGGAACCTCCACGCATTTAGATGTACGCTCTTGTTTAGCCAATAATGTGTACTCCGGGCAGGGCTGGTGTCAAGAGTTGAGTGAACATCTGCGTTCAACGAATTCGCGGCCGTACCGGATGCGCCGCCGGGCCGAGCAGGTGGATGAGACGCGGCAGCGCATCGTGGAGGCCGCCGTCGCCCTGCACGGCAGCGTCGGGCTGGCGGCGACCACCATCGCCGCCGTCGCCGACCTGGCCAGCGTGACCCGCCTGACTGTCTACCGGCACTTCCCGGACCAGGCCGCGCTGTTCGAGGCGTGCTCGGCACACTGGATGTCTCAGCAGCAGGCCCCGGACCCTGGCGCCTGGTCCCAGATCGGCGACCCAGCCGCCCGGCTGCGGGCCGGCCTGGCCGACCTGTACCGGTTCTACCGCGCCGGCGCCGGCATGCTGGCCAGCGTCTACCGCGACTTCACCACGCTGCCCGAAGCGCACCAGCGGCGCTTGCGCCATCAAAGCGACACCAACCGCCGGATACTAGCCGAGCCGTTCGGCGGCACTGCCCGCCAGCGACGGCGGCTGCGCGCGGTCATCGGCCACGCGACCTCGTTCTGGACCTGGCATTCCCTGTGCGCCGAACAGGGCCTGTCCGACCAGGATGCAGTCGAGGCCATGACCGGCATGGTCCTCGCCGTCACGCCCGTACCACACCACGAGCCGGCGCTGTGATCAGCCGCAGCCACGTGCCAGGCGAAGGAGTGCGCACCAGCCAGCTCGGCCCATCCTGCGATCCGCCGACAATCACGCATGACGTCAATGGCGGTTCTTACCGATCCCAAGGAGCCAACCGTGCTCGAGATGCGCCCCGCCTGCGAACGCTGCAACAGGGCCCTCCCTCCTGACAGCGATGCCCGCATCTGCAGCTACGAATGCACCTTCTGCTCCACCTGCTCCGAAGAGATGAGCAGCCGCTGCCCCAACTGCGGCGGTGAACTACTCTCGCGGCCCCGCCGAATCCCCACCGACCCATCCGATTGAACCGGCGCTCATCCACTGGCTCGTGCCACATACGTGCCACACGCCGGGGCCTCCACGGTCAATGGCGGTAACTCACGGATGAAGCGGCCGAGCCACCAGCGCAAACATCGGTCCTGCTCATACTTGTTCAGAGGTACCGACCTTTCAAGCTGGTCTTGCGAGCCCGATTCCATCACCCGATTCATGAGGTCCAGCGCATGTGGTGGTACCGGCGCGGGTGGCGCGCAGTGTGCGCTGTCTGGGCCCGGAGCGGCAGCCGGTGGGCGTGCCGGTGCCGGCGCGGTTTGTGGCGGTGGCGGTGATCCGGTGCGTCCAGGCCGACCAGGCGGTGCCCGGCCGCGGCCTGTGGGAGTTTGAGCTCTGGCAGGTCGCTGAGCATGGACTGGCCCGGCTCACCGCCGCGCTGAGGCGCCCGTCAGCCATGGCGCCGCCCGGCCTGGCCTGCGCGGAACCGGGCATCAGCGTGCCGCCGTTTGTGGTGGTTGGCAGCGATGGGCGGATGATCTACCCCAAGCTGCCCACCGGGGAATGCGGTAACCCGCAGCGGCAAGTGGTCGCCGCCGTGCGAGCACTGCACTGGGTCACAGTGGCAGCCCGGCCCGGCCTGCAGGCGGAAACCCAGGCAGGCCTGGAGTCCGGCTGCCCGGCAGGCTGGAAAGACGTGATTGGCCTCGCGGGCGCCGGGCGACTTGCTGCGGGACCGGAAGCAGCAACGCGGGCAGCAACGCCGATGCACTGGACCGGACAGACGCCAACCCACCGCGAACTGATCGGGTTGACACAAAGCCGGAGAGATCATGGACGAGGTCTTCGGAGGAAGCTAGAACTAGCCGTCATGCTCTGCTGACGTCATGCTTCGCTAATTGTCATATAGGGCGTCGATGTCGGCCGAGTACTTGGCGTGCACTACCCGCCGCTTCAGCTTGAGGGTGGGGGTGAGTTCCTCGCTTTCCGGGGTCCATTCCACCGGCAGCAGCTGCCACCGCTTGACCTGCTGCACCCGGGCCAGGCGCTGGTTGGCGGCGGCGACGGCCCCGGCCACCGCCTCCTGCACGGCTGGCGCGGCAGCCAGCTGGGCCGGCGAGCCGGCCTCGATGCCACGTGCCTTCGCCCACCCGGGCGCGACCTCGCCGTCCAGCGCGAGCAGGGCGACCACGTACGGGCGGCGGTCGCCGTAGGCGAGTGCCTGGCCGATGAGCGGGTGCGCCACCAGCAGGTTCTCGATGGCGGCGGGCGAGATGTTCTCGCCGCCGGCGGTGATGATCAGCTCCTTCTTCCGGTCCAGCACGGTCAGGAAACCGTCCGCATCGAGGCTGCCGATGTCACCGGTGTGCAGCCAGCCGTCGGAGTCGATCAGGTCAGCGGTCAGGTCCGGCCTGTTCAGATAACCGGGGGTGAGGATCGGGCCCCGGGTCAGGATCTCGCCGTCGCCGATGATCCTGACCTCCATCCCCGGGAACGGCCGACCCACGGTGCCGAGCCGGAACGCCTCCGGGGTGTTGGCCGTGACTGCGCCGGCGGTCTCAGTCATCCCGTAGATGTCGAGGATCTTCATGCCGAGGCCGGCGAAGAACCGTGCCACCTCCGGCGGCAGCGGCGCCGCCGCGCTGGACACCACTTCCGCCTCGCCGAGCCCGAGCAGCGCCCGGATCGGCCCCAGCGTCTGCTCCTCCGCCTCGGCGAACTCCTTCGCCAGCTCCGGCGGGGTAGTGCGCCCATACTGGCAGCTCTCCACGTAGCGGCGGCCGGTGTCCATGGCCCGCTCCACCGCGGCCTTGCGGGCCGGGTCCTGCTCGGCCGCCAGCAGCGCCCGGACGCCAGCCTGCACCTTCTCCCACACCCGCGGCACGCCGAAGAACGCGGTCGGGCGCACCTGCCCGACCACCGAGACGAGCTGGGTAGCGTCCGGGCAGAAGTGAACATGCCCCGCGATCTGAATCGGCGCGTAGATGGTGAACACGCGCTCGGCGATGTGGGCCAGCGGCAGGTAGGAGATCCAGCGCACGCCGGGGGGGACCAGGCCGAGCGACTCCCCCGCGGCCACCTCGTAGAGCACGTTGCGGTGGGTCAGCAGCACGCCCTTGGGGTTGCCGGTGGTGCCCGAGGTGTACAGCAAGGTCAGCGCGTCGTCCGGGCCGATCGCCGCGACCCGCGCCGGGATCTCACCGGGATCGGCCTCGACCCGCTCGCTGCCCAGCGCCGCCAGGTCCGCCTACGACAGGTAACGGTCACCGGCCGGGCAGGCGCCGGCGTCGATGACAACGACCTTCTGCAAGCCGGGCAGCGCGGCCAGGGCCTGCTCCCACCGGGCGAGCTCGCCGGCCCCGTCCAGAACCGCGATCCGGGCGTCGCAGTCACCGGCGACGAACGCGATCTGCTCTGGCGCCAGCGTGGCGTAGACCGTCAGCGGCACCCCGCCTGCGTGCACCGCCGCCAGGTCCGCGAGCACGTGCTCGGACCGATTGGGGAGCATCAGCGCGACCCGCTCACCGGGCTGCAGGCCGAGCGCGGCGAAGCCTGCCGCCAGCCGCAGTACCTGGGTCCTCGCCTGGGCCCAGGTCAGGGTCAGCCAGCCGTCCCCGCCGGGCTGCCGGTCGGACAGGGCGGGCTGGTCGCCGTGCTCTGCGGCCACGTCCCGCAGGGCCTCACAAAGCGTCCGCCGCGCGATCTGCCGCTCGAAGTGGGCACGCTGCTCGAGAATTTCACTGTTGGTCATGTCCTGCCTCCTGGCTGGCCGGTCCGTTCCCGTAAATCCCGGCGGTACCTGCCCGGCGCTGGGTAGCTGTAATGCCAGGCGGTGTTTCACCGCTTCGCTGGGGTTTTCAGGCCGGGTTCTGCCCGGCGGGGGTGTTGAGGAAGTTGGCGAGGTGTGACAGGGCGGCGCGCGTGCTGGCCGGCAGGTCGCCGAGCGGGGCGGCGGCCGGTGTGCGGCCGGCGAGCGCGTCGGTGACCTCGGCTGCGGGCGGCCCCGCTGTGGTCATCGGGGTGACGGTGAGTGTGACGGCGCCGCGGCTGTCCAGCTCGAAGATGCCGCC
>DASYQM010000271.1:0-34025 GCA_036005525.1 Streptosporangiaceae bacterium
GCAGTACCGGGCGGGCAGCTGCGACTCCTCGAGCCGCTCGTCCATGTGGATGCCGGCCAGCGCCACCTCGGACGTTCCGGTCAGGTACAGGTTGTCCTTCTCCAGCCAGTAGAGATTGGACTCCTCGTTCGGCAGGAAACCAGTCCCGTACATGGCCCGCTCCCCCACCAGCACCGGCCCCAGCACCGGCAGGAACCCCTTGCCGGCCAGCCGGTCGAGGACGAACCGGTACAGCGCCAGCTCGGCCAGGGCGACGCCCCCGAACCGGTAGGCGAACCTGGACCCGGACAGCCGGGCACCCCTGGCCATGTCGATCCAGCCGCGCGGCGACCCGAGATCGGTCGCGTCACGCGGGGTGAACCCGAACGACGGCCGCTCGCCACAGGTGCGCAACGTCTGCGCGTCCTCCTCGGCCATGCCGTCGGCCGCGGTCGGGTCGGGCAGGTTCGGGATCCTGTCCAGCAGCGCCTTGCGCTCGTGGTCTGCCCCCGCCAGCTCGGCCTGCGCCTCGGCGAGCTCGCCGGCGAGGCGCCGCAGGCCGGCTCTCTCGTCAGGTCCGGGCGGCCCGGCCTTGGACGACCTCTTCTGCTCAGCGCGCAGGGTCTCGGATCGTTCGGTCAGCTCACGCCACCGGGCGTCGGCGGCGAGCAGCGCGTCGAAGTCGTCCGCCGCGCCGCGGCGGGCCAGCGCGGCCCGGTAGCGGTCCGGCTCCTGGCGGGCAGCCTTGAGGTCAATCACGCCGGAGAGTCTAATGCGCCTGCCTGCGACCACACGCAGGTATTACCGGCTCCCCGCCGGGGTAGCGCGCGCTCCTCGTCAGGTGGCGCGCTCCTCGTCAGGTGGCGCGCTCCTCGCCAGGTGGCGCGCGGCGGCTCCCGTCGATGCGGGACGTGGCCCCTCATGGGGTACACGGGCCGCAGCCTCATCGGCCGGCTCATCGGCGGGCTCCCTGGCGGACTCCTTGCCGCCGGGCAGCCCGGCCCGGTGGCGCAACGACGCGCCCGGCCGGGGCGGCCGACGCGGCTCACTGGGCCGGGTCGCCAGCGCCGAGCCCGCCAGGATCAGCACGAACGCGGCCACGATCTCAAGGGTCAGCGGCTCGCCGAGCACTGCCACCCCGAGGGCGACGGCCACCGCCGGGTTGACGTAGGTGATCACGACGGCGCGGGCCGGGCCGACCTCGGCGATGAGCTTGAAGAACAGCACGAACGCGAGGGCGGTGCAGATGATACCCAGGGCCGCGAGCGAGGCAAGCACCTGCGCCGACGGAACCGCTGCGGGCCAGGTAAGGGCCGCGGCCGGGGCGTAGACGATCGCCGCGAAGCTGAGGCAGAAGGCGTTGACGCCCAGGCCCGGAAGCTCGCTGAGCTTGCGGTTGACGATGAGCGGGCCGGTCGCGTAGCACACGGCGACGAGCACGACCTCGGCCACCGACCAGGCGTCGCCGCCGAGCGCGTCCCGCCCGGCGAGCACTGCCACCCCGGCCAGCCCGATCAGCAGCCCTGCCCAGCGGATCACGGTGAGGCGCTCCGTACCGCCGGTTGCCCGGGCCAGCACGACGCCGATGATCGGCACCGAGGCGACGAGAAGACCGGTCATCGAGCTCGACAGGTGCCGCTCGGCGTCGGAGAGCAGCGCCCACGGAATAATCATCTCGACGATGGCGAAGACCACCAGCCACCGCCAGTGCCGCCACAGTCCCGCGATCTGGCGGCGGCGAATCGCGAGCGGCAGCAACAGCGCCGCGGCGACCGCCAGCCGGGTGAACACCAGCACGGGTACCGAGACCCCGCCGTCCGCCACCTTGATGAACAGGTAGGGCATTCCCCAGATGACGCTCATGAGCGCGAACAGCACCCAGCCACGGCGGCTCACCGCAGTCTCCTCTCGCTAGCCACTTCTTGCGCGCACCAGGTATGCCGCGCCTCGAACGAACGGCGTCCCGCCACGTCAGCAGGAAGACGTCCCAGCCACGTCCCGCGGGAGCGCATCCCGTCATGTCAACCGGAAGCCGTCCCGCCGGCTTCCCGCCGCCGGTGGTTCCGCGTCGGCGCCCCCAGGGGTGGCTGGGTGGCGCCGGTCCGTGCCAGCCTGGACGTGTGTGGCGAACGGCCCGGTTACGCTCGCAAGCATGCGGTACGCGCCCAGCGCAGGCGGGAGGAACGGTGACGCTGACCGGAACGGGCGGTGAGAGCGGTGACGCGAAGGGCGTGACGGCCCGCCCGGAGCGCGATCCTGGAACCCTCGCCGCCCCTGAGCCTCAGCCGACCGGCCCAACCGGTCCGGAACCCGAGCCGACCGCCCCGGAGCCCGCCCTGGCCGCCCCGGAGCCCGCCCTGGCGGCCCCGGAGCGCGAGCCGGCGGCTCCGGCCGGCCCCGCCACCACCCCCGCGCGCCTGCGGCTTCCCTTGGCGCTGGCGTTGGCGCTGGCCGGTGGGCTGGCGCTGGTGGCGGCGTTCCCGCCGATCGGGATCTGGCCGCTCGCCCCGGCCGGTCCCGCGCTGCTGGCGGCGGCGCTGTGGCGGCGGGGCCCTGGCGCATCGCTGCTGGCCGGGTTGGTGTTCGGGCTGGCCTTCTTCGTCCCCCTGCTGTCCTGGCTGCTCAACGTGGCGTGGTACGCATGGCTCGCACTTGCGGCCAGCGAGGCGGTGATCTTCGCGGTGCTCGCCGTGGGCCAGCGCCTGCTTCTCGGCCTGCGGGCCTGGCCGCTGGCGGTGGCTGGATGGTGGGTTTGCGCCGAGGCGCTGCGCGCCCGCTGGCCGTACGCATTCCCGTGGGGCAGGCTGGCGATGAGCCAGGCAGGCACGCCGGCCGCACCATGGGCCGCGATCGGCGGGGCGCCGCTGCTGACCTTCCTGGTGGCGCTGGCCGGCGCCACCCTGGCCTGGGCCCTCCTCGTCCCGGGCCGCCGGCGGGCGATGCCCTGGCTGGTGGTCGCCGTCGCCGTGGGGCTCGCGCTGGCGGGGAGCTTGCTACCGGTCGACCGGCAAGGTCCAGGCACCCCGACGGCCACCGTTGCCGCCGTCCAGGGGAACGTGCCGCACGCGCGGAACCTGCCGGACCTGCTTCGGGCGAGCACGGTCACCGCCAACCACCTGGCCGCCACCGAGCGCCTGGCCGCGCAGGTCGGGTCGGGCGCGCGGCCCGCACCCGACCTGGTGATCTGGCCGGAGAACGCGGCCGATCTCGATCCCAGGTTCTACCCGCAGGTCTACGCCGGGATCTCGGCGGCGGTGAACGCGATCAACCGCCCGGTGCTCGTCGGCACCCTGCTGGCCGACCCGGTACGCAATGCCAGCCAGCTATGGCTGCCCGGCCGGGGGCCGGGCCAGACGTACGTCAAGCGTCAGCTGGTGCCGTTCGGTGAGTACATCCCGTTCCGCGGGCTGCTCAAGCACATCACCTCGCTGGTGAACCTGCAGCCGCAGAACTTCACGGCCGGCCACCGGGCGGTGGTGTTCCGGGCCGGCAAGATCAGGCTCGGGGACGTCATCTGCTACGAGATCGGCTTCGACCATCTGGTGTCCTCCGAGGTCAACGCGGGTGCGAACCTGCTGGCCATGCAGACCAACGACGCGACCTTCGAGGTGGACGGCCAGCGCGGGGAGACGCTCCAGCAGCTCGCCATGGCCCGGATCCGTGCGGTCGAGTCGAACAGGGCGGTCGTCGTCGCCTCCACCACCGGCGTCAGCGCCATCATCGCCCCGGACGGGCGGCTGCTGGCGCACAGCGGCACCTGGCGGCGGGCCGTGCTGGTGGCCGAGGTGCCGCTGGTGAGCCAGCGCACCCTCGCCGACCGGCTTGGCACCTGGCCCGAAGCCACGATCGTGGCCCTCACCCTGCTCGCGCTCGCCTGGGCCGCCACCGCGTCCCTCCGGCGCCGCCGCGCGGCCGCCACTGACCGCGGCGGCGCGCCGGGCTAATTCTTTACGATTTCATAACCGAAAAATGACAAAACGGCTGCGGCCATGACCGTCGGCCGCCAAAAGCCGGCTCGAGCCGGGTAAAGGGCCGCGGGGAGGCCCATTTCCTGGACCGCTCAATTCCGAGTGCCGTAATAGCCGCCGCAGCACGCGGCGCTCACTTCGTGATCTTGACCTGAGTGCACATCCAGCTACACCAAGGTCATGATCACCAAGGGCCCACCTCCAGGTTGGAGGTACTCGTGTGGCTGCTGGGGCTCGAGTGGCATGTGCCTGGCGCCCGCTCGCTGGCGAGCGGGCGCAACAATGGGGTTATGGGATTCTGGCGCGCCCTGATGCAGCCGATCAGGTATGCCGCGCTGCTGGCGGGCGCTCTGCCCGCGCTCGCGTTCCCCGCGCCCAACCTGGAGTTCCTGGCATGGTTCGGGCTCGTGCCAGGCCTGTACATCATGCGCGCGTCCCCGTCCGCGCGGGAGGCAGCGGTACGCGGCTGGTGGTTCGGCGCCGGGTTCATCCTCGCCGCCCACTACTGGCTGGCGCCGAACATCGGCCCCGCCCTGCTGCTGGTAGCCGTGGTGCTCGGTGCACTGTGGATCCCGGTCGGGGTGAGCACCTGGGTGCTGCTGCGCCCGCCCATCACCGCCACCCGCGCGCTCGCCGCGCTGGTGGTCGTGCCCAGCTACTGGCTGGTGATCGAGTGGATCCGCTCCTGGCAGGGATTCGGCGGGCCGTGGGCACTGCTTGGCGCCAGCCAGTGGCAGCATCCGGCCATGCTCGCGCTGGCCGCGGTCGGCGGAGTGTGGCTGGCCAGTTTCGCCATCGTGGCCGCCAACACCGGCCTGATGATCCTGCTGGCCGCTGCGCGCACCCCGGTCCGGGCCCTGGGCGCCGTCGCCGTCGCGGTGGTGATCGTGGCCGGGCCGGCCGCGTTCGCGCTGACCCCGGCCCCCCACCCGGCACGCCTCGTGACCCTGACGCTGGTCCAGCCCGGTATCCAGCACAACCCACTGCCGCGGGTGAACGCCAGCGAGCGGCTCTCGGGTGACCTGGGCAGGCTTCGCCCCGACCTCATCGTCTGGGGAGAGAGCAGCATCGCGTATCACCTGCACCGCGCCCCGCGGCTGCTCGGCCGGATCGAGAGCCTCTCGGCGGTGGACGGCGCGCAGATTCTGGTCAACCAGGACTCCCAGACGCCGGGCGGAAAGTCCAAGGTCGCGGTCCTGGTCGGCCCCGGCGGGATCGTGGCGACGTACACGAAGAGCCGGCTCGTCCCGTTCGGCGAGTACATCCCGTTCCGCCAGCAGCTGGGCTGGCTGGCGAAGATCAGCCGGGCGGCGGCGGTCAACATGATTCCCGGGCCCGGGGCGAAGGTGATGCAGATAACCACGCGGGACGGCCAGCACGTCCCCATCGGGGTGCTGATCTGCTTCGAATCCGCCTTCCCCGACATGTCGCGCGCCGACGCCCGGCGGGGCGCCCAGCTGATCGTGTACCAGACCTCCGACTCCACGTTCCAGCAGAGCTGGGCCCCTGCCCAGCACGCTTCGCTCGGCGCGCTACGGGCCGCGGAGACCGGGCGCCCGGTCGTGCAGGCGGCGCTGACCGGAGACTCGGTGGCCTATGACGCGCAGGGGCGCCTTCTCGCCTCGATGACGACCGCACAGCGCGGGCTGCTGACCGTGCGCCTCGGACTGACGCCTACCGGGGCTCTCACTCCGTTCGACAGAGTGGGTGATGTGGTCCCGTGGACGGCCATCGGAATAGCCCTGCTGGCCGCGATCCTGCAGTTCCGCGTTTGGCGCCGGCGCCGCTTGGCGAAGATAATGGAGGACGTGAACTTTCGGGGCACCGAATTCGTCTCTCTACGGGGGGCTTCACGCGAGCAGGATGCCCGATCCGAACCCACAGCGCCGGGCGAGGATACGGCTTCTTCCCCGCGAACAGGACGGTAGCCTCAGACGGCGGTGGGCGCCTGGCACGGGCGGCCACCGAGGTTTTGGCATCAGCACATCAGGAGGGCAAGGGTGCTGGAGAGGGACCTCACTGGGAAAGGTCAGCGCGGTACACCGGGCAGCCGCCGGGTCGGACTGGGCATCATGGCGGTTTTGGGGCTCGTGTCCCTGCTCGCGGCCGCATGCTCAAGCTCGCCCGCCCCCAAGGGGGCCGGCCAGCACCAGCAGGCGGCCGGCAGCCCGTCCGCCTCGCCGCCCGCCCAGGTCACCATCACGCCGGCCGACGGCAGCACCCACGCCAGGCCGAACAAGGGAATCTCGGTCACAGTCTCCTCGGGCAAGATCAGCAACGTCACGGTCACCGCAGGCAACTCCCAGGTCGGCGGCACGCTCGCGGCGGACGCGACGGCCTGGCACACGAACTGGCCGCTGCGGACGGGCACCCACTACAAGGTGACGGTCGCCGCGGTCAGCAGCCAGGGCAGGGCCAGCACCACGATCAGCTCGTTCCGCACCCTCACCCCGGCCGCGACGTTCTCGGCCAGCACGATCCTGGGCTTGAACCAGACCTACGGGGTCGGCATGCCGATCACGATCAACTTCAGCCAGCCGGTCACCCACAAGGCCGCGGTGGAGAAGGCGATCGACATCAAGAGCTCCAAGCCGGTCGTGGGCGCCTGGATGTGGGACGGCGACCAGACCCTGGCCTTCCGCCCCAGGACCTTCTGGCCGCAGCACACCAAGGTGAGCTTCGTGGCGCACTTCAACGGGGTCCAGGCCGCTCCAGGGGTGTACGGGACCACCAACCTGAACCAGTCGTTCCGGATCGGTAACTCGCTGATCGGCGTGACGAGCACCAGGACGCACAAGACGCGGATCTACTGGAAGGGCAAGTACTACGCCACCTGGCCGGACAGCAGCGGCATGCCGGGCCGCGACACGGCCAACGGGACCTACCTGACCATCGAGAAGGCCAACCCGGCCCTGATGAGCGGGCCGGGCTACCACAACCTCCCGGTGTACTGGTCCGTCCGGTTCACCTGGAGCGGCAACTACTACCACGCCGCACCGTGGTCGCTCGGGGAGCAGGGCTTCATCAACGTCAGCCACGGCTGCGTCAACCTGTCCCCGCAGCACGCCCAGTGGTACTACGAGCGGTCCAACCCCGGCGATCCGATCACCATCACCGGCAGCCCGGTGGCCGGCACGTGGGACGACGGCTACACCCAGTGGTTCTACACCTGGAAGCAGGTGCTGGCCCACAGCGTCACCCACAAGGCCGTGCAGGCCGGGCCGACCGGCAGCACCTTCGTCGACCCGTCCACGTTGCCCGCCAAGCCTGCGCGCACGGTGCTGAACGGGCCAAAGAAGCACAACTACTTCGCAGGATGACCAGCAGGCAGGTCAGCGCCCCCTGAGCCGGGCGTCTCCTTGCTGCCGCGCCTGAGGTGACGGGGCGAGCCTGGGAGAGCCCTCGGCGCGGCTGCCGGGCTGAGCGGCGGCAATCCGGTGGCCGGCCCGCCCGGCGAGCAGCCCGGCCGCGCGCTGGACCATGCCCGCGCTCCACGCGGACGGGCGCGGCCGGGCGCCCTCGACCAGGCCGTTCCAGTAGAGCGACCAGGTGCCGGACACGAGCCGGCGCACCACCGGCGCGGTCAGTAGCCGCACGCCCGCCGAGGCCGCCCTCGGCCGCCGCAGCAGCGCGCTCTGCAGTACCGCGGCCCCGGGCAGGTAGCGCCCGAAGACACCGGCCAGCGCCTCGGTGTAGCCGGGGCCGGGATCCGCCGGGCAGGCGAGCACGGCCTCGGCGGCCAGCCGGCCGCTGACCATCGCCGGTGCGATCCCCTCGCCCTGCAGCGGGTTGATCAGGCCCGCCGCATCGCCCGCCAGCAGCACGTTCCCGGCCGCCGCGGGTGTCCCGGTACCGCCCATCCGCAGCCAGCCGCCGGTGACTGGTCCCGGCCGGACGCCTTGCGCGATGTCGCCGCGCCCAGCAAGCAGCGTGCAGAACCGGGCCAGGTCATCGCGCAGCGCCACCTGCCGGCGCGTGGTGCCCATGCCGACCCCGATGCCCACATTCGCCTGCCCGTCCGCTCCGGGGAAAAGCCAGCCGTAACCCGGGTAGATGCGCCACGGCTTCGCATCCAGCAAGACGAGCAGCGGCAGCGGCACCTCGGCCGGCAGGTAGGCGCGGATCGCGAACCCCCACAACGCCGTGCCCGGTTCAAGCATCCCGGCGAGGCGGGCGACCGGGCTCAGGGCCCCGTCCGCGCCGATGACGACGTCGGTGGCCAGGCGCCGGCCGTCGCCCGCGATGACGGCGCGGACCTTCCCGGCGCCGTCGGCGTCCACCCCCGTGACCCTGGCCTGGACCGGGACCGCCCCCGCGGCCACCGCCGCCTCGCGCAGGGCGCTGTCGAAGACGAGCCGCGGCACCACCACCCCGTGACCCGCGTAGTCACGCCCCGGGAAGGCAGGAAGCCTGCTGGCCCGCCCGGACGGGCCGACCGCGAGCAGATCGGAGCCCTGGCCCGCGTCGGGAACGTGGACGCCCAGCTCCGCCAGCAGCTGCACGCCGCGCGGGCCCACCAGGTCGCCGCACGCCTTGTCGCGGGGGAAGGAGGCCTTGTCGGCGAGCGCCACCCGGGCCCCGGCGCGGGCGAGCACGAGGGCGGCGATGCTGCCCGCCGGGCCCGCGCCCACCACGACCGCGTCGAAACGCTCCCCGCTCACCGGGCGAGCACCATCGCCAACGCCACCGCGCCCGTCGCCCAGACGAAGAACCGCAGCGCCCGCTCGATCGGCGCGAGCAGGTCGGCCCGGCCAAACTGCCGCTGCGCGCCGTCGGTGAAGGTGATCTGGACCGACACCGCGCTGACCCGGCGCCGCAGCGTCCGGGCGGGGGTGCTGAGCGCCCGCTGGCCCATCGAGAGGAAGAACGCGGCCGCCGCCACTGCCACCGCCGCCACCGACAGCGTCCAGTGCTGGGCGTAGGCGCCGACCAGCGCCGGGAACGAGCCCCACGCCAGGCCGAACCAGACGTCGCTGTGCAGCAGCCCGCCGAACAGCTCCAGGTTGTAGCTGAACACCAGCAGGCAGCCGACGATCACGAACGGCAGCAGCCGCAGCCCGCCCGCGACCAGGCCCATCACCACGGCACAGGCGATGCTCCCCCCGGCGGTGACGGCGAGCACGGTGGAGCCGATGCCGGTGCCGAGCGGCCTGCCCTTCAGCTCGTCCAGCGCATGCGCGCCGATGCCGACCGCGAGGAAGAACGCGATCAGCGTGCCGACCAGCCGCCACACCACCAGGGGTGGCATGACCGCGGCGCCCATCACCACATACGACAGGTGCCAGAGCGTGTACGGCGGGTGAAGCAGCGTCACCCAGTCACCCAGGCCGCCGGTGCCGCGGCCGACCGCGTAGAAGGCCGGCCTTTCCGGGGTGTTGCTCACGATTTGCTGCCCCACATGATCAGCCCGCCACCCAGGCTCATCAGCTCCACCCCGACGCCGGTCAGGCCCGCCGCGCGCCAGGCCGCGACGTGCGCGTCCAGGGGGTAACGCCGGTAGTGCGCCGAGATGCTCGGCCCCAGGAAGCGGCCCACCTCGTACCAGGCCCGGCCGCCGGTGATCCCGCCGAGCACGGGCAGGGCCAGCCGCGTGTAGCACCACCAGGCGCCGTGCCACACCGGCCGCTGCGGGACGGAGAACTCCAGGCTCGCCATGATCCCGCCCGGGCGCAGGCAACGGGCCAACTCGGCGATCGTCGCGGCCGGGTCGTCCACGTAACGCAGCAGGTAGGAGAAGGTCACCGCGTCGAAGGTAGCGTCGGCGAACGGGAGCTGGTCGGCGCGCCCCGCGGCCAGCCGCACCCGGCCGCGCAGCCCCGGCCGGTGGACGTTGGCAAGGCCGGCCCGGAGCATCGGCTCGTTGAGGTCCACGCCCACGACATCGGCGCCGGTCCGGGCGGCGACGGCGAGCGCGACCCCGGCCGGGCCGGTCGCGACGTCGAGCACCAGCCGGGGAGCAGCGGCGGCCGCATGATCGGTGATCGCGCGGCGCCAGCGCCGGCCCTGCCCCAGCGAGAGCAGGTAGGCCAGCCGGTCGTAACGCGCGGGCAGGCCGGTGAAAACGCTGCGGGCGACCGGCTCGCCGCGCAGGCGGGCGTCGCTGGCGGGCGGGGCGGTCACCGGGTCCGGGGCCTAGCCACGACGGTCGCTCCCCCTTGCCGGTACGGGGCCATCCTCATGCACGGGCGGCACGGTCGTGCGGTTCACCTGGCGGCCCGGGCTGGCCGGTCACCACTGTGGAGATCGTCGCACGAGCGTATCAAGCGGGCAAGGAAGCTCCCGACGGGGCCCGCGGTGCGGCACCCCGCCGGGCGGGTCACCCGCCGGCGGCGACGGTCACGGCTAGCCGGTGAATATGTCCTCCGGAAGGAACGCGGACACGAGCAAGTTGGGCGCGTCGACGACCTGGCTGATCTTGAGGTCCACGGCGACACTGCAGATGGCGTACGCCTGCTGGCGGGTCCAGCCGCGCTGGGCCAGGTGATCGATCATGTTGAGGAGGGCGTTGCGCGCGGCGAGCGTGATGTCTTCGGAGTGGTTGACACCGTCCTTGGTGACCGAGATCCCGGTGGTGGCGAAAAACCGGCGCGGCACGGCGAACTCCGGCGGCAGGAAGTAATCGTTGCGGGCGAACTGCAAGTCACGGATGTTCTTGCTGGCCGCCCCCCCCTTGCGCAGACTGAACCGCACCCGCAGCGTCGCCCGCATCTCGATCGCGGTGCCGCAGGTCTCGCAATCGCCCTGGGCGAAGTGCCCGTCGCCGGCCGAGAACATCGCACCTGGGGTGTCGACCGGGATGAGCAGCACCGTGCCCACACCGAGCTGCTTGATGTCCACGTTGCCGGCCTGCTCCCGCGGCGGGATGGTCCGCAGGCCCTCCGCGGCCAGGCGCGGGTCGGCGGGCACCGCGCCGGCGGCTGACGGCGGCAGCGCGAGACCGCCCCGGTCGATCAGCGCCTGCTCGCGCACGGTGGTGGCGGCCAGCAGCTCGTGCCCGGGGCTCAGGCCGATCGTCCCCATGAACGGTGAACCCAGGATGCGCACGCCGGGCAGATCGGCCGAGGTGGCCCAGCCGCCGGCGATGTCCCAGTCGACCTTGAACGGCTCGGGGAAGACGTCGCGCAGGAAGCCGAACCCCGGTATCTGCACCGTGAACCCGTAGCTGTCGGGCTCGACGTCGAGAATCTCCACCGCGAGCAGATCGCCCGGCTCGGCACCGGCCACGTGGACCGGGCCGGTGAGCGGGTGCACGACATCCAGGTTGGCCGCGGCCACGTCGTCGAGCGAGATGCCCGGGCGCACCTGCCCGTCGAGGGCGTCCCTCGTCTCCAGCACGACCTCGTCCCCGGGCTCACAGCGCACCAGCGGGGGAATGTCCGGATGCCAGCGGTTGTGGCCGGTTCCCGGCTCCTCGGTCAGCGTCTTGCTCCGGTCGACCCGGATTTCGTGGGTAGTCATCCGTCCTCCTCGCGGTTGTGATCCTGCCATCGTGCTCTCGCCCTCGCCTGCGCGCCTCGCCGGTGACACACTTCGCTGCAGAAGGAGCGGCGCGTGGCCGGCTTCTGCCGCGCCGACGTCTGCAGGGTCATCCGGTAGCCGTGCGCCCGGTCGCCGCGGCCGGTCCGGTCACCGGGGCCAGTCCGGTCGCCGCGGCTGGTCCGGTCGCCGTCCCGGACCAGGCGCCGAGCTCGGCCAGGCGGCGCACAGCCTCTGCCCTGGTCCGGCAGCCGAGCTTGTCCAGGCTGTTCTGCACGTGCATCTCCACGGTGCGCGGGCTGAGGAACAGGCAGCCGCCGATGTCACGGCTGGTCAGGCCCTGCGCCACCAGCTCCATGACCTCACTCTCCCGGCGGCTCAGCGCGCCCGGCGGGCGTCCCCGGGCCCGCCCGGGGGGCTTCTTGCCCAGGGCGACGAGCCCCGTAGCGCACTGCCCGGCAGCCCGGTTCGCCCCCAGCCTGGAGAAGATCTTGTGCGCCGAGCGCAGCTGATCGGCGGCACGCGCTGTCTCGCCCGCTCCGGCCAGGGCCGCGGCCGCCCGGCGCTGAGCCAGCGCGGTTGCCAACGGCAGGCCGAGGGCGCCAAACGACTCCGCCGCGCGCAGCAGTTCCTGCGCGGCGGCGGCAGGCTGGCCGTCGAGGTGCGCCGTCTCACCGAGCGCGTGCGCCAGCGCGGCGAGCGCCTCCGGCTGGGCGGTCGCCTCCGCGATCCGGGCCAGAGCCGCAGCGCAGGCTCGCGCCCCTGCTGGGTCGCCGGACTCGGCGAAGAGCGTGGACGACCACTGCAGGATGGCGATCGAGTAGTGCCTCTCCCCCGTTTCCTCCCAGCGCGCCAGGATCCGCCGGGCGCGGGCCGCCGCCTCCGCCTGCCCGCCCGCTCCGTCGTCGAGCACGCACAGTCCCCACGCCGAGAGCAGTTCCATGGGGGTCAGCTCGATCCTGGCGGCGAGTGATGTGGCGGCCAGCAGCTCACGGCGGCCGGTGGCGGCCGAACCGCGGAAGGCATGGATCAGGCCGCCGATACCGGTTCCCACCGCCCGCGCGTGCGCGAGGGCGCCTTCGGCGCCGGCCGCCTCCGCGCACACCTCGAGCGCCCGGTCCCAGTGCCCGGCCACGAACAGCACCGCCGTGACGCAGGCTCGGCACAGCTGCCCGGCGGCCTGTTCGCCGTGGACCTGGCAGAACTCGTACCCGGCGGCGTACGTGGCGATGGCGGTGTGGTACTCGCCCGCGTGCTCGAGCGAGTCGGCCAGCCGCTGGTGCAGTTCGGCGGCGGGACCCGCAAGCGCCTGCGCCAGGGCTGCGTCGAGCGCGGCACGCACCGCGGCGATGCCCTCCCGTGTCCGGCCCATGCGGGCCAGCACGTTGCCATGCAGCCCGTCGATGCGCAGCAGGAGATCGGCCCGCCCGGCCGCGTCGGCGTCGGAACGCGCCGCCGCGAGCGTGTCCAGGGCGGCGGCGAAGCTCGCCGCCGACCGCAGATGCGCAGCCGCCGCCAGGCGCTCGACGGCCGCCTCGGCGGGCCGCCCGGCCGTTGCGAAGGCCACGGCGGCCGCCTCCCGCGCGGCCAGTGCGGCATCCCACTGGCCCAGCAGTTCGTGTGCGAGCGCCAGCCGGCGCTGGGCGCCGGCGAGGCTGTCCGGGGCCCCGCTCGCCCGGTACCCGCCGGCGAGTTCCCGCAGCAGCGTGACCGCCTCGGCGTGCTCTGCGCACATCTCGGCGCACCGTGCCAGCTGGTCCACCACCGCCAGCCGTTCGGCATCCTCGCGGCCGGGGGGCCACAGGTCCAGCGCCGTGCGCAGCGCCCGGGCCGCGTCCCGGTAGGCGTAGACCGCGCCATCGGCCGCCGCCGCCGCGATCAGCGCCGCGCGCGCCGCGGCCAGATCGCGTGCGGCGAGCAGATGCCCGGCGATCAGGGCGGGCGGCGCGTGCCCGTCCGCCAGGTGGCCGGCGATCGCCCGGTGCAGCGCGCGCCGCCGCGACCAGGGGACGGCCGCGTAGGCAGCGTCCCTGGTCAGCGCGTGGCGGAACGCCGCCCGGCCGTCGCTGACCGCCGACACCAGCCCGCAGGACGCGAGCTGTTCCGGCCATTCTGGGGCGTCCGCCACCGCCAGTACCAGCTCCACGTCGAACTCGGTGCCGGCGACGGCGGCGGCGTCAAGCACCGGTGCCGCGGCCGGGTCCAGCCGCGCCGCCCGGAGCAGCACCGCCTCCCGGATGCCCTCGGGTATCACGCCGCCACCGATGCCCGCCAGGCCCACCATGTCTCCCTGGTACGCCAGGTGCCCGCCCAGCCGCATGGCGGTCGCGAGTTCCTCGACGGCGAACGGGACCCCGTCCGCGCGCCCGGCCACCGCGCTCACCAGCTCAGGCCGTGGCTCGGTCCCCAGCAGCGCGGCGAGGATGACGGCCACGCAGGGGTCGGGGAGCGGGGCGAGGTCGATTTCCGCGAGGCGCCGGGAACGGCGCAGCTCCGCCCTGACCGGCCGCAGACGATGATCTCGCGGCAGTTCGTCGCTGCGGTAGCAGCCGATCAGGCTCACGGGCCCGCCGCTGAGGGCATCGGCCAGCGCCGGGAGCAGGTCCAGCGTCGCCTCGTCCGCCCACTGCAGGTCGTCGAGGAACACGGCGAGCCGCCCGGACCCTGCCGCGCCGGACAGGACCGCGCATATCGCCGCGGCCAGGGCCGACCGGCTGGCCTGCGCCGGCGGCGGGCCGAGTTCGGGCAGGACCAGTGCCAGCTCACGTCCCGCGCCCGCCGGCTGGTCGCCGGAGAGCCCGGGGACCTGCGCCGCCGGCCCGCGCCCGGCGGCGGGCCTGAGGACCTGTGCCAGCACCTCGTACCCGGCCGATTTCCAGCCGGCGGCCCGGCCGCGCAGGACCGGCTGCTCCCCGTCGGCCAGTACCTGCTCCACGAGCACCGTTTTTCCGATCCCGGCCTCGCCCGCGACGAGCAGGACCGGCGGGCGGGTGACCGGGTCCCCGCGAAGGAACGCCTGGAGCGCCTCCACCTGTGCGTCGCGGCCGGCAAGCGCGCGGTCCGTACCCATAGCCTGCATCGTCACCGAAGACCCCGCCCGTGTCGATGTCCCGCGCTGTGAGCTTGCCGCTGGGCACCGAGGCCAGCCGCGAGCCGGCACACGGGGTCAGCTGACTCCCGCGTTCCCCGGCCGGGCGGTCAGGAACCGCTGCTGCCGTGCCCCTTGCCGGGCCGCCCGTGATGCCCGTGCTTGTTGCCGAGGACGGCGGCGTGGTCGGGCACGTAGGTCTGCATCTCACGCGGCGAGCGTATGTAGCCCTGGGATGCCGGGCGGTTGGGCAGATCGATCTTCGGCCGCCTCACCTTCTGGTAGGGGATGGTGGACAGCAGGTGCGCGATCATGTTGATCCGCGCGCGCCGCTTGTCGTCGCTCTCCACCACGTACCAGGGCGCCTCGGGGATGTCGGTGTGCACGAACATCTCGTCCTTGGCCCGTGAGTAGTCCTCCCAGCGGGAGATGGACTGCAGGTCGAGCCCGGACAGCTTCCACTGCCGGAGCGGGTCCTCCAGCCGGGACACCAGCCGCTTTTCCTGCTCCTCGTCGCTGACCGAGAACCAGTACTTGCGGAGCAGGATGCCGTCCTCCACGAGCAGCCGCTCGAAGATGGGGCACTGGTGCAGGAACCGGTGGTACTCCTCCTTGGTGCAGAAACCCATGACGTGTTCCACCCCGGCCCGGTTGTACCAGCTGCGGTCGAACAGCGTGATCTGCCCGCCCGCGGGCAGGTGCTCGATGTAACGCTGGAAGTACCACTGGGTCTGCTCCCGCTCGGTCGGCGCGCCCAGCGCGACGATCCCGGCCACGCGGGGATTGAGGTACTGGGCGACCCGCTTGATGGTGCCGCCCTTGCCCGCCGCGTCCCGGCCCTCGAACACCACCATGACCCGGGCGTCCTGGGCGCTCACCCACGCCTGCATCTTGACGAGTTCTGCCTGCAGCCGGAACAGCTCCCGCTCGTAGAGCTTCTTGTCCAACCGCTGCGGGTGACCGTTCGCCGCGGCCGCCACCTTGGCTTGCTTGTCAGGCTTCTGCGCCACCATCGCGACTCCCTCCGCTGTGGGGTCGGCCAGCCTCGCGGGCCAGCGCGAGAGGAGACCTCACGCAAATGCCTACCCCAGTTTCGCCGGGGTAGGCCCTTCCCGTCCGCGGCCGCCCTGCCCGGCGATCTCACCGGAGGGTGCGGCCCGCCATGGTCAGAGATCGATGCTGGCCCCGTTCGCCAGCTGGGAGAAGGTCCCGCCGCCGGTGCCCGCCGCCATGCCGAGGAAGTTGTCGAGCACCTGCAGGCCGGTCTCGCTGAGCAGGGCGTCGTGGATGGTGTAGGCGCGCCGCGGGGCGACCGCCCGGCCGTAGTCGATCATTTCCGCCAGCTTGAGCCAAGGCGCGCTGGCCGGTAGCAGCAGCGTCTCCACCGGATCCTCGGGCACGGTAAGCGCGTCCCCCGGGTGGAAGACCTTGCCGTCGAGCATGAAACCGGTGTTCGCGATGACCGGGATGTCCTGGTGGAGCACCGCGTGCTCGGAACCGTACACGTGAACGTCGAACCCGGCGGCGGAGAAGGTGTCGCCGTGACCGACCGGGTGCACCCGGACGCCCAGGTGGGCGAACTGCTCGGCCACCGCCGCCGTGGACCACAGATGGAGCCCGGGATCGGCGTCCAGGGCGGCACGGAGCTGATCAGGCACGATGTGGTCGAAGTGCTCGTGGGTGATGAGAACGGCGTCGGCCCCGGACAGGGCCGCCGGGTCACTGAACGCGCCCGGGTCGATCACCAGCACCGCCCCGTCCTTGTCGAGGCGGACACATGCATGTCCCAGTTTGGTGAGCCGCATCGGTACTCCCTCACGCTCAACGATGCGACGAACATACCGGAATCAGGTATGCACGGGGTGTGCGGGCCGTCCCGCGCGGAGCCGGTTCTGCCGGGCCGCGGCCCGGCACGCCGGGCTGGTTGAGGCCGATCCGGTCGCACCGCTGATACTGTTCGTCCGCGGGGTCTCCCATGACCCATGACCAGATTCCGGCGCCAGCCGCCGCCCCGGCCCTGAACACGCGGAACGGCGGTGCGCCGCTGGAGCGCGATGAGCGAGGAACTCCCGCCGCCAGCCGAACAGGATGCGGCCACCCCCTGGTGGGCCGCTCATCCGGCTCCCCCGCCCATCCGGCGGCGGTCGCGGGCCGCCGTCGCCGCCAGCGTGTCCGCCATTCTCCTCGTGCTCTTCTTCGGGGCGGCGGGCGTGGCCTACCTGGTGCTGCACCGCACCGGCCGCACCGGCCCGCCGGCGGCCGCCCCGGCAGCGACGGCCGGATCGAGCGCCGCTGCCACCCCTAGCACGCCGGGCGGCTCCGGCACCCCGACGGCAACCGCGGCCGCTCCCCCGCCCGGTGCGGTGGCCACCGTGCGGGCGTACTACGCGGCGATCAACCAGCACCGTTACGCCCGGGCGTGGCGGCTCGGCGGGCGCAACACGGGGTCGTCATACCAGAGCTTCATCAGCGGGTTCGCCACGACCGCCCACGACCGCGTCACGATTCAGTTCGTGTCCGGCAACATCGTGACCGCCGAGCTCACCGCGCGACTTACCGACGGGACCGTCAACACCTACCAGGGCACCTACTTCGTGCACCACGGCGTCATCACCCGGTTCAACGTGCACCAGATCGGCTGACGCGCTGGCCGCGGAGTCCATGCCCGGCCGCGCGGCGGCGGTCTCCCGGGCTTGCCGGGCGGGGCGCCGTCAGGTGAGCCCGAGAACGCTGGCGAGGGTGCGGGCGGGCCCGCCGCCGGTCTCGATGGCCAGGTCCAGCGCGGCTGGGACCTTGAGCTCGGTAGCCAGCAGCCGGCGCAGCTCGCTCATGGCCGCCGGGTCGCTGGATGTGGCGCGCCCGGCCGCCTGATACAGGTTCTCCAGCCTGGCCGCCGACGCGTCGAGCAGCCCCGGCCGGTAGTCCCAGTGCTGCGCCCACGGGCGGTCCAGGATCATCAGCCTGATCACCGCCGCCGGATACCCGGCCAGGAGCTCTTCGAGAAGGACCAGGTTGCCGGCCGACTTGGCCATCTTCGCGCCCGCGATGGTGACCGTGCCCACGTGCAGCCAGGTCCGCGCGTACGGCCGCACACCGGTGAACGCCTCGGCCATCGCCGCGTGATACGCGTGATGCGGGAAGATCAGGTCCGCGCCGCCGGCGTGGATGTCGACCGCGGGCCCGAACACCGACATCGCCATCGCGGCGCACTCCGCGTGCCACCCCGGCCGGCCCGGTCCCCACGGGGAGTCCCACGCCGGGTGCCCGTTCTCGCTGGCCTGCCATACGGCCATGTCCAGCGGATCGTCCTTGGCCGGGTCGTCGGGGCGGCCGGCATACTCGCCGGACAGCCGCACCGCCTCGGCCCGGTCCAGCCCCGCCCGGCCCGCCACGTCGGCCCCCGGGAAGTAGACGCATCCCTCGCGGGCGTAGGCCGCGCCCGCGTCCAGCAGCCCCGACGCGAGCCTGATGACCTGCTCCACGTACCGGTGGGCACGTGGCTCATGCTCGGGAGCACGAACGTTCAGCGCGGCCATGTCGCGATCGAACTGGAACTGCTGGATCGCCGCGAAGGAGTCGTAGGCCGTTCCCGCCCGGTGCGCCGCCGCGTCAAGCACGTCGTCCACGTCGGTGACATTCCGGCATACCTCCGGATGCACGCCGAGGAAGCGCAGCGTGCGGCCGAGCGTGTCCACCCAGACGAAGGTGGCCGCGTGCCCGAGGTGGGTCACGTCGTACGGGGTGATGCCGCAGGCGTAGACGCGAGCCCGGTCAAGCAGTTCCACCCGCTGGCCCGCGATCACCGCCGGGGGCGCACCAGCGGCTGCGTCGATTCTGGTCATGGTCCCAGTGTCGGCCATGCGGGGTATATACGGCACCGGCGCCCTCCCGCCCGCGCCGCGCCGGACCCGCGCCCGGGCGGCCAGCCGCGTGACGGCATTGTCGGCGGACGGCAGTAGCCTCCCAGACATGGGTGCGGAACTGGATTACGTTGATCACCTGGTCCGCGAGTCGGCGCGTTTCGCCGAGGCCATCAGCGAGGCCCGGCCCGGGGCCCCGGTGCCGTCCTGCCCCGACTGGAACGCCGATGACCTGCTCTGGCACCTGGCCGAGGTGCAGTGGTTCTGGGGAACGATCGTGCGGCAGGGGATGACGGCCGCCCCGGAGGGACAACCCACCCCGCAGCGGCCCGGAGACCGGGCAGGGCTGGCCGCGTTCTACGACCGCGTCAGCCACGATCTGGCTGACGCTCTCGCCGCGACGCCGCCGGACACGGCCGCCTGGACCTGGGCGGCGGACCAGACGGTGGGCTTCATCCGCCGGCGCCAGGCCCATGAGGCGCTCATCCACCGGGTCGACGCCGAACTGGCCGCCGGACGCCGTACACCGCTGGACCGGGACCTGAGCGCGGATGGCGTGGACGAGGCGCTGCGCATCATGTACGGGAACCTGCCGCCGTGGGGCAGCTTCACACCCGATGGAGTGGGAACGCTCCGGCTGCGGGCCTCCGACACCGGTGACACGTGGCTTGTCACCGTCGGCCGGTTCACCGGCACCGACCCGGGCGACGGCACCCGGTACGACGAACCCGACATCCACGCCGCTGACAGCGATCCCGGTGACCCTGCCGCGGCCGAGATCAGCGGCACCGCGGCCGACCTGGACTGCTGGCTGTGGCACCGGCCGACGTTCGCGCCGGTCACCTCGTCCGGTGACCACGAGGTGCTCAGCCGGTTCGAGGCGGCCATCGCGCCGGGCATCGACTGACACCGCCGGGCCACGCCACCCCTCACCCCGGCAGCCCGGAGCCGCCGGGGCCATGCCGGCCCTCCTCACCCCCGCGGCCCGGAGCCGCCGAGGCCATGCCGGCCCCTCCTCACCCTGGAGGGCCGTAGCCGCCTCCGCCGGGCGTTTCGAGCACGAACAGGTCCCCGCGGCCGACCTTGACCGAGTCACAGCCGGCCATCGGGGTCATGCTCCCGTCGGCCCGCTCGATCCAGTGCCGCCCCAGCGCCCCCGGCGCGCCTCCGGCCATCCCATACGGTGCCACCCGCCGGTGGCCGGCCAGGGTGGTCACCGTCATCGGCTCGCCGAACCGGATCTCCCGCCGGCCCCCGTCCCCGCCCTGCCAGCGGCCCGCCCCGCCGCTGCCGCGCCGGATCACGTACCGCTCCAGCCGCACCGGGTAGCGCCACTCCAGCACCTCGGGATCGGTAAGCCGCGAGTTGGTCATGTGCGTCTGCACCACGTCGGCGCCGGCGAAACCGTCCCCGGCGCCGGACCCGCTCGCCACCGTCTCGTAGTACTGGTGCCGTTCGTTGCCAAACGTGACGTTGTTCATCGTGCCCGACCCCTCCGCCATCACCCCCAGCGCCGCGTACAGGGCACCGGTGATCGCCTGTGACGTCTCCACGTTGCCCGCTGCCACCGCCGCCGGGTATTCCGGGGCGAGCATGCAGCCACGCGGGATGATCACCGTGACGGGCTTCAGGCAGCCCGAGTTCAGCGGGATGTCGTCGGCCACCAGCGTGCGCAGCACGTACAGCACCGCGGCCATCGCCACCGAGGACGGCGCGTTGAAGTTGTCCGGCAGCTGCGGCGAGGTGCCGGTGAAGTCGATCTCCGCCGACCGCGCCGCCCGGTCCACCCGGACCGCGACCTTGATCACAGCCCTGTTGTCGAGCTCGTAGGCGCATTCGCCGTCGCGCAGCGCTCCGATGACCCGGCGTACCGCCTCCTCGGCGTTGTCCTGCACGTGCCCCATGTAGGCCTGCACCACGTCCAGCCCGAAATGGTCGGTCATACGCCCCAGTTCGGCAACCCCCTTCTCGTTGGCGGCAATCTGCGCCCGCAGGTCGGCCACGTTCACCTCGGGGTTGCGCGACGGGTGGGCCGCGGAACGCAGCAGGTCCAGCGTCGCCGCCTCGCGCAGCTCGCCGTCGCGCACCAGCAGCCAGTTGTCGATCAGCACCCCCTCCTCCTCCACCCGCCTGCTGAACGCCGGCATCGAGCCCGGCGTGATCCCTCCGATCTCGGCGTGATGCCCCCGGGATGCCACGTAGAACAGGATGCGGCCGGCCTGGCCGAACACCGGGGTGACGACCGTGACGTCCGGCAGGTGGGTGCCGCCGTGGTAGGGATCGTTGAGCACATACACGTCGCCGCGACGCATCCGGCCCGCGTTGCGGCGAGCGATGATCTTGATGCTCTCACCCATCGACCCGAGATGGACCGGCATGTGCGGCGCGTTCGCGATGAGCCCGCCCTCCGCGTCGAAAAGCGCACACGAGAAGTCGAGCCGCTCCTTGACATTGACCGAGTGGGCAGTGGCCTGCAGCCGCACCCCCATCTGCTCGGCGACCGACATGAACAGGTTGTTGAAGATCTCCAGCATCACCGGGTCCACCGCGGTCCCCGCCGCGACCCGGTCCGGCCGCGCGCTCACCCGCTCGAGCAGCAGGTCCCCCCGCCCGGTCACCTCCGCCCGCCAGCCCGGCTCGACCACCGTGGTCGCGAAATCCTCGGTGATCAGCGCCGGGCCCGCGACCCGGTCGCCGGGGCGCAGATCCCGTCGTCGTGCCAAGGGCGCCCGCCTCCACCCGCCAGCGGAATACAGCAGAACGGATGCCTCCCCGCCACCCACCCGCCCCGGCACCGCCCCGTCCGGCGGCGCGTCCGCCAGCACCGGCACGGACGGGGCGGCGAGCTCGACAGATACCGCTTCGGCGATGATCGCCTTGCCGCGCATGAGGAAGGAGAAGTACTGCCGGTATGCCTGCTCGAAGGCGGCCACCATCTGGGGCAGCCCGCCCAGCGGGACCGGCAGCGCGGTATCGGTGCCCTCATAACGCAGGTGGGCCCGGCGCACCTGGCGGATCGCAACCGGCCCAGTCCCGCCCCGCCCGCCCGGCTCGCCCGGCCCCAATCCGCCTGGCTCGACGCCTGCCTTGACAAGCTCCGACAGCGCGTCGGCGGCCAAGCCGTCGGCCAGCTGGTCGAGTCCGGGCAGCAGGCCGGCCGACAGCGGTGCCTCGACCGCGGTCTCGCGCATCGCGGTTACGTCTGCCAGGCCGAGCCCGAACGCGGACAGCACGCCGGCGAGCGGGTGGATGAGCACTTCGGTGATGCCCAGCGCGTCGGCTACCGCGCAGGCGTGCTGGCCGCCGGCCCCGCCGAACGTTGCCAGCACATAGCGGGTGATGTCGTACCCACGCTGGACCGAGATCTTCTTGATCGCGTTCGCCATATTGGCGACCGCGATGTCCAGGAACCCGGCGGCCACCTCCTCGGGGGCCGGGGCGATGTCCGTTGTGCCGGTGGCGCCGGTGGCTTCGCCGATTCCGCGGGCCAGGGCCGCGAACTCGTCCCGTACGATCCCCGCGTCGACGGGCTGGTCGCCGCCGGGGCCGAACACCGCCGGGAAGTACGCCGGCTGGATCCGGCCGAGCATGATGTTGGCGTCGGTGACGGTGAGCGGGCCGCCGCGGCGGTAGGCGGCCGGCCCGGGGTCCGCACCGGCCGAGTCCGGGCCGACGCGATACCGGCTGCCGTCGAAATGCAGCACGGAGCCGCCGCCCGCGGCGACGGTGTGGATGCTCAGCATCGGCGCCCGCATCCGCACCCCGGCGACCTGCGTTTCGTACTGCCGCTCGAACTCGCCCGCGTAGTGGGACACGTCGGTCGACGTGCCGCCCATGTCGAACCCGATCACGTGGCCGAAGCCCGCCGCCTGCGCGGTGCGGGCCATGCCGACGATCCCTCCGGCCGGCCCGGACAGGATCGCGTCCTTGCCCCGGAACAGCTGCGCGTCGGTGAGCCCGCCGTTGGACTGCATGAACTGGAGCCGGACGCCGCCAAGCTCGGTGGCGACCCGGTCCACGTAGCGGGCGATGATCGGCGACAGGTACGCGTCCACGAGGGTGGTGTCGCCGCGGGAGACAAGCTTCATCAGCGGGCTCGTCGCGTGCGACTCCGACACCTGGGTGAACCCGACCGCCCGTGCGATCTCGCCGATCCGCGCCTCGTGCGCGGGGTACCGGTAGCCGTGCATGCACACCACGGCCACGGACCGGAAACCCTCGCGGTGCGCCGCCCTCATGTCCCTGGCGAGGGCGTCGGAATCCAGGGGCACGATGACCTCGCCATGGGGGCCCACCCGCTCGGCCGCCTCGATCACCCGCGAGTACACCATCTCGGGCCGGACGATCTGGCGCGCGAAGATCGCGGGCCGGTCCTGGTAGGCGATCCTCAGCGCGTCAGCGAAACCCGCCGTGATGGCCAGGACGGTCGGCTCGCCCTTCCGCTCCAGCAGGGCGTTGGTCGCCACCGTGGTGCCAAGGCGGACCACGCCGATCCGTTCGGCGGGAATGGGCTCGCCGGGCGGGACGGACAGCAGGTGCCGGATGCCCGCCACGGCGGGATCGGCGTAGCGGCCCGGGTTTTCCGACAGCAGCTTGTGGACGGCCAGCGTGCCGTCCGGGCGGCGGGCGACCACATCGGTGAACGTGCCGCCGCGGTCGATCCAGAACTCCCAGCGCCCGTCCATCGGCCCTCCCTGCGGCCTTCCGCGGTCGCACGGGCGGGCCGCGGAGCCGGAGCCGGGACTCGGCCGGGCGCCGCGCCGCGTGCGTAACACTGCGGCGGTCTGATGCGTTCCGAACATGGGATGTCCATGCTAGGTGCGCTCAGTCCCCCCCCCACTTTGGAGCGCCGCTGGCATCCACCAGAGGGGAGCCAAAGGTGCGGTGCCGCCGGGATGCGGCACCGCACCTTTGACGCGGCCCCGCGCGGCGCGGCGTGTCCGGTGAGCTCGCCCGGGCGGCCCGTCGCGAAGGCAGCTAGCTGGCGCGGCTGACGTCGAGGTAGCGGCTGTCGAGGTACATCTGGTACCCGGTGCGGCGGGAGAAGTCCGCGATGAGGGAGAACCGGTCGCCGCGGATGAGGGTGTGCCGCCACTCTATGGGCCTGTCACCGGCATAGCCGAGCCGGTCGATGGCGAGTGCGCCCACCGACCGGGGGAGGCCAAGCAGCCGCTGCTGGGCCCCGCTGGGGACGACAGCCCGGACATGTTCGTGTCCGCCCGCCAGCCGCACCCCAGCGCGTGTGGCGAGTTCGTGGTAGAGGGCGGTGTGGGTGAAGTCGGCATCCAGCAACGGCGCCGCCAGGGCGGCAGGGAGCCAGACGCTGTCCAGCGCCAGCGGCTCGTCCCCCGCGAGGCGGAGCCGTTCCAGGTGGAACAGCGGGGTTGACGCCTCCAGTTGCAGACGGTCGGCCACCACCCCGTCGGCGCGAACATCCCTGGCACGGACGATGCTGGTCTGGCGCAGCCCGGCCTCTTCGACCAGGGCAAAGAGCGAGTACAGCGTGCCGAGAGGCTGGGTGATCAGGTCATGGGCGGCCAGCCGGGGGCGGCGGCCGCGTTCGGCCACAACGATGCCTTCGGCCCGCAGGCCGCTCAGTGCGGAACGGACCGTGTGGCGGCTCACGCCATATTCCTCGACCAGGGCGAGTTCGCCGGGGAACTCGTCGTCGAAGGCGCCCGCGTCAAGCCGCCGCCGCAGGTCCGCGCGCAACTGGGCCCACAGCGGCAGGGGGCTGCCGCGGTCAAGGCGCCGTGCGGCCGGGACAGGCCGGGCGGCACGCACCGGGCCACCGCCGCCTCCCGTGCTGACCGAGCCGACGCTGTGTCCTGTGTCGGCCATGACCCTCCTGCCCATGCTTGTTACCCTGGTACGAATGATCGCACATTTAGCTCGCTCGGGCGATGTTTCCGGAAGGACACCCGGCCATGGTGGAAGTGCTCCAGATCGAGACGCCGACGCTCGGCGATCGCAGCTACCTGGTGCACGACGGTGAAGCCGCCCTGGTCATCGACCCGCAGCGAGACATCGACCGGGTTGTCGCGCTGGCCGACGACGCCGGCGTGCGGGTCACCCACGTCGCCGAGACGCACATGCACAACGACTACGTGACGGGCGGCTTCGCGCTCGCCCGGGCGGCGGGTGCGGCCTACCTGGTCAATGCCGATGACCCGGTCTCCTTCGACCGCACCCCCGTCAGCGGCGGCGACTTGGTGGAGATCGGCGGCGGGATGCGGGTCCGGGTCCTGGCAACCCCTGGGCACACCTACAGCCACCTGGCCTACGTGGTGGAGGCCGCTGGCGGCGTGGCCGGTGTCTTCACCGGCGGGTCGCTGCTGTACGGCACGACCGGCCGGACCGACCTGCTCGGCCCGGACGCCGCGGAGGCGCTCAGCCATGCACAGTGGACCTCGGCTCACCGGCTCGCGCGTGAACTGCCCGACACCGCCCCGGTCTTCCCGACCCACGGGTTTGGCAGCTTCTGTGCGTCCGCGCAATCGCAGGCCACCTCGTCCACCATCGGCCGGGAGAAGCTGGTCAACCCGGCGCTCACCCTGGAAGAACAGGCCTACGTGGAATCGCTGCTGGCTGGGCTGGACGCCTGGCCCGCTTATTACGCCCACATGGCTCCGGCCAACCTCGCCGGACCCGCCGGCCCCGACCTGTCGCCACCACGGCCGGCGGACTCCGCCGAGCTTCGCCAGCGCATCATGGCTGGTGAGTGGGTGGTTGACCTGCGTGACCGGGTCGCCTTCGCGGCTGGCTACCTGCCGGGCGCGTTCAGCTTCCCGCTGGACGGCAACTTCGCCTCTTACGTGGGCTGGATGATCCCGTGGGGGACGCCGCTGACGCTGCTGGGGGAATCCCCGGAACAGGTTGCCCAGGCTCAGCGGGAACTGGTCAGGATCGGGATCGACCGGCCCGCTGCCGCCGCCACCGGGCGCCCTGAGACCTGGGCGGGCGAGGTCGGCACCGCCTCGCTGCGGCTGGTCAAGTTCGGGGATCTGGCCACCGCCCTCGCTGACGGGAGTGGTCACCGCCCCGTCGTGCTGGACGTCCGCCGTCGGCTGGAGTGGGAGGAGAGCCACATCGCCGGGGCTGTTCACATTCCGCTGCATGAGCTGCCGGGCCGGCTCGGTGAGCTGACGCAGTGGCCGGATGAGCTGACGCAGTGGCCGGATGAGCTGACGCAGCGGCCGGATGAGCTGACGGGCTCGCCCGCGGAGCCGCCGGGCCGGCGCGCCGAACTCCCGCCCGGCGAGGTGTGGGTTCACTGCGGCGCCGGCTATCGCTCCATGGTGGCCGCGTCCATGCTCGCCGCACGGGGCCGGCGTGTGGTCGCCGTCGACGACGACTTCGCCAACGCCGAAGCAGCCGGGCTTCCCCTGGAACGTGCCTGACGCTTTGCTGCCGTGGTCAGTGCGGAGTGCTGGTGAGCATGACGCAGCAGGTGCTCGGCTCGGGGTCGGAGACCGCCTGGATGCTGGTAGCGCCCAGCCCTTCCAGCAGCCCGCTCAAGTAGGCGTGGTTGATGGCGCAAACCACGTCGGGCGCCCGGAGGTTGAGCGGGTAGAACGGGCAGTTCCGCAGGCGGAGCTGCGTCGGGCCCCGCCGCTGCGGCTCGTAGCCGTCCGCGTCGAGGATCTCTCCGGCCACGGTCAGGGCTCGTTCGGGGCCGAGGCGGCCCGGGCGCAGGCGTTCCCGGTGGCTGGCCCCATGCTCGACGCCCCTGGTCCGGGCGACCCGCTTGGCGACCGCAAGGGGGTCTTCCCCATGGGCTCCGGAACGGATGGCATCGACCAGGATGCCGGCCAGCAGGTCGTGGCGCCTGGTGGGAATGGTGATGGCGATGTCCGCACCGGACGGTTCATACGTCTTGGGCGTCCGCCCTACCCGGCGCGGTCCCAGGGGAGCGTCATAACGGGCGCGGAGCAGGCCCGCACCGACGAGCTTGTCTAGGTGGAAGGCGGCCAGCTTGCGGGATATCCCGGTGCTGGCGGCTGCCTCCTCGCGGCTGACCGGCCGGTGCGCGGCGCGGACGAAGGAGTACAGGCGCCAGCGCATCTCCTCAGTGAGCACAGCAAGCGTGGCCAGCGAGGTATCGCGAGGGTCGCCGGAACCAGTCACCCGAACCCAATTAACACCAACGGATGGTTCTGATAACCCATGATTAGTCAAGCCTGCTCTCCCCTTAAAGCTCAAAATCAATATGACCAATAAGTATTGGCAAAAGATGCGCCACTGGAGATGGCCGCGCACGGCCCATCCCCGCGTGCCAAGCCAGCCGTTGCGCGCATACCGGACAAAAGGCATCCATTGCTGGTAACGGTTCCGGGCGCCGCCTTGTGTGCTGCTCGCCTCCCCGCTACGGCGTGCACACCCCCCGCTGACGGGACGGCTCAGCCGAACATCTCACAGCCACCGGCCTCGTCGGCCGGTGGCTCCGGTTCTCCTCCTGCCCTGCCGGAACCTGGGATCCCAGGCTCGAACCCAGGTCCACAGGCCGGTGAACCTCAACGGCACGGCCACGGATCCAGCGCGGCGGGGCAGCCAGGGACCTTTTACCCTGAGCGAGCAGCCAGCGTCATCAACCTCCCAGGTGAGACTCATCCCGCTCGCCGCACCACCAGCGGTTACGCATCCGCTGATATTCCACGCAAAATACCAGAATCAGCGATGGTTCCCCACCGGTTCGGCTGCGAACCCGTGGCGTGCCGGCTGGCAGCCGGTCAGCCTTCATCGACAACGACGGCTTCTCCTGCGTGGGCCAAAACGAACACCGGGGAATCGGCAAGCAAAGTGTCCAGCACCTGCCGTCAGGAGACGATGTCTTTCGTCCGGAAGTGGCGGAACGCCAGCGCGACCAGGACCAGCGCGTAGGAGACCGATACCGCGGCGCCCTCGATCATCCGGCTCCATGACAGTTGTGCCGAGAACGCGTCCAGCCAGACGAACTGCCAGTGTGTCGGCAGGATCCCCCGCCAGGAACCGAGTGCGGTCACCGCGTCGAGGATGTTGCTGACGATGACCAGCCCCACCGCGCCGCCGACCGCGCCGAGCGGCGAGTCGGTGCTGACCGAGAGCAGGAACGCCAGCCCCGCCACCACCAGCTCGGTGATCAGGACGTAGGCCAGGACGATCCCCAGCCGCGCGAGCGCCGTGCCATACGGCATCTCCACACCGGTGGCGGGCAGCCGGAGCGGATGCCAGCCGAACGCCACCGTTCCTGCCAGCAGCGACATCGCCGGGAAGCTGACCACCGCGACGGTCGCGTAGGCCAGCGCTACGGCCAGCTTCTGGCGCAGGAGCCGGGCTCGCGGGACCGGCGCGGCGAGCAGATATCGCAGCGACGCCCAGCTTGCTTCGCTGGATACGGTGTCCCCGCAGAACAACGCGACGGCTACCACCAGCAGGAACCCCGCCGAGGCGAAGAAGCTGAAGGCGGCGAAGTTCAGCCCGCCGGTGGTGGCGAGGTCGACGAGTCCGGGCGTGCCGCCGCCCTGCTGCGGCGGGCCGCCGAGCTCGAACGCGCCGACCAGGATCCACGGCAGGACCAGCAGGATGAGGAACGCCACCATGGTCCGCCGCCGCCGCAGCTGGCGGATGACCTCCACCCGGAACGGCAGCGTGTGACGCGGGTTATAGCCCGCCGCGGCAGGGGCGACCGGGCCAGGGGCGACCGGACCGTGGGTGACCGGACCGTGGGCGACGCGGTCAGCGTTGGCGGTCATCGCGCGTCCCCCTGACTGTTACCAGGTCGGGCCCGGCTGACGGGGTGTCCGGGCTCGTGTCCGTATCGGGTGAACCGTCGCGAGGCGCCGCGATCAGCGCCAGGAACGCGTCCTCCAGACGGCGGCTGGGGCCCACCCGCTCCACCGGGATCCCGGCCTCGACCAGGGCCGCGACCACCGCCGATGCGGGGACACCGTCGTGGTGGACCAGCACCCCGTCGGGGTGCGCCTCCGCTCCATCGATGCCTGCGGTCGCCCGCATGACGGCGACGGCGCGGTCAGGCTCGGGGGTCCCCACCATGAGCGCGCCGGATTCGCCGATGATCTCCCCGACCGGTCCCGCCGCCAGCCGGCGCCCTTCGTTCATGACCACCACGTGCGTGCAGGTCTGCTCGACCTCGCCGAGAAGGTGGCTGGACAAGATCACGGTCCGCCCGTCGGCCGCGTACCGCAGCAGGACGTCGCGCATCTCCCGGATCTGCGGCGGGTCCAGGCCGTTCATCGGCTCGTCGAGCACCAGCAGGTCGGGCAGGCCAAGCATCGCCTGCGCGATGGCGAGCCGCTGGCGCATGCCGCGCGAGTAGGAGCGCACCCGGCGGTCGATGGCCGCGCCCAGGCCTGCGACCTCCAGCACCTCCGCGAGGTGGGCGCCGTCGGCGGGCCGCCCGGTCGCGCGCCAGTACAGGCTGAGATTGTCCAGCCCGGACAGGTGCGGCAGGAAGCCGGGGCCTTCCACGAAGGAGCCGAGCCGGGACAGCGCGGCCGATCCGGCGTGCACCCGGCGGCCGAAGATCGTGATGGTGCCGGTGTCCGGGTGCAGCAGGCCCATCAGTGCCCGCAGCGTGGTGGTCTTGCCCGCTCCGTTGGGCCCGAGGAGGCCGAGGATCTGCCCGCGCTCCACCCGCAGCGACAGGTCGTCCACCGCGAGCTGGCCGTCACCGTACCGTTTGGTCAGCCCGGTGATCTCCAGCGGAACATCGGCAAGTTCCGGCACCTCATCGTCGTCACCGCGGCGGCGGCCAAGGACGAGGATGAGGGCCGCGGCGACCAGGGCGGCGGCCGGGGCCGCCCACACCCACCAGGGCAGCCCGCCGGTGACCACCGTCAGTGCCGGGTCTTCGGGCATGATCAGGCCCGGGCCGGCCAGTGCCACCCGGTAGACCTCGGGAGCGGATGAGGTTGTGTAGGCGAAATCGGTGGTGGTCAGGACCAGGCGGAGCCGGTGACCGGCGGCGAAGTTGTAGTCGATCGTCGGCAGGGCCACCGTGACCACCTGGCCCGCCTGCGTCCCGCTGACCCGCAGCGGTGCCACGAGCTGGTTTGGCAGCGTGGCGTTGCCCGCCTGGTCCACGTCATAGACCTTGGCGAACAACGTCACCGCGCCGACGCCGGCGACGCGGATGCGGACGGTCGGTGACCCGGTCACCTGAAGCGCGGACGGCAGCGGCGCCGAGGTGAAGGCGGCGCTCTGGCCCGGCATGTCGAAGGTGAGCCCGGCCGCCCCAAGGGAGCCGAGGCCGGGGAAGACGGAGATCGAGGCGGGCGTGCCGCCGGCCGGATTGACGACCGGCTGTGGTGGCCCCGCCAGGCGGACGACGGAACGTCTGGTCCCATCCAGGCCGGGATAGCTCCCGGCGGTGGCGATGCCGAGCGAGGCCTGGTCGGTGGAGGGGTCGAAACCGAGTACCCGGGTCACCGCGAACCCGGGCTGGCCGGTGCCGGCGCTGCGCGCCGGGCGGCCGGGCGCAAGCCAGCGGCCGAGCCATTGTGCGGTCAGCGCGTCGACCCGCGTCGTCTCCTGGTCGCCGCCGTCGTGGCCACCCGCGAACCACACCATGTCCACCGGGGCGCCGTTGCGGCGGATCGCCTGGTAGTTGGCGCTGGCCTGGTCGAGCCCGAAGAGCGAGTCGTGCTCACCCTGGATGAGCAGGG
Organism: Streptosporangiaceae bacterium; assembly: GCA_036005525.1. GTDB lineage: Bacteria > Actinomycetota > Actinomycetes > Streptosporangiales > Streptosporangiaceae > UBA9676. The sequence continues at coordinate 30,035 of DASYQM010000271.1, forward strand.
TGGGGGCGCGCATCCTGCCCGCCACACTGGCTGGGCTTGAGCGCAGCAACAGCGAGATGGCTTGCGGCGTGGGCCGCCCGGTGGCGGCGACCTGCTGGTACATGGCGCAGATCCGGGGCTGGAACCGGCCGCACAGGGCGGACTTGCCCGGGCCCGCCGACGGCAGGACCTGGCCCGGCCGACCTCCTCCAACCGGCTGGCTCCCGCCGCCGGACTGGCTCCCGCCGGCCTGGCTCCCGCCGACCTGGCTGGTCCCGCCGCCGGACTGGCTCCCGTCGGCCTGGCTGGTCCCGCCGCCGGACTTACTGGTCCCACCGCCGGACTGGCTGGTCCCGCCGGACTGACCGCTGTCCGCACCTGACTGGCGCCCGCTGCCTGACTGACCGCCCTGGGCCGGCTGACCGCCGGCCTGACCCTGACCCGCCGACCCGAAGCCAACCGATCCCTGGGTGAAGAGCAGGCCCGCCCATTGCCGCTTGAATACGCCGTTGGCTGGCCCGCCGCCCGCGCCGTTGGGGAACAGTGCGGTGGCGAGGTTGTTCCAGGTGCTCTGGGCGACGACGGCGTCGATCCGGTGGTCGTAGGCGGCGGCCAGCAGCGAGATTCCCCCGCCGTAGGAAGCCCCGGTGATCCCGACCCGCGGATCGCCCGGGTGGTCGAGCAGCACCCGGGGCTGGCGGGCGAGCCAGCTGACAAGTTGCTCGACGTCCTTCACCTCATAATCGGGCGAGTTCAGCCCGATCTGCCCGGTCGAGGCACCGAACCCCCGCGCGGACCAGGTCAGGACGGCGAAGCCGGCCCGCGCCAGGTTCTCGGCCTCTGGGCGGACGGCGTCCTTGGTCTGCCCGAATCCATGCGCCAGCAGAACGGCAGGCACCCGGCCGGCCCCCGCGGGTGTGAAGAAGCTCGCGTCGAGCACAACACGCTGGTTTCCACGAGGCCCGTCCAGCACGGGGATGCGCACATCGCGGAGGGCCGGCGGCGTGGGCCGGGTCAGCGCGACCGCGAGGACAATGCCCGCTGTCACCAGTGCGACGGCTACGACCACCGCGACGATGACCTTCGCTCGCGGAAGCCGGCGCAAACCCATGCAAGGACGCTAGCAATTACCGGGGCATGCTCCGAGCCGGCCAAGACGCGACCCGGGCACCATGCTGCCACAGCGCCCAGGCGCCCGGCCCAGGTTTCGTGATCATGGGATTACTATCGTTCTTGCAGTAGCCATCCCATGATCATGCGTCAGAGGGACCGGCTGGGCCGAGCGTGATCATGGTCGCGGTGTACATCCGAGCTGCAACAAGGTCATGATCACGAATTCCGGGTTCTGGCTCATCCGTCCCGTCGCATCACCCCCGGAACAAACTTCCCCCCGCAGATCACGTGGCGCTAGCTTGTGCTGGTGACGCACGCATACCCGCGGCTGGCCGTCCTGCCGGGCGGGGCTGGCCCGGCTACTCTGCCGGGCAGGGCTGGCAGGACCGGCCGGGCCCGGGCATGAAGCGCCGACCGCGGCGCTGTGGGCCGGGCGGGCCGCCAACGCCGGACCAGCCCGTGACCGGGAAGCCATCCGCAGCCCCGGAGCGATCGGCGAACCCGGAGCCGTCCGCGGCGCGGGACCAGCCCGTGACCGGGGAGCTGTCTCCCGCCCCGGAACAAGCTGCGGCACGCGGTCAATCCACAGCCTGCGAGCAGGTCGCAACCAGGGAGCAACCCGCCTCCCGGGAACGGGCCGGCGGCAGGGACGCCAGGGCGGACCGAGGCGCCGCCGTTCTGGCGGCCGTCCGGGCCGGGCCCGGCGCCATAGCCACGGTACGGGCTGGCGTACGTGAGCCGATCGTCGTCGTTCTGCTCCTGATCGCGTTCTTCACGTCGATCTCGGGCAAGCCACTGGACGGCCTGCTGATGCTGCTGGCCGGGGTGAGCCTGGCCTGGGATGCCGCCCGCCGATCACGCCGCTCCGGCCCGACGGCAAGCGGCCCGCACGAGGACGGCCAGCCAGACCGCAGCCCAGCCGAAAGCAGGCCGGCGGATCTCAGCCCACCGCAACGCCACCACTCCGCAGACCCCGCCGTGGTGAACCCGGCGGCACCTGGCACGATCACTGGCGAGACGGCTCCTGCCGCCGCGCCCGGGGTTGAACGGGCCGGGATCCTCGCAAGACCGGGCGAGCCGTCGGCCGCGCTCCCGCGGCAGCGGCGATTGCTGGCCGCGGGCTGGCTCGCTGGCGGTGCTCTGTACGTCCTGGTGGTCGGCTCGTTCAGCCGTTACTCCTGGCCGGCCACCGTTCCGGTGGTTGGCCTGGGCGTGGCGGTGGTTGCGGCCGGGTGGCAGCGCCCGCGTCACTCCCGGCCAACCCCGGCCAAGCTGCCGACTGCCGGGCTGGCACTGTGGGGCCTGGTGCTGGTGGCTGGCTGCCTGTGGGAGCTTTTGTCCTTGCTGCAGCAGCCGACGCTGACCACGAGTTCCTATGCCCACCCGACCATCAGCACGCTGACCGACCCGGTGCTGAGCACCTGGGCTGGCCGCTCGATCGTCCTCGCGGGCTGGCTCGGACTTGGCTGGTTCCTGGTGGAGTGGTGAACAGTCACGATGTCACGGTCCTCGGCTACGTGGCCGTGGTACTGGCCGGCGTTGTGCTGCAACTGCTCGCCACCAGGACTCGCGCCCCGATCCCTCCCCTGGGGAAGGTATTCGCCTGGGCGATGAGCACCCGGACCCGCCGGGTCGGCATGCTCGTTGCCTGGGCCTGGGTGGGACTGCATTTCTTTGCCCGCTGAGCCGCCGGACCTCCGGCACGGCCAAACCCCGCCACCCGCGTGTCGCCCGTCGTCCCGGCAGACCGTGTGGGCATTCTGCGCAACAGGGCGCTACAGCCGTGACAGGATGACCGACGAAACGCGGTGGCAGCGGCGCCACGGGGGCAAACACCTCGGCCCAGGCCACGGCAACTGCCAGCGACGGGCCGTGGTCGTCGCATCCGGCAGCGATGTGAGGAGGGTATGCCAGCCCGAAGATCCAGTCGCCACCAGGCGGCCCGCAGCCACCGGCGGCTGGGGACCGTGCTCGCTGTGATCGCTACGGGCGTTGTCGTCACCGTCCTCTCCTTCGTGACCACCACGACCGCGGCCAGGTTCCTGCTGGCAGGCGGCACGGCGACGGTGGCAGACATCGCGTGCCCATCTCCCGATTCCGCCTCCCCGCCGGGTTGCCCTACCGCGCCGGCGGCCGGCCCGCGCACCCCGGACGCCGTGCCCGCCGTCCCGGCGACTAGCGACGCGCCTGCGACCAAGCCCACGTCGCCGACGGCCGCGGCGCGATCGCCGGACCAGCCGCCCGAGCATACGACCGCCCCGAGCACGCCGCCCGCCGCTGCGCCCGGCTCGGCGGCAGAACAGGTCCTGGGCCTGATCAACAACGCGCGCGCCCAGGCCGGCCTGCCTGCCTACACGGTCACCGGCGGCCTGGACACGAGCTCGGGCCGCCACAACGCCGTTATGGCGTCCGGATGCGGGCTTTCGCATCAATGCCCGGGCGAGCCCTCGCTCGGCGCACGCGAAACGGCCGCGGGCGTGACCTGGACCAGTGCCGGGGAGAACATCGGGGAGGGTGGCCCGGTGGCCAACCGGGCGGCCGCCATCGCGCAGATGGCGGTGGCGCTCACGCAGGGCATGCTCGACGAGCAGCCGCCGGACGACGGTCACCGCAAGAACATTCTCAGCAGTGCGTTCCACCACATCGGAATAGCCATCCACCGGGACAGCCACGGCACAGTGTGGATGACCCAGGACTTCTCGAACTAGACGAATGATTCCTAACCCGGGCCCGTGCGGCGTGTCGGGTTGATCTTGGAAGGGGGGAGGGCATCGATGGTCGCTCGTGACTGCAGACCTCGACACCCTCCTGACGGCACTGTATGTGCTGATCGACGACCATGTGATCCCGTCGGGCCGGCGCCGTCCGGGCCGGCCGAAGAAGCTGTCGGATGCCGAGC
>DASYQM010000272.1:0-1837 GCA_036005525.1 Streptosporangiaceae bacterium
TGCGTACGGCGACCGGGATGACCCGCTAGGGCGCCCGGCGGTGCCGGTGCGGCACTCGGCCTGCCTCCGGGCGGGGCCGGTCGGCAGTTGAGGTAGGCGTCCAGCGCGGCGGCGCCGGTGAGCATGACGCGGCTTCGGGCCGAGAGGCGGGCATGCCAGTCGCGCAGCGTGGACGCGAGCGGCGCGACGCCTCCGGCGGAACGGACGTGGGCGATCAGCGGGGCGATCTGCTCCAGCAGGTAGCCACCCCGCCTGAGCTGGTGGGCCAGCAGGGCGTCGTGCACGTCGGCCGCGCTGTAGACCCGATAGCCCGTCTGTGGGTCACGGTCCGGCTGGACCAGGCCAGCGCGTTCCCATTTGCGCAGGGTGGCCGGGCGGATGCCGAGCCTGGCCACGGCCCGGACGCACCGCCTATACGCGCTGTTTGTGGTGGCGCTCGGACTCGGGCTGCGGCGCGGCGAGCTCCTGGGCCTGCGCTGGGCGGATGTCGACTTCGCCACCGGGCAGCTCCGGGTGTGGCGGACCCTGCAGAGGGTCAAGGGCGACGGGGTGGTCTACGGCCCGCCGAAGTCGCGGCGGTCGCGGCGGGTGCTCACTATGCCGGGCGTCGTGGCCGCCGCCGTGCGCAAACACCGCAAGCGCCAGGACGCCGAGCGGGCGGACGCCGGGGAGGCGTGGACGGACACCAGCCTGGTGTTTACCACGGCGACCGGTCGGCACGCGGAGCCGCGCAACCTCAACACCGTGTTCGGCCGGCTGGTGGTCCGGGCCGGGGTCCGCCCGATCCGGCTTCACGACCTCCGGCACACGTGCGCGACGCTGCTGCTGTCTCGGGGCGTCTCGCCGCGCATGGTGATGGACATCCTCGGCCATTGGCAGATCGCCGTCACGATGAACACCTACGGTCACGTCATCCCGGCGATGCAGCAGGAGGCGGCCGGGCACATGGATGCGGCGCTCGGCGAGGTGCCGGAGCCCGGCGAGGAGACGCCCGATGAGATCTGACGCCGTTGCTGTCGGGGTTGCTGTCAACCACGGGCAAGAACGTTCGAGCCGCGAAGCCCGATGGCTATCCGGCCTGCTCAGAGGTGGTGCGCCGCGTAGGACTCGAACCTACAACCCGCGGATTAAGAGTCCGCTGCTCTGCCAGTTGAGCTAGCGGCGCTCGCTGACAACGCCGGAAACGATAGCACGCAGCCCGACCCCCACTCCAACCGGTAACCCATACATGATCATGAGCTGGAGACGGGACCACGCGTCTTGCACTCGTACGGCAGGATGTGCGCGCGGAGCATGAGAACGGGGCATAAGACATGGCGAGCAGGCGGATCGTGGCGTTGGCGTTGGCGGTAGTCGCACCGCTTGCGCTCGCGGCGTGCGGCGGCGCGAACAAGACCGCACCCGCCCCGTGGATCACCCTGCCCGTGGCGGCGTCACCCAGCGTGTCCGCGGGGCCCGCCATACCCGTCTCGCTCAGGCTGACCCCGGTCAGGGGTGAGAAGGACGTGCCGATCAGCGCCGAGATCGGCCTCAAGGTCGCCGGCGGGAAGGTCGCGGCCGTCGCGCTCATTGAGGAGGACGGCACGGCCGTCTCGGGTGCGCTGCGTGACGACGGCTCGGCCTGGGTGCCCGGCAAGCCCCTCAAATACGAGCAGCGGTACGAGGCGTCAGTCACCGCCGAAAACGCGGCTGGGCTGCCTACCGTGGCGACCACGCGGTTCACCACGATGGCCGCGCCCGCGCGCAGGACGGGCACCGGGCTCTACCTTTTCGACGACCATACGTACGGGGTAGGAATGCCGGTGGTGGCCGAGTTCAGCCCCGGTATCAAGAAGGC
>DASYQM010000273.1:0-1638 GCA_036005525.1 Streptosporangiaceae bacterium
GCCCGCGCCGACAGCGTACCGATGAAGATCAGCAGGGCCAGGGCCGCCGTGGCCATCAGCACGTCGGGGTAGGTGAGCACCACGGTGGACGCCTCCACGCCCACCGGCACGCGGTCCAGCAGCGCGAGCCCGCCGATCAGCAGCCCGGCGTGGGCGACCAGCGTGGTGACCAGGTAGGTGCCCAGCCAGCGGTGCACCCGGACCAGCCAGTCGGAGCCGATGCGCCGCTCCAGCCAGGGGATCCGCGCCATCAGCGCGACCTCGACAAGCAGCAGGTAGCCGCCGAGCAGGCCGGTGATCCGGCCGCCGATGATCAGCCCGTCGCCAACTCCGCGCACCCCGAGCCCCCGCGTGCCGAGCCACCACAGCCACAGCACGGCCAGCGCGCCGGCCACCGCCGGGGCCGCCAGCAGCGCCGCCAGCACGTAGCGCGGCTGCCGCAGCGGCGGCCGCCGCCAGTGCGGGCTCCGCCCCGGCCCGCGCCGAGGCGCGGGAGCCGGCTCCGGCGCGGGAGCCGGGGCGTGGTCGGGGATCGGCCCGCGCGTCCGGGCGTCCGGAGGCTGCGGGGAGATGACCGCGTGACCGACCGGGGCTTGACCAGACACACTGCTCCAGACACGGCGGAAAACGGATGCCTTCAGCCGGCGCGTTCGGGCGGGCGGGTACGCGCCCGGGCGCACGGCGTCAGCCGGACGAATTGCGCTGCTCAGGGTCCCTGCGGTGGGAGGCGTCACTGGGGGATGACTCGCACACCGTAGGAGATGGGGCAACCGTAGTCAAATCGTGACCGCTTCGAGATTCAGCGTCCTGGCGTGACCGCGGCTGCCCTGTTCCGGCCGGAGAACAGCTGCCAGCATGATGCCCGGCCATGCCGCGCACCCCGATGACCTTGAACAGGTTGCCGGGCGACAGGTACTCGTTCAGCACGTCCAGCCCCCTTTCGTGCCAGCGGCATCGCCGTCGACGAGCCGGCCACCGTGCCCCGATCACGTCGCGCATCCCCAGACCCCTCCCGTGTCACCCGTCATGCCTGCTCGGGTGGTAGGCGCTACAGGTCGCCAGAGGTCGCCAGATGGGTGGGGCGTCTTGGTAGCATGTCCGATGCGCGCGCCGGCCCTGCCCCTGCCGGAGTGGCGAGACGACCGGGACGCTCGATCACCGTCACCATCGGGGGAGCGGCCCACCGGCATGAGAAGGGGGCGCGGTGAGCAGGACCAGCGCGACGAATGTGGCGTTACCGCCCGACGAGCCGGCGCGTCTGGCCGCGGTCCGCCGGTACCAGGTGTTGGATACCCCGGGCCATCGCGGGTTCGACCGCGTGGCGGCCCTTGCGGCGCGATCGCTGGCCGCACCGGTCGCGACCGTCAGTTTCGTGGACGCGGAGTGCATCTGGTTCAAGGGGCGCCACGGGCTCGACCAGCGGGAGCGGATACCGCGGGCACCCGGCTTGTCCGCCTCGGCGATCGCGGGCGAGAGCGCCCACGTCGTCCCGGATATCGCTGCCGACCCCGTGGCCTGCGACGATCCTCTGGTGGCCGCCCTTGGCCTGCGCTTCTACGCGGGCTGGCCGATCGTCACGCCGGATGGCCACCGGATCGGCACGGTCGACGTCATGGACGTCCAGCCGAGGCAGGTCGA
>DASYQM010000274.1:0-8366 GCA_036005525.1 Streptosporangiaceae bacterium
GTGTTCAAGAAGGGCACCGCGCTGGTCCCCTCGTTCCTCGCGTTCGCCGTCGTCACCTTGCTGGAGCGCCACTTCGCCCACCTGGTCGACTACGACTTCACGGCGCGGATGGAAGACGCGCTCGACGAGATCGCCCGCGGCGAGGCGGGGCGCGTCCCCTGGCTGCGCCGCTTCTACTTCGGCACGGACGGGGACGAGGCGAGTCACGAGGAGGGCCTGAAGGAACTGGTCAGCGACCTCGGCGACATCGATGCCCGGGACGTGAGCTCGTTCCCGCTGGCGGGCACCGACATCGTGGTGCGGGTCGGCCGCTACGGTCCCTACCTGGAGCGGGACGGCGAGCGGGTGAACGTGCCCGAGGGGACCGCGCCCGACGAGCTGACCCCCGAGCGCGCGGCCGAACTGTTCGCCCAGCCCAGCGGCGACATCCCGCTCGGCACGGACCCGGCTACCGGGCACGAGATCGTCACCAGGAGCGGCCGGTTCGGCCCGTATGTGACCGAGCTGCTGCCCGACGGCGACACCGCCAAGCCGCGCACGTCCTCGCTGCTCAACTCGATGTCCCTGGACACGGTGACGCTTGACGACGCGCTGCGGCTGCTCACGCTGCCGCGGACGATTGGCGAGCTGGACGGCGAGACGGTCGCGGTGCAGAACGGCCGGTACGGCCCCTACGTCAAGAAGGGCAGCGACAGCCGCTCGCTGGACAGCGAGGACCAGCTGTTCAGCCTCACCCTGGCCGAGGCCAAGGAGATGTTCGCGCAGCCGAAGACCCGGGGCCGCGGCCGGACGGCCGCGCCGCCGCTGCGCGAGCTGGGCGAGGACCCGTCCAGCAACCGACCGGTCGTGCTCAAGGATGGCCGGTTCGGCCCTTACGTCACCGACGGCGAGACCAACGCCTCGCTCCGCAAGGGCGACACCGTGGAGACCGTCACCTTGCAGCGCGCGGTGGAGTTGCTCGCGGAGCGCCGCGCGGCCGGCCCGGCCAAGCCCCGCCGCCGGGCGGCCAGCGGGGCCAGGGCCGGGACCGGGCGCTCCGCCGGAGGGCGGCGAGCAGGCGGCGGTACCCGCCGCACCGGCACCTCAAGCCCCAGACGCCCCTAGCGGCTCCGGCCCGGGCATCCGAGCGGGCATCCATCATTGGTCCGGATTGCCGCCCCGTACGGGCAATGATCCGAACCATTGTTGCGTTGTCCGCTTTAGGAGGTGGCTGAAGACGGATCGGCGGCCGGCGTGTTGGTCCCAGGGGAAGATATGACTGTCAGGCGACGCAACCGCGCTGATGAAAGCGGCGCTGCGGGTCCGCGATCGATAACCTAACGCCGTGAACTTCCGGTCGCACCCCGCCAGCAGCGCGCATGCCAGTGTGCTGTCGATCCGGCCGTTCCGCCGGCTGTGGATCGCGACCTCGCTGTCGAGCCTGGGCGACTGGCTCAGCCTGGTCGCGCTGTCGACCCTGGCCTCGGATCTGGCCGGCCAGGGTGCCGTCGCGCGGGGCGCGGCCGTCGGCGGCGTCTGGCTGACGTCCCTGCTGCCCGCGCTGCTGCTCGGGCCGCTGGCGGGCGCGGTCGCGGACCGGCTGGACCGGCGGCTGAACATGATCGTGGGCGACGTTCTCCGCGCCGTCCTCTACCTGTCGCTGGTGCTCAACCTCTCGCTCGGCTTCGCGAACGAGCTCACCTGGATGTACACGGTGCAGTTCCTGGCGTCGTGCGCCTCGCTGTTCTGGACGCCGGCCAAGGACGCCTCGGTGCCGAACCTGGTGCCCGCGGACAAGCTGGAGCAGGCCAACCAGCTCAGCCTGCTGGGCACCTTCGGCCCCGCCCCGATCGCGGGCCTGTTCTTCGGACTGCTCGCCCTGGTCAGCCGGTCGCTCGGGTCGGTCTCGCCGTACTTCTCCACCCACCAGGGCCAGGTCAAGCTGGCGCTCTACTTCAACGCGGGCACCTTCGTCGTCTCCGCGATCACCATCTACCTGCTGCGGGAGATCGCCAAGCGGCACGTGAGCGAGCACATCTCGGCGCCCTCGGTGGCCAAGGCCATCTGGGACGGCTGGCGGTTCATCGGCCGGACCAAGGTGGTCCGCGGGATCGTCATCGGCATGGTCGGCGCCTTCGCGGCCGGCGGCGTGGTGGTCGGCCTGGGCCCGTCGTACATCCAGAACACGCTCGAGGGCGGCAGCGCCGGCTGGGGGATCGTCTTCGCCGCGGTCTTCGGCGGGCTGGCGGCCGGCATGTTCCTGGGGCTGCGCATACTCCGGGGCTTCAGCCGGCGCCGCCTGTTCGGCCTGTCCATTGCCGGGGCCGGGGTCCCGCTCGTGCTCATCGGGCTGATCCCGAGCCTGGTCGTGGTCGTCCTGCTGGTGATCCTGCTAGGTGCCCTCGCCGGCATCGCGTACGTGACCGGCTACACCATCGTCGGCTGGGAGGTGGACGACGACACGCGGGGGCGGACGTTCGCCTTCCTGCAGTCCGGCATCCGGGTCATCCTGTTCGCGGTGATCGCGATCGCGCCCTTCCTGGCGGGCGGGTTCACGGCCCTGGTGCGCACCGTGACCGGGTCCGGCACGCTGCGCGTCGGCAACGTGGACTACAGCGCCGTCGGCTACAACATCGTGCTGCTCCTGGCCGCGGCGGTCGCCGTGTGGCTGGGGGTGGTCTCCTACCGGCAGATGGACGACCGCCAGGGTGTGCCGCTCCGGGACGACCTGGCATCGGCCGTGCGCGGCAGGCCCTTCGCGCCGGTGCCCGCGCATCCCAACGGCCAGGCGCAGGAGGCCGCGAGGCAGGGCGAGGCCGCGAGTCATCCCGGCGCCGCCAGTCACGGCGCCGCCGCCGGTCACCGCGGGCTGCTGATCGCCTTCGAGGGCGGCGAGGGCTCGGGCAAGACCACGCAGGCGCGGCTGCTCGCGATCTGGCTGCGCGAGCAGGGGTACGACGTCGTCGCCACCCATGAGCCCGGGGCGACCAAGGTGGGGATGCGGCTGCGCGCGCTGCTGCTCGACACCACGCACACCGGGCTGTCCCCGCGGGCGGAGACGCTCATGTACGCCGCCGACCGGGCCGAGCACGTCGACTCGGTGATCGCACCCGCGCTGGAGCGCGGGGCGGTCGTGGTCACCGATCGTTTTGTCGACTCGTCCATCGCCTATCAGGGACGGGGGCGGAACCAGCCGGTCGCCGACGTCGCCGGGCTGAACCAGTGGGCGACCGGCGGCCTGCGGCCCGATCTGACCGTCCTGCTCGACCTCCCGCCCCTGGAAGGGCTGGGCCGCCGCGCACCATCGGCGGACCGGCTGGAGGCCGAGCCCGCCGATTTCCATCAGCGGGTCAGGGACGGCTTCCTGGCGCAGGCCAGAAAGGAGCCCGACCGCTACCTGGTGCTCGACGCCGCCCGCCCGACGGACGAGCTCAGCCGGGAAATCCAGGACCGGATCCGCGACATGCTGCCCGACCCGGTGCCGGCCGTCGCCGAGGACAACACCGGCAGCATCCCGGCCATCCTCGAATGAACGGCGGCCGGATGCTTAACGGCGGTGCGCCTCCCGGCGGAGTTTCCGGCGGCGGGGTCCCTGGCGGCGGGGGTCTTGAAGACGGAGTGCCCGGCGGCGGCGGTTTTGACGGCGGGGTGCCTGGCGCTGGAGGTCTTGAGGGCGGGGTGCCCGGCGGCGGGGGTTTTGAGGGCGAGGGTCCTGACGGCGGGGCGCCTGACAGCGGCGTGTTCGCCGCCGTGGTCGGCCAGGACGAGGTGGTCACGGAACTGCGCCGCGCGGCCGCTGCCGCCTCGGCGGTGCTGCGCGGTGAGCACGTCACCGGGATGACCCACGCCTGGCTGTTCACCGGCCCGCCGGGCTCGGGGCGGTCGGTGGCGGCCCGCGCGTTCGCGGCCGCGCTGCTGTGCCCGTACGGGGGATGCGGGCGGTGCGCGTCCTGCCATCAGGTACGCGCCGGCACCCACGCCGACCTGCTGCTGGTGCGGCCGGACGGGCTTTCCTACGGGGTACGGCGCACCCGCGACCTGGTGCTGCGGGCGGCCGGGGCGCCGTCCGGCGGCCGGTGGCAGGTAGTGCTGTTCGAGGACGCCGACCGGGCCACCGAGCAGGCGGCCAACGCCCTGCTCAAGGCGATCGAGGAGCCCGCCCCGCGCACGGTCTGGCTGCTGTGCGCGCCGTCCGCGGAGGAACTCGTGACCACGATCCGGTCCCGGTGCCGGCTGGTCACGTTGCGCACCCCGGCGTCGTCGTCGGTCGCCCAGGTGCTCGCCGGTGACGGGGTGGAGCCGCAGCGGGCGCTGGCCGCCGCCCGCGCCGCGCAGGGGCACATCGGGCGCGCCCGCCGGCTGGCCACCGATCCGGAGGCCGCCCAGCGCCGCGACCAGGTGCTGGCGGTACCCGCCCGCCTGACCGGCCCCGGGCCTGCCTTCGCCGCCGCCGCCGCGCTCGTGAAGGCGGCGGAGACGGAGGCGGCCGCGATCACCGAGGAGCTGGATACGCCCGAACGGGAGGCGCTGCGCCGGGCCTTCGGCGAAGGGTCGACCGGCAAGGGGGTGGCCAAGGCCATACGCGGCTCGGCTGGTGCTATGCGGGACCTGGAGGACCGGCAGAAGTCCCGCGCCACCCGGCTCAAGCGGGACGCGCTCGACCGGGCCCTGCTCGACCTGGCCGCGTTCTACCGGGATGTTCTGGCGGTCCAGCTGGGCGCGCGGGTCGAGCTGGCCAGCGCCGACCACGAGCGCGACGTGCACCGGCTGGCGAACTCCTCGGCGCCGGAGGTTACGTTGCGCAGGATCGAGGCCGTCATGGCGTGCCGGGAGCGGCTGGAACTCAACGTCGCGCCGCTGCTGGCGGTGGAGGAGATGACCCTCGCCCTGGCAGCCCGCTGACCTCCGCGAATCTGCTGCGCGCTGACCCGTGCCCTGGCTGCCCACAGAGCCCGGCGGGCACGGCCACGCTCCGGAGGTGGGCTGGGCGACTCGCGGGTCGCGCCGTACTCTGGAGCGGTGGGCATGATGATGGCCGTTAGTTTCGAGAGGTTCGGGCGGCTCTATTACCTCGATCCGGGGCCCTACTCGCCCACGGTAGGGACCAAGGTGCTTGTTCCTACCGACAGCGGGCCGGAAGTGGCCGAATGCGTGTGGGCACCGCAGTGGGTGGATGATGACGTGGCCGGCCTGCCGGTGTGCGAGGGCATCGCCGCCGACGAGCACCTGAGCCGCGACGAGAACAACCGGGCGAAACGGGCCCAGGCGCGGGTCACCGCGCGGCGCCTGATCCGTGACCACGCGCTGCCGATGAAGGTGATCGGCGTCGACTACGTGGACGAGCCCCCGGTTTTCACCGTGTACTTCAGCGCGCCGCACCGGGTCGATTTCCGCGCCCTCGTCCGCGACCTGGCCGGTCGCCTCGGCGGCAGGGTCGAGTTGCGGCAGATCGGCCCGCGCGACGAGGCCAGGCTCCAGGGCGGGATAGGGCCGTGCGGGCGCGACCTGTGCTGCGCCACCTTCCTCAAGGACTTCGAGCCGGTCTCCGTCCGGATGGCCAAGGACCAGGACCTGCCCGTCAACCCGCTGCGGATCGCCGGAGCGTGCGGGCGGCTCATGTGCTGCCTGAAGTACGAGCATCCGTTGTACCAAGAGTTCCAGGAGAAGGCGCCTAAGCTTGGCGAGGCAGTCGAGACCCCGGAAGGGCCGGGGGTCGTCACCGGGCACAACGTGCCGGGAGACAAGGTCGTGGTGAAGCTGACGGCAGACGGGCGCAAATGCGCCTGCACCCGGGCGAGCGTATGCGGGTCCCGGCAGGCGTACGAGGCGAAATACGGCGAGGAGTCCGTGACCGCCGGCGGGGCGGGCAATGGTGGCACCGGCGCCGGGGGCGGGCTGGCAGGCGAAGCGGGCGGGGCAGCGCCGGGCGAGGCCGGGTGAGACGCCCGCTGGCGGCGGTGCCAGCGATCGCGATAGGGGCCGCCCTGCTCGTTGCCGCGTGCTCCGGCGGGACGGGGAGCGGCGCGGCGCCCGCTGGCGGGACGTCCACGCCGGTTGCGGGCGGCACCGCCGCGGCCGCCAGCCCGGCCGGTGGGGGCGGCCCGACCGGCCCGGCACCGACCACGATCGCCGGTTATGACGCGCAGAAACTCAACTGGCGGTCCTGCGACAACGGGTTCCAGTGCGCGCGGCTGCTGGTCCCGTTCGACTACCGGCGGCCCGCCTGGCGGCGGTTCTCGCTGCCAGTGATCAAGCTGCCAGCGAGCGACCCGGCGCGCCGGATCGGGTCGCTGGTGATCAACCCGGGCGGCCCCGGCGGATCCGGGGTCAGTTACGCACGGCAGGCCCGCAACGTGGTGTCGGCCGCGGTACGCGCCCGATTCGACGTGGTCGGTTTCGACCCGCGCGGGGTCGGCAGCAGCGCGCCGGCGGTCCACTGCCTGACCGGGCCGCAACTCGACAAGTACTTCGCCACCAGCGACAACCCGGCCAGCAAGGCCCAGTTCGCCGCGGTCGTGGCGCAGGCCAAGCTGTTCGTCCGCGGATGTGAGCGGCGCTCGGGCGCGCTGCTGCCCTACGTGGGCACCCGCAACGCGGCCCGCGACATGGATGTGCTGCGCGCCGCTCTCGGCGACGCCAAGCTGACGTATCTCGGCAAGTCGTACGGCACCTACCTGGGCGCCTGGTATGCGCAGCTGTTCCCGTCGCACGTGCGGGCCCTGGTGCTGGACGGCGCGGTCAACCCCGATGAGTCCGGGTTCAGCCTGAACTCGGTCCAGGCGCAGGGGTTCGAGGTCGCCCTCCGGTCCTTCACCGCCGACTGCGTACGGCGCCCCGGCTGCCCGCTGGGCAACGGGACGGTGAGCGCCGGGATCGCCCGGCTGCAAGGGCTGCTGCACCAGACCGCGAGCAAACCGCTGGCCAGCCAGATCGCAGGGCAGCCCGCCAACGACGCGATGCTGCTGAACGGGGTGGCCTCCGCGCTGTACAGCAAGTCGTTCTGGCAGTATCTGCGAGCTGGCCTGACTGGCGCGTTCGCCGGGAACGGGACGCTGATGGTGGAGCTGGCCGACGCGCTGTTCGAGCGAGGGCCGAACGGGGAGTACTCCAACCTGATGGACGTGAACACGGCCGTGAACTGCATCGACCGGCCGTGGCCGCGGTCACTTCAGGCGTACAGCTCGGCGGCCGCCGCCGCATCGAAGGCGGCGCCGCAGTTCGGGGCGTCGAACATGTGGAGCAGCCTGCCCTGCGCGTACTGGCCGGTGCACGCGGCCGCGCCGGCGCCGCTGCGGGCCGCTGGCGCGCCGCCGATCCTGGTGGTGGGGACGACCCGGGACCCGGCCACGCCGTACCGGTGGGCTCAGGCGCTCGCGAAGGACCTGAAGTCAGGGGTCCTGCTGGGCTGGAACGGGGACGGGCACACCGCCTACCTGAGCGGGAGCAGCACCTGCGTGGACTCGGCCGTTGACCGGTACCTGATCAGCCTGGCCACGCCGCGTAATGGGATGGTCTGTCCGTAGCCGGGCTGGTGGGTGGCGGCGGGGTTGATCCTCGGTCGGCTCGCCGGCTCCGGGGCCGGTAGACTCGGTTCGCCGCCGCCCCTGTGGGCGGCTTCGCCGCCTTAGCTCAGTCGGACAGAGCGACGCACTCGTAATGCGTAGGTCTGGGGTTCGATTCCCCAAGGCGGCTCCCCTGCTCAGCCCCAGGTCACCCACTCTGGCCTGGGGTTTCTTGATGCTTAGGTGGCTTCTTGCGGCGAGGCTTGGAGTGCCCGGGAATTGCCGTGGCACGGGCCGTGGCACGATGACGGCATCTCGGGTTATCGTCTCGTCATGGCGACGGTGGCGAAAGGTAACGTA
This sequence comes from Streptosporangiaceae bacterium, assembly GCA_036005525.1. Taxonomy (GTDB): domain Bacteria; phylum Actinomycetota; class Actinomycetes; order Streptosporangiales; family Streptosporangiaceae; genus UBA9676. The sequence goes on from DASYQM010000274.1 coordinate 7,842, forward strand.
GAGCGACTGCCGAGCGGCTCGTTACGGGTCCGGGTGTATGGCGGCAGGGACCCCGTGACCGGCAAGGAACGCCGGTACAAGCGGACCGTCAAGACCGAGGCGCAGGCCGCTGCCGAGCTAGCGAGGCTGCTGCGAGACGTGGAGGCTGAGCGGGCACCCGACGATTCGGCGACGGTCGGGCTCCTGCTCGATCGGTACCTGGATGTGGCGGACCTCGAGGTGTCGACTCGGGAGGCGCACGAGGGCTACATCCGGCGCACTATCAAGCCGGTCCTCGGCGACGTGCGGGTGCGCAAGCTCCGCGCGGACGCGCTCGATGTACTGTATGCGCACCTGAAGAAGTGCTCCCGGCTGTGCGGGCGCCTGCCCAAGACTGAGCACCACACCAGCAGCGAGCATATGTGCGACCAGCGCTGTGGGCCGCTGCGCGACCACCGGACCAGTCGGCCGCACCAGTGCGACGGGCGGTGCCGACCACATCGGTGCAAGCCGATGGCGCCCGGGTCGATCCTGCGCATCCATGCG
>DASYQM010000275.1:0-5556 GCA_036005525.1 Streptosporangiaceae bacterium
GACCCTCTCGCCGACCTACACGGCCGGCTGGGGGCAGATCAAGGAGGACGCCGGGCTGGCGATGCGGTTCCCGCGCTTCACCGGCCGCTGGCGCGACGACAAGTCCCCGCAGGACGCCACCACCACCGGCGAACTGGCCGATCTGTACCGCACCGCACAACGGGCAACCGCCGGGCGGGGACCTTCTGGCTGAGCACGCGGCGCCGGAGACGGGAGGCCACCTCAGGGCGGTCACCTCAGGTCCGTCAGGCGGGAGCGGTCACCTCAGGCCCGTCAGACGGGAGCGGTCACCTCAGGCCCGGCAGACGGGATCGGTCACCTCAGGCCGCGGAAGAAGACACGGAGGTCGCCGACGAGGAGGTCCGGGACTTCCATAGCGGGGAAGTGGCCGCCACGGTCGTATTGCGACCAGTGGGTGATCTGGCCGGCCGGGTCCATCAGGCTCCTGATGGCGGTGTCGGCGGCGAACACCGCCACGCCGGTCGGCGGACCGGGCTGACCGCCGCCGAATGCGCCGGCCGCGTCCGCGTCCTGGGCGGCCATCTCACGCCAGGCCTGCATGCCGTCGTAGGTGGCGTGGGCGGAGGACGCGCCGGCCCTGGTGAACCAGAAGATGCTCACGTTCGTGAGCAGCTGGTCGCGGTCGACCGCGTCTTCGGGCAGGTCCGCCGCCGGGTCCGTCCACTCCCGGAACTTCTCGGCGATCCACGCCAGCTGCGCGGCCGGGGAGTCGGTCAGCGCGTAGCCGAGCGTCTGGGGGCGGGTGGCCTGCAGGTGCAGGTAGCCCAGGCCGTCGGCCTGGTAGGCGTTGAACCGCTCGGCGCGACGCCGGTCGGCCCCGGACAGCCCGTCGAGCGGGACGGGCGGCCCGAACGGCATGGCCGCCACGGTCCCGGTCAGGTGCACGCCCGCCACCCGGCCGGCGTCGACCATGGCCAGGATGCCCGCCACGCCGGAGCCGACGTCGGTGCCGTGCACGGCGTAGCGCTCGTAGCCCAGGCGGCCCATGAGCTGCGCCCACGCCTGCGCGACGCGGAACAGGTTGCCCCAGCCGGGCTGGTGCACCGGTGTCGAGAACCCGTATCCGGGGAGCGAGGGGACCACGACGTGGAACGCGTCGGCCGGGTCGCCGCCGTGCGAGCCGGGGTCGGTGAGCGGCCCGATCACCCGCAGAAACTCGACCGGCGAGCTGGGCCAGCCATGGATGAGCAGCAGCGGCAGCGCGCCGGGGTGCGGCGACCGCACGTGCAGGAAGTGGATCGGCTGGCCGTCGATCGTGGTCGTGAACTGCGGGATCTGGTTGAGAGCCGCCTCCGCGGTACGCCAGTCGAAGGTCGTTTGCCAGTACTCGGCGAGGTCCCGCACGTAGCCACCGGGCACGCCCCGGTCCCACCCGGCGCCGGGGAGGTCGTGCGGCCAGCGGGTGCGGGCGAGCCGCTCATGAAGTTCGTCGACGTCGCGTTGCGGTATCTCGACGCGGAAGGGCCGGATGTCGCTGTCTGTGGTGTTCATGCGGCCAGAATCGCAGGTAATCAGGAACGATTCTTTCCGCGTTCGGTGGGAATCTTGGGGACATGCTGGAAACCTCTGCCCGGCTGTTGCGCCTGCTGTCGATCCTGCAGAGCCGCCGCGACTGGACGGGCACCGAACTTGCGTCGCGCCTGGAAGTGACGACCCGCACCGTGCGCAACGACGTCGAACGGCTGCGGAGGCTCGGGTACCCGGTCGCCGCCACTCCCGGGGTCGGCGGCGGGTACCGGCTCGGCGCCGGGGCGGTGGTCCCGCCGCTGCTGCTTGACGACGAGGAGGCCGTCGCGGTGGCGGTCGGGCTGCGCACCGCAGCGGGCGGATCCGTCGCCGGGATCGAAGAGGCGTGCGTTCGCGCCCTGGCCAAGCTGCAACAGCTCCTCCCCGCCCCGCTGCGCCACCGCGTGAGCGCCATCGAGGCGTTCACCGTTCCCGCTCCCGTGGCAGGGCCGGCCGTCGGCGCCGGAACCCTGACCGCGCTCGCCGCGGCGTGCCGGGACCAGCAGCGGGTTCGTTTCGGCTACCGGCGCCACGACGGCACCGAAAGCCGCCGCGACGTCGAACCCCATCGCCTCGTCAACGCCGGCCGCCGCTGGTACCTCGTCGCCTGGGACACCGGCCACGGGGCGTGGCGCACCTTCCGGGTCGACCGTGTCAGCCTGCGGCCGAACCATGCCGGTCCCAGGTTTGCGCCCCGCCAGATCCCCGGCGGCGACGCCGCGCTCCACGTGCTGAAGGGCACGGGGGCGGCGATGTGGAACTACCGCGCCGACGTGATCGCCCACGCCGCGGCGGACACGCTGATCCCGCGGCTGCCGCCCTCTGTCGAGATCGACCCGATCAGCAGGAACACCTGCCGGGTCCGCGTTGGATCCGACACGCCGCAGATGCTCGCCCTCTACCTCGGCATGCTCGGCGCCGACTTCGAGATCGAGAACCCGGAGGCCCACCCGGAGCTCGTGCGGTACCTCGGCCAGCTCGCCGGCCGGTACCGCCGCGCTGCCCGCGCCTGACCGGCGCGGCGACGGGATGGTCCCGGCCGGATCAGGCCGGGCCTTCCAGCCGGACGTTGTACACGCTCACCTGGAAGGTGCCGGACGAGTCGGGCGGCAGGCTGGTAAACCAGATGAGCACATAACGGCCGTGCGCCGGGCTGCTGAGCCGCAGGCGCACCACGCCGCCGGTGTTGGCCGCGTGGGCGACGGGTGACAGGTCGGCCATGGCGGGTGCGGTGCCGACGCGAAGCTGAAAGTCGGCGCCGTCAGCGCGGCCGAGCGTGATCCGGGCGGCCGTGATCGTCGTCGCCTTGCCCATATCGACGAGCAGGCCGGTGCCGGGATACAGGTTCCCGAAACGGGCGGTCGTGTACCAGTCGGTACGCCATGCCGTGGCGGATTTTCCGTCGATCGCGAGGTGCGCGAGCTCGCTGTGGTCACCCTGGCCGGCGCCGGAAGGATTGAACGCGGCGGCACCGGCCGGCGTGAGCTTGCGCACCCCGGCGCTGGCCGGAGTGGCGGAGTTGGCTGGGCTCGGCGTCGCCGGCGCTTGTGTGCCGGCGACGGTGGGGGAGCGGGTCACCGGGTGTGCCGTGGCCGCGGGGGTGGCGCTCGTGGTATGGAGTGGGCCCGCGAGGAGGTTGTACGCCGCCACACCGAGCCACACCAGCACCAGCGCAGCGATCCAGCTCAGCCGGAGCCGCCTGCGTTTCCTGACCGGCGGGACCGGCTCGGTCCAGTCGTCCGCGATCGGCCGCGGCGCCAGCTGGGCCGTGTCGTACTCCCTGATCAATGGCTCCGGGTCGGCCCCGACAGCCTGTGCGATGCTGCGGATGTACCCCCGGACATAAAGGTCGCCGCCACACGCCGAGTAATCGTTACCCTCGATGCCGGTGATGATCGTTTCCCGGATGCGGGTCTGGCGGCTGACCTCGGTCACGGTGAGATCCGCCCGGCGCCGCGCTTCCGCGAGGGCTTCGCCGATGCTCACACCGTGCCTCCCCTGCGGTACCGCGCTCCGCGCCGCCCTGATCGCGGAGCACCGACGATTATGGTTCCACCACTGACGCCATGTCCGCTGCGGAACCGCACCACTGTCACCTGGGCGCCATCAGCCTTTGTCTTCGCCGGGCTGGACGTCGAGTGCCACCACATCGGTGTCGGGGCGCGCCGCCGCACGCCGGCCGCTCGCCTTTTGCCAGTAGGCCTCCTTGCCCAGCAGCGACTCACCGAACCGGTCGAACTCGGCGATCACCTTCTGCGTTGCCGCAGTGATCGCCTCACCGGTCCGCTCGTCCAGCTCCTCCAGCTGCCGGGACACCTCCTGCTGGACGTGGGCGGCCACCTCGTCCTTCGCCAGGGCCTGCACTTCCTTCTTCGCCTCGCGCACCGCGGCCCGCAGATCCTTCGTGGCGGCATGGGCTTCGCGGACCATCTCGCGGCACTCGCCAACCGCCGCTTCCAGTCGGTCGAGTTCGCTCATGGCCTCCTCCTCGCTCGTCGGCTGGTTCGGGATCGTTCCCCCGTCGCCGCCAGCGAACCACCCAGTGAACGAGTGTTATGTTACGTAACGTATCGGGCGTGACGGGGAGTCATCACGCAGTACGATGACCCGTCGTGCGCCCCGGACGGCCAGCGGGAGGGGGCCCATGCAGCCGCGAGCGGATCGGATCCTGACGACGCACTCCGGCAGCCTGCCGCGACCGGCAGAGTTCCTGCCGCTTGTGCTGGCGCAGGAGGCGGGCGAGCCCGTGGATGACGCCCGGTTCGCCGGCGAGGTGCGGGCGGCCGTGCGGGAGACCGTGCAAAGGCAGGCGGACGCGGGCGTCGACGTGCTCAACGACGGCGAGGTGAGCAAGCCCAGCTACGCCACCTATGTCAAGGACCGGCTGACCGGCTTCGGCGGCGAGGGCTCGATCGAAGAGGTCGCCGCGTCGGTGATGGGCCTGCAGGACTTTCCCGATTTCATGGAGAAGATAGCCCAGACCATGGCCTCCGCGGCGAAGATCAGGTTCACGTCGTGCGATGGGCCGGTCGCCTATGTCGGGCAGCGTGCCGTGCAAGCCGACATCGAGAACCTCAAGGCGGCGATGGCAGGCGTTCCGGCGGCGGCCACGTTCATGAGCGCCGCTTCCCCGGGTGTCATCGCGGTCTTCTCGCCGAACCGGTACTACGGGAGCCAGGAAGAATACCTGGGGGCGCTCGCCGATGCGATGCGGGAGGAATACGAGGCGATCCACCGCGCGGGCTTCGTGCTGCAGCTGGATTGCCCCGATCTGGCCATGACCGCGCCCGGCGCCGGCTCGCTGGAGAACTTCCGCAGGCAGATGGAACGGGGGGTGGAGGCGCTCAACCACGCGCTGGCGAACATCCCCGCCGAGGCCGCGCGCATCCACATCTGCTGGGGCAACGGAGAGATGCCGCGGACCATGGATGTCGAGCTCAAGGACATCATCGACATCATCTTGAAGGCCAAGCCGGCCGGCCTGATGCTGATGGCGTCGAACGGCCGCCACGCACATGAGTGGATGGTCTTCCGGGACACGAAGCTGCCGGAAGGCAAGTACGTGATTCCCGGGGTCCTCGACTCCACCACGAACATCGTCGAGCATCCTGAGGTAGTCGCGGACCGGCTGATTCGTTATGCGGGGGTCGTGGGCCGGGACAACGTGATGGCCGGCACCGATTGCGGGTTCGGGACCGTCGCCGGGATGGACGTCGTGGTCCCCAGCGTCACGTGGGCGAAGTTCCGGTCTCAGGCGGCGGGTGCCAAGATCGCCTCGGCGCATCTCTGGGGCACCGCCGCCTGACCGCCGGACGGCATGTCAACGGCGCGGATCGCGTGCTCTGCGGGCGCTGCCGCATCAGCAGCTACGGAGACCCGGTCCCCGGCGTGACGAGGTCGTGGTCGAAGGCGAAGACCACGGCGGCGGCCCGGTCGCGCAGCTGCAGCTTGGTGAACACGTGGTTGATGTGTGTCTTGACGGTTCCCTCACCGACGAAGAGCTCGGCGGCGATCTCGGCGTTCGTCTTG
>DASYQM010000276.1:0-3837 GCA_036005525.1 Streptosporangiaceae bacterium
GCCGAACATGACGAGCACGCACGGCCCCGCGACCCGGGGGAGGCGGCGATCCCGCGGGTCACGCAGGGGATTGCCCGCTACGAGTTCGCTCATCGCTACGATCCTCTCGTGCCCGCCGCGGCGAGAAGCTGGCCGAGGCCCGCCGCCGCCGGACGGCCCGCGAACGCGGGCTGCGCCATGCCCGGGTCCTCCTTGGTGTTCACGTTCTGATCGCCGCCGCCAGTTCAGTGCTGATCGACTCGAGCAGCTCCTGCCAGGAGGCCGCGAACTTGGCCACGCCCTCCTCTTCCAGGACGGTCACCACGTCCCCGTAGCCGATGCCGAGGGCCTCGAGGTCCACGAAGAGCTGCCGCGCCTCCGCGTAACCGCCGCGGCCGGTGTCGCCCCGCAGGCGGCCATGGTCGGCCATGGCACGCAGCGTCGACTCCGGCATCGTGTTCACCGTCCCGGGCGCCACCAGTTCTTCCACGTACATGGTGTCCGGGTAGGCCGGATCCTTGGTGCTGGTCGAGGCCCACAGCGGGCGCTGCGGCCGGGCGCCGGCCCGGCGCAGGGCCTCCCAGCGGGGGGTCGCGAACCTCTCCTCGTACAGCTCGTAGGCGAGCCGCGCGTTGGCGATGGCCGCCTTGCCGCGCAGCGCCGCCGCCTCCGGCGTGCCGAGTTTGTCCAGCCTCTTGTCCACCTCGGTGTCCATCCGGCTGACGAAGAAGGACGCCACCGACGCGAGGGAGGCCAGATCGTGGCCCGCCTGCGCGGCCTGCTCCAGCCCCGCAAAGAAGGCGTCCATGACCTGGCCGTACCGGTCCAGCGAGAAGATCAGCGTGACGTTGATGCTAATGCCCTCGGACAGGCACTGCGTGATGGCTGGCAGGCCCTGCTCGGTCGCCGGAATCTTGATGAACAGGTTCGGCCGGTCCACCAGCCACCACAGCGCGCGCGCCTCGGCGATGGTCTTGGCGGTGTCCCGGGCGATCCGGGGATCCACCTCAAGGGAGACCCGGCCGTCGACCCCGCCGGTCGCGTCGTAGACCGGCCGGAGCACGTCGCAGGCCCACCGGATGTCGTAGGTGGTGATGGCGCGGGAGGCCTCTTCGAGTCCCACCTCCCGGGTCTCCAGGTCGGCGAGCTGGCTGCTATAGGCCGAGCCGGACCCGAGAGCGTGCGCGAAGATGGTCGGATTCGAGGTCACCCCGACCACGTGCCGGTCACGGATCAGGCCGGCCAAGTTGCCGGTCGCCAGCCGCTCCCGGCTGATGTCGTCCAGCCATACCGATACGCCGGCGGCGGACAGCTGCTCAAGGACGTCCTCTGACTGCGGGGTCATGGCCTTTCGCTCCTTATCGATCCTCGCGCTCTCAAGCTTGGTCGCCCCGCGCCACCCTGGCCAGGCTGGCGCGGGCCGCGGCCGCCACCCGCTCCGCCGTGAACCCGAACCTCTCGAACAGCACCTGGTAGTCGGCCGAGGCACCAAAGTGCTCCAAGCTGACACATTCCCCGGCATCGCCGGCAAATGCCCGCCATCCCTGGGCAATGCCAGCTTCGACGCAGACCCGGGCCCGGACCCGCGCCGGGAGCACCTCCTCCCGGTAGGAAGGCTCTTGCGCGGTGAACCATTCCACACAGGGCATCGAGACGACCCGGGCAGCGATCGCCTCCTGCGCGAGCAGTTCGCGTGCCGCGAGCGCGACCTGCACCTCGCTGCCGGTGGCGATCAGGATCACCGCCGGCTCCCCGCCGGCGGCCTCGGCCAGGATGTATCCGCCACGGGCGGTGCCCTCCGCCCCGGCCAGCCCTTCCCCGGCACGGACCTGTGCGGGGTCGGCGGCACGGTCGAACACCGGCACGTTCTGCCGGGTCAGGCACAGGCCAGCGGGCCGGTCGCTGTGGCTGAGGATGGCCTGCCAGGCGGCCACGGTCTCGTTGGCGTCGGCCGGGCGCACGACGTCCAGCCCGGGGATGCTGCGCAGCGCCCACAGGTGCTCGACCGGCTGATGGGTGGGCCCGTCCTCGCCCAGCCCGATCGAGTCGTGCGTCCACACGTACGTGACCGGCAGCCCCATCATCGCCGCCAGCCGGACCGCCGGCCGCATGTAGTCGCTGAACACAAGGAAGGTGCCACCGTAGGGCCGGGTCAGCCCGTGCAGCGCGATCCCGCTGCAGATCGCGCCCATGGTGTGCTCGCGGATCCCGAAATGCAGGGTGCGGCCGTACATGCCGCCGGGGTAGAGACGGGTCTGGTGCTCGGGCGGGATGAACGACGGCTCGCCCTTCATCGACGTGTTGTTGCTGCCCGCCAGGTCGGCAGACCCGCCCCAGAGCTCGGGAAGCACGGGGGCGAGCGCGTTGAGGGTCTCGCCGGAGGCTTTCCGTGTGGCCATGCCCTTGGCGTCGGGCGGGAACCGCGGCAAGGCGGCTTCCCAGCCGTCCGGCAGCCGGCGGGCGGACAGCCGGGACAAGAGCGCCGCCCCGTCGGGGTTGGCCGCTGTCCACGCCGCGAACGACTCCTCCCATTCCGCGCGCGCCCGCTTGGCGCGGTCGGCGACCATGCGCGCGTGCGCGACCACGTCCTCCTCGGCGGGGAACGACACGTCGGGGTCGAAGCCGAGAATGCGTTTGGTCGCCGCCACCTCCTCGGCGCCGAGTGCGGAGCCGTGCGCTTCGCCGGTGTTCTGCTTGGTGGGCGCGGGCCAGGCGATGATCGTCCGCAGCGAGATGAGCGAGGGCTGGCCGGTGTGATCCCGGGCAGCGGTCATCGCCGCCCGCAGTGCGCCCACGTCCTCCCGGTAGCCGTCCGGGTGCCGCCAGGTCACCCGCTGGACGTGCCAGCCGTAGGCCTCGTACCGCGCGCACACGTCTTCGGACTTCGCGATCGCGGTGTCGTCCTCGATCGAGATCGTGTTGTTGTCATAGAGCACGACCAGGTTGCCGAGATCCTGATGAGCTGCGAGGGCCGAGGCCTCGTGGCTGATGCCCTCCTCGATGTCCCCGTCCGAGACGAAGCAGTACACGTGGTGATCGAAGGGGCTTGTGCCGGCTGGTGCGCCGGGGTCGAGCAGTCCGCGCTCGCGGCGGGCTGCCATCGCCATGCCGACCGCGTTGCCCAGGCCCTGCCCGAGCGGGCCGGTGGTGGTCTCCACCCCAGGTGTGAGCCCGTGCTCGGGATGCCCGGGGGTCAGGCTGCCCCAGGAGCGGTATCCCTTGATGTCGTCCAGGGTCAGGCCGTACCCGGACAGGTAGAGCTGCAGGTACAGGGTGAGGCTGGAGTGGCCGCAGGACAGCACGAAGCGGTCTCTGCCCAGCCAGCCGGGATCGGCCGGGTCATGCCGGAGGATCTGCTGGAACAGCAGGTAGGCGGCGGGGGCGAGGCTCATGGCCGTCCCCGGGTGCCCGGACCCTGCCTGCTCGACGGCGTCCATCGCCAGGACGCGGATGAGGTCGACGGCGCGGTGGTCAGTGGCTGACCACGCCAGATCGGCGCCAGACGCGGATGTCACGGTGAGATCAGCGCTCCCCTCCCGTGGCGCGGTCGCAGGCCACGCCGCCGGTGTGTGGTTGCCAGGCCGACGATCCCTTCGCTTCCCTGACCCTACCGGGCGCGGTCAACGGCCATCTCCCGGTGACCGGGGCCGGGTTGCCGAAAATCCACCAATGTCCACTGGGACCCGGGTGTCCGCGCCGGCCAGCGTTCGGCGACCGCCCTAGGGCCTGTTTCTTGGATCATGGACGGGGTCGCGTAGCCAGATCCTGATGGTGGCGACGTCGATGGTGCCCCGGTAGATCTGCCCGCGCTTGTCATAGCGGGTGGCCACCGCTCTGAACTGCTTGAGCTTGCCAAAG
>DASYQM010000277.1:0-14054 GCA_036005525.1 Streptosporangiaceae bacterium
AGAAGCCAGCGTCGCGATCCGCGCCAGCATCCCCCTGACAACCCTGGCCGACGTCGTGCACCCCTTCCCAACCTTCGCCCAGGCTTACGAAGTTCCGCTACGCGAACTCGCCACCCAGATTGCCTGAACTTCCCGCTGACCTGGCCTAGGCCCCGGTGTGCTCGACATCGCCGGTGAGATCCTCGTGGCCGCCGCCAACATCGTGATGTTCTTCCTCTCCTTCCGCGTCCTTACCCAAAAGGGGGTGCCGACCGGCGAGCTGGTTCCCGGCGCCGCCGCCGGCGGGCTGGCGTGGACCGTGCTGCAGGCACCGGGCACGTATGTCGTAGGCCACCTCCGGGAAACCGACGCGGTCTACGGCGCGTTCGCCACCGTGCTGGTGTTGCTGGCCTGGATCTCCTTCAGCATGGAAATCACCGTGTACGTCGCCGAGCTCAACGTCGTGCTGGCGCGGCGGCTGTGGCCGCGTTCCATTGTCCAGCCGCCGCTCACCGAGGCCGACCGGGCCGTCCTGGCCGCCCAGGCACTGCAAAATCAGCGGCGCGACGCCAGCGCGTCCACGTATCCTACGACGACCTGCCGCCCCGCGCAGTCGCAGCCGCCGATTTCCCGCGCACCCCCGATGAGATCACCCCGCCCGCAGCGCCCAACACGGGCGGCCAAGCCGACTAGCGCCGCACCAGCGAGCCGTGCCAAGGGCAGGGATCATGCGCCGGTGCGGCAGATCGCCGCCGCTCCAGTCCTCCAGTGGCATAGGTGGTCAGAGGCGGGACCTCCCTAAATCCCGCTAGCTTGCCCCCTTTCGGGTCAGTCCGGCCTGTGCTCGGTCCCGCTGCCTGCGTCTGCGGATCGGCGGATGATGGGGCCCACAGGGACGGCCGCACACGAGCCTACGGGCTTATCGTGAGCTGCAGCCGCTTCGCGAAGCCTGTCAAACGTGGCGGCCATGCTGTCGGTCATTGCCTACCTCTCGTGCATGTGTAGCGCTGCTCGTGTATGTGTGGCGCGCTGGGGCCAGCTATTCTCCCCGGCCGCTGGCCCTGTCCCGGGCCTGGTCAGCCGCGGCGATGGCCGGGCCGGCAGTCTTCAGCGCCGTGGGGCCGACGTGTGCGGGTGCGGCCGGGTCGGCGCAGTCTTCTTGCCCTGCTCGATCTTGTCTGCCAGGTCGCTGGCCTCCTGGGCGCTGAGCGCGGTGCGCAGCTGCGGCCAGACCTGGCTCCTGCGTCCAGCAGCTCCCCGCTGCTGATGCCTCCGCTCCGCAGGCCGATGCAAGGCACGCCGGCACGCCCATCTCAAACGGTATCGCCTGCGAACATACCTGTTCGGGCGCGATCCGGGCATTCTGCGGCGCGACCTGAACCGGGTCGGGCGCTGGCTTGCCCCGGTCCATATCCGCAGCAGACGTCGCCGCCCTCGATGGCGTCCTCGCGCCGAGAACTTCACGGAGGACGGCGAACTCTCGCGGGTCGGCAGACCTGGCCAGGACTGCTCGCAGGCCCTCGGCAACCCTGGCCGGATGGGACGGCGGCCAGCTCATCGTGCACGACGCCACCCAGTGGTCTTCGGTGCGCGGATGGCGCTGGCGGAGCATTCGGGCTGCCGCCCGGCGACGTCGGGGTGGTGTGCCCGCATGTCGGCTGCGGGTTCGGCTGCATGGGCTACGGGTGGCCGCGAAGCGATGGCCGGATCGCATGGGCGATGCTGCTGGCTGCGGCACTGGCCGCGACGGTCACCTGCCGGGCCGGGGTGCCATGCTGGCCACGGTGGATACGGGCGTTCGCCAGCCTGCGCCGCTCCGCCTGGGCCAGAGGGTTCTGCGACGTCCAGCGTGCTCGCGACAAGGAACTCCACCCGGCCATGCAAGCACCCGGCAACTGCTGGGCTCGAGGTGCTCTGGCACCGCCTCGCTAAAGGGCAAGGCCATGAAGTTAAGGGGGTTGTCCTGGCGGCAAGGGGCGGCCGGGTGTGGTCAGGGGCGGTTGTCACGGGTGCGCTGGAGTGCATTGGACAGGAGCGCGGAGAGCGGGACGGTCCTTGGCAGCAGTGTCCCGTCGAAGTAGCGGGGTTTGTGTTTACGCAGCAACTGTTCGCCGTTGGTGTCCCAGGAGAAGCCGCGTTTGCGGTTGAGGAGTTTGGCGAAGACGGTGCTGGCCTTGGCCGGATCGCGGGCGGCGAGCCGTCGTAGCGGTTCGGGTGAGGTGTCGGGGTCGCGCAGGAACCCGGAGAGGGTTTCACGGTAGCGGCGGCGGGAGACCAGCGCGGGGTCGCTGAACAGTTCCTCGAGCAGGTGGTAGCCGGGGTAGAAGCTCAGTCCTTCGCCCGCGGCGAAGTGGATCGCGACGCTGTCGGCGGCGAGTAGGTCGTCGGGGAGGTCCAGTGGGGCGATGTTGGGTGGTTCGGCGCCGGGGCGGGCCTGCTGGGCCAGGTGGTGGTGGAACTCCTTGACCTTGCCGGGTACTTCGATACCGGGGACGACGATGAGGTCGGTGCCGAACAGGTCCGAGAACGCCTGGTGATGCTGGGCAAGGATGCGGCGGGCCTCGGCTAGTTTGGCGGGATTGCGGAAGACGGCTTCGGGGTGGCGCATCGCCTGCCCGGCGGCGGCTGCCAGCATCTGGTCGCGGGACGAGGCGGGGAAGGCGGCCGGATTGCCCGAGACCATCCAATCCTCGCCAGCCCGTACTAGCCGGCCGACAAGGATCATGCCTTTCTTCAACGGCTTGAACGCCCGGCGGCCCAGGTTGGATCGGGTCCGGTAGGTGAGCTCGTCGAGGAAGTTGAACAACACCAGGGCGTCGCGGTCCTTGCCGGTGATCACGAAGATGCTTTCGACGACGTCCTGCCAGCCCCGCAGCATGTCTTGTTCGGCGTCGGTCAGCTCGGGGTGGGCCGCGATGAACGCTTCGACCACGGTGTTCCCCGACCGGAGCCGGTGCTGCAACGCGAAGTGATCGAGGACCATGGAGAACACCGACTCATCGGTCACCACCCCGCCGGGAAAATTCCGCGCGATCACTGCCGACAATTCGCGATCGAAGCGGGGCGACAGGGCGAACTCCACCAGCATCGGCTTGAGGTGCCCGGCCCGCTCCACCAGATCCACGCGATGCCTCCTGCTCCCAGGGCGCTGATGTTTCCGAGCGACCCTATCCAGGCCCGGCGGCCGGTACTGGTGCGGGCGGTGAATCGGCCCGGTGAGATCTGCGGACAGCGCTGACGGCATACCGGTAGAACGAGCATGCCATCGGGACGCCACTTGCCGCTAAGGAGGCTCCGCTGTCCGGTCAGTGTGTCATCACCCGCGAGATCGCGGTAGCCGAAGGCGTCTTCGCCCCGGGCCATCTGGGCGAGCTGACGCAGATCGTGCCGTTTGAGATGGTCGATGCGGTCCTGGCAGAGTGCAGGGCCACCCAGCGGCGGCTGCGTAAGCTTCCCGCCCGGGTGGTGGTCTACCTCCTGCTGGCGGCGGCGCTGTTCGAGGAGTGCGGCTATCCGGCTGTGTGGGCCAGGCTCACCGCCGCGCTGGGTCCTTTGCCTCTGCCGCAAATCACCGCAACTGGGCTGTGGCACGCCCGCGCCCGCCTCGGAGCCCGCCCGCTGCGCGACCTGTTCGACCTGCTGGCCGGCCCGGCAGCCGCGATCCGCGCCGCGGGGGCCCGCTGGGCCGGCCTGCTGGTGGTCGCGATCGACGGCACCAGCCTGGATGTCCCCGATGGCCCGGCCACCCGGGCCCGGCTGGGCAAGGGCTCCAACCAGTACACCGCCGCCTCCGGCTACCCGCAGATCCTGCTGGTGGCGCTGGTGGCGTGCGGCACCCGGGCCATCATCGACGCCGTTTTCGGCCCGCGCAGCCGCGGCGAGACCGCCCACGGGCAGCGCCTGGCCCGCTCGCTGCGCCCCGGCATGATCGTCCTGCTGGACCGGGGCTTCGCCTCCAACGCCTTCCTGGAAACGGTCGCCGGCGCCGGCGCCGCGCTGCTGGCCCGGCTGACCGCCAGCCGCAAGCCACCGGTCCTGCGCCGCCTCCCGGACGGCTCGTTCCTGTCCCGGCTCGGGGCACTGCAGGTGCGCATCATCGAGTGCCAGATCACCATCGCCACCGCCGCCGGGCGGCGCACCGGCACCTACCGCCTGGCCACCACCCTGCTCGACCCCGGCCGGCATCCCGCGTTCGAGCTGGTCAAGCTCTACCACGAACGCTGGGAGGTCGAGTCCGCGTATTTCGCATTGAAGAAGACCATGCTCGGCCGCCGCGTCCTGCGCGCCCGCACCCTGCCTGGCATCGCCCAGGAGATCTACGCCCTGCTGACGGTCTACCAAGTGATCAGGATCGCGATCAGCGACGCCACCGGCACCGTCCCCGGCGCCGATCCAGACCGGGCCAGCTTCAGCGTCGCCCTCCAAGCCGCCCGCGACCAGGTCGTCCAGGCCGCGGGCGTGCTCGCCGGACCCACCATCGACCTGGTCGGCGCCATCGGACGCGCCGTCCTGGGCCAGCCGATGCCCTCCCGACGCACACGCGTCAGCCCACGCGCCGTGAAACGGCCACTGTCTCGCTACGCCTACAAGAGCCTGCGCATCGACCGCCGCACCTACAAAGCGACCATCAGCATCGACATCTTGACAGCGCAGTTCAGCCCCTAACTTCATGGCCTTGCGCTAAAGGGCGTGCCCGATGACGAGACCGTCCATCTCGCCAACCGCAACCGAGCCCAGGCCGCGGTCACATCGCCAGCGGTCTGACCGTTCCCAGCCGCCTGATCACGTCACTGAAACCTACAGCGCCGGAGGTCGCCGGCTGCAAGCTTTGGTACTGATCCCGCTGGAAAGGCCGCCCTGAGTTTAGGAGCGCCTCTACCGGGCAGCTTGCAACGTCTGCCACGGCGCCATCCGGCCCGGCGCGGCCGAAGGCCGCGGGCCGGGCAGGCTCTACGGGGTGGCATCAGGCCGCGGCGGCTATACCGAGCATGGCGCGCAGAAGCGCCGTATGGGGAGGGAGAGGTGACATCGTGGCGAAGAAGGATCCAGGGTCCCGTGTCAAGGACAAGGGGCTCTACGAGCGGCTGCGGGGCGCGGGCGTGTCGATGAAGAAATCGGCGCGGGTCGCGAACAGCACCGCGGCGGCTTCCCGCAAGAAGGCCGGCAGGCGCGGCGGCGCGGCGGGTTCCTACGATCACTGGAAGGTGCCGGAGTTGCGGCGCCGGGCCAAGCAGGTTGGCATCACTGGCCGGTCGACCATGACCAAGAAGCAGCTGATCAAGGCATTGCGCGCCAGTTAGGGTGCCCGCGGGAGAGCCCGGGCAGCAGGAGCGGGGATATCACCGGCTCCTGTTGCCCGCGGGCGCGGCCTCTACGATTGCCAGGCGCTGCGACGCTGATCACGACGAGCGGTAGCCAGGATGGTGATCGCGTCGTCGTGCTCGCCGAGCGGCGCCCGGCGCAGGGCGATGGCAGAGCATCTCGCAGACGCCGAAGCCCCGCGGGCGCTTGCGGTGCCTGCTGAATATGAGAGCAGAGGATTGACATGACAGAGAACTATCCCACGGCACCGGGCAGCCCCTTGCCCGAGGCAGATCCGGCTGGCACGACGCCGGCAGGGGATCAGGGCACCGTCGGCGTCGCGAAGGAGCAGGCTGCCACCGTCGGACACGGCGCCGCAGACGCCGGCCAGCAGGTAGCCGCGGTCGCGAAGGACCAGGCGCAGAACGTGGCCGCCGAAGTCGGTACACAAGCCAAAGACCTCCTGAAGCAAGCTCGCACAGAGCTCACCGGCCAAGCCGGCCAACAGCAGCAGCGCCTCGCGACGGGCTTGCGCGCCCTGGGTGATGAACTGGACTCGATGGCCCGCCACTCCGGCCAGCCTGGTGTCGCAAGCGATCTGGCGCGGCAGGCCTCGGCCAGATCACACGACGCGGCGACGTGGCTGGACTCTCGCGAACCCGGTCAGCTGGTGGAGGAACTGAAGGGCTTCGCCCGGCAGCGGCCTGTGGTATTCCTCGGCCTCGCCGCTGGCGCCGGCTTGCTCGCCGGGCGCCTCACCCGCGGGTTGAAGGCTGCATCCGATGACGACACGCCAGGCTGGCCGGACGCGAGTGATCCGGCCACCGTCACACCGGCACCCGCGGTATCCGCCGGCCGCGTGCCCGCTGTGGAGCCGGTGCGGCCGTTCGCCTCCGGCCGGGATGCCTCCGAAGGATTCCGCACTGGAGAGGACGGGCTGTGAGCAGCAGCGTCGACGGCGTCCCGGACGGCCCCGGCGGCCGCCCGTCGATAGGTGAGTTGCTCTCCGACGTCGGCCAGGACATCACGACACTGCTGCGTCAAGAAGTCGAGCTCGCCAAGGCCGAGGTGCGCCAGTCGGTCACCCGCGCCGGTAAGGGCGCCGGCATGTTCGCCGGCGCCGGGCTGGCCGGTTACATGGTGCTGCTGTTCGTGTCTGTCGCAGGCTGGTGGGGGCTCGGCGATGCACTGGGCCGCGGCTGGGCCGCCCTGGTCGTCGCCGGTGTGTGGCTGATCATCGGCGCGGCCCTGGCCCTGATGGGACGCACCGAAATGAAGTCAGTGACCGGGCTCCCGCAGACAGCGGACACCATCAAGAAAATTCCGGACGCGGCCAAAGGCAACGAGGAGACAGCATGAGCAACACCGATCCCGACCAGATCCGCGAAAAGATCGAACATACCCGTGCGGACCTCAGCCAGAACGTCAACGCCCTCACCGACACGGTCAACCCCGCGCACGCCGCCAAACGGCAGGCCGCCCAAGTCAAACGCGCGGTATCCGGCGCGAAAGAGAAAGTCATGGGCTCAGCCGGCTCCAGCCTCGGCTCCGCCCGGTCCGCGGTCGGTGACACCGTTTCCGGCGCCGCGGGCCAGGCCAGGGCACAGACCGCAGGTAATCCGCTCGCAGCCGGGCTGATCGCTTTCGGCGTCGGCTGGCTCGCCGGTTCCCTGATCCCCGCATCCTCGGCCGAACAGCAGGCAGCAACGAAGGTCAAAGACACCGCGGCGCCGGTGGTCACCGGCGCCGCGAAAGAGGTCGCCGGGAACCTGAAGGAACCAGCACAGCAAGCCGTGGAATCGGTGAAGGACACCGGCGCCGACGCCGCCGCCACCGTCAAGGACGAGAGTACCTCCGCCGTCCAAAGCGTCAGGGACCAGGTCCAAGACGCCAAAGACACCGTACAGGAGCAGCAAAGCTGACACCCGGCAACCCCGGATCCCCGGCGCAGCGCCGGGCGGCGATCGCCGAGCCGGAGTAGATCGTGACCGCACGGCGGGCGTGCCCGCGACTTGGTCACGGTGGCCAATCGCGAGCCGGCACGCACGCAAGCCAGTTAACGGCGGCGCAACAGGCTAGGTGGCGTTGACGGTGTGAATCCATCTGATCGTGGCCTGCGCACCATTTAGGGGGTGGGGTCTGGTCCCCTTGGCAGGTCGCCGGCACTGTCTACGCGTGCCTGCACCGCACCCGGCATCTATGGCTGCCCACCATCACCGCCACCGCTCACCCCACTGCGCGCTCTTCCAGATGATGAACGTACTCACGCAGGTCCAATGCTGGGAGGGTCACGGCACACCTCGTTCCGTTGGCGCCACCGCTACCGTGCGAGGGCCGCGCGAAATGTCAGCCGCGGCACCATGCCCCACGATTTCGCCGCCACCACGATCGGGAGCACGTCAATGAGGTTGGCCACGGCGGGCTGCCCCCCTCTGTGGTACCGGCCGCGGCCCGGACCGGGGTGACCGTCAGGCCGGGCTGGTGCTGGCGCCCGGATCGGTCGGCTGCCGGTCCGCGGGGGTGCGCATCCCCGGCTGGGGCCGCTGCCGACGACGCGGCCGCGGTGGGGCGGGGAGGGCGGGTGCCGGTTGCAGGGCCTCGTCCAGGCGGGGGAAGTTCGGGATCACCTGGTCGATGCCGGTGAGCGCGAAGACGCGCCGAACCGGTGCGCTGACTGGCATCACTAGCCGCACCTGGCCGCCTTCGGCTAGGGCTCGCGTGTGCGCTCGGACCAGGACCCCGACACCGGCCGACGCGCAGAACTGCGTCCGGGTCATGTCCACCACGAATCTCGCGCGCCCGCAGCCGGCGGCTTCCAGCAGAACCGCCTGTAGCCAGTCGGCGTTGCTGACATCGATTTCCTCGGGCGCCGTCACCACGGGCACGCCGTTGACCATCTCGATGGGGTAGTTGACACGAGCCATCCGTGCCCCTCCCGCCTGATGCGCGAGACAGTGCCGCGAACCGGGGGTCTGAATGGTGTGGTTGGACCCAGGCAGGTCCGCCCGGAACTCCGGACCGGCTGTTTCGTCAGCCGGGGCCGCATCGTACTGCTATCTCACAGCCAGGTAAAGCCCGGGTAAAGGACAGATATTGCCAGCGGGGATGAGCGTAACGCTACAGCTCCCATCTGACCCGGGCGGAGTTGCCCCCGTACCGGTCCCGGGTCCGCCCGCAGTCCCGTGCCGGTCGGCTAGTACGGCGCCGGCCGGTCGCGGCCTGCGGCGTGGGGGCGGGCGAGCGGCCCGCGCCGCCCCGTAGAGCGGGATCACGGCTCGGAGCGGGACCCGGCGCGGGCCGCGCCCGGACGCGTGCGGTGCCGCCGCCTCCGACGCAGGCCCCAGCCCGAACGGCCAGTCCAACGGCAGCACGTACACTCGCCGCCACCGTGGTCAGGAGCACGTAAACGAGATCGGCCACTGCGGAGCTGACGCCCCGTGTTGTACCGGCCACGGCAGGAGTCTTTACCCACGGTCTGTGCAGGTGGAGAGGATCCGAAGAGCGTTCTGGGGAACAGGCTGACGGCCCGCGACAAGGGCATGGGCCGGGGGAGCACTCCAGGAGCTTGGGGGTATTGGCGCGGGCCGCGGCTTTGAGGCCTGACTCATTTCTTGCCGGCGTCCACCTGGTTCATGCAGCTTGTTGTGGGCTTGTTGCCACACATTGTGATCAGTGGCCGTGATCAGTGGCCGCGTCCGGGATCGAAAGGTCAAGCCACGGTAAACACCGCTTGTCACCGGGCGATAGGCGTAGCGTCTGTTTTGCCCCCGTATGACCTGGCCGGACATTCTCTCCGGTGCCCGGCTCGTCATCGTCTTGGCGATTGGGGATGGCGGCGATGTCTTCGGCGCTGACCCATGCAGGTGCAGCTGGATGTTCGGTGCCCGCTCGATCGTGGACCGCCGCGGCTGTGGGAGGGCTGGGCGCCCGCACAGCAGGCGCCAATGACGCTGGCGCGGGCCCGCCAGGGGTAGGCGGTGGCGCCGCTAGCGCGAAGACGGCACTAAAGGGAACAGCGGCGGCACCGCGCCCCACGATCGCCGCTACCGCGATGAGAAGCGCGTAAACGTATTCGGCCACGGCGGGCCGCCAGTCCGGTGCGGCGTTGGCCGCCCGGCTCGCCACCGAAAGGGTTCGGCACGTGACATAGCCCAGGCGGCGCTGTAGCGGCGATCCAGGTCAGCCATCAGCCGGTTGGCCACCGGGTAAGCGAACGCCAGAACGGTCATCCCGCCAGGGATAACCAAGGCATAGGAGACCGCTGCGGGCCTGCCCTTCAGTGACCTGTCCGGCTCAGCTCATTCAAGCGATGGCTTCCCGCGAGTCGCCGTCGATGACTCCGGTCGGCTCCGTGTCCTACACGGATATAGCATGCTGCGGCTGTCTGTCATCGCTTAACTTGTGTCGCCTGAACTAAAGAACGTGGCGAAGCTGCCCGCCACTGCGGTGACGACGAAGATGGCCCACGCCTCGAGGCCGACATCGACAATCTTGCCGGCCGGCGTCAGCGGGTTGGTCATACTCGACGAGACGGTCAGCAATTGCACCGCACAGAAGAAGGCTGCATCACCGAATCCGTGGATATTCCCGCCTTTCTGCCCGCTCTCAAATACCCATATGAGCACGGTGCCGACGGCGAAAATCACGATGGATAGTCCGAACGCAAGCAGCAGGCGTGCGAACAGCCGACGGTGCCGTTCCTCTCGTGTGAAGAGCCTCGACAATTCTTCTCGTATCACAGGGGAGTCTCCTTCCGCCCTGCGCAGCTGTGCGAGAGTGTCCGATGATGCTTCGGCGGCCCGCGAAGCGGCACTGTGTGAAGCAGCCCGTGCCGCTGTCCTGCTCTCTTGCACCGATGCCGCGAGCGCTCGACAAGGCTTTTCGTGCGTCCTGGTCCCGCGAACCAGGCCTTACCGGCATAACTCGAACCGAGTTCACTCAGGGCCATGGCACCGCGATCTTGGCAGCATTCTGGCCGCGCGGTCAGCGGTTCTCGTCCAGTCACCCGCTTGACGATGAGCATCCGTGACGGCGGAGGGGCGCACGACGGCCGTGATGGACAAACAAAGGCAGGGCCGCTGCGCTTCGCGCCATCACCCACGCGCCGCTGACCGGCAGCACCTCAACCGCCGCCGCGCACAAATCCGCCGCCGACACCTGCCCTCGGCGCCGGGCCGCGTGATCGGCGACCAGGTCCCAGATCAGGGCTAAGCGGCCGGCTGTCATCGGCCAGGCCGGGCCGATCGGCGCGGGCCATCACCCAGGCGGCGCGCCAGCGGGCCCTTGGCCGCCTCCGCTGGGTGGCGGGGAGCACCGCACCCGCCGCTGCTGCTGGTTATGACGGCCGCCTCCCTGCATGCACATCGCCTGCGGCAACCTACCGCGCCCCGGCCGGTGATGCGTCATCTACCGCCGGGTGAACTTCACCGTTTCCCGGCGGTGTTTCACCGTCTGGCTGGTCACGAGCCAGCCATTCGGGCGCCGGGGACCTCCCGTTACCGTTGGCTGCCTGATCCACGCCGGCGAATAGCGGCAGTAGCCCGGTCAGGTCGGTGAGGCAAAGAAGGCGGAGCACCAACTGCTGAGGGGCGGCCAGCCGCAGGTCACCCCCCGCCTGCTGGGCCTGCTTCCAGGCAGATACCATCGCCGACAGGCCGCTGCAGTCGATGAAGGCCAGGTCCTCCAGATCCACAATGACCCGCGTACCAGGGGCGGCAGCAGCCGACAGCGCGCGCGCCAGCCACCCGGCATGGGTTTTGTCAAGCTCGCCGCGTAGCGCAACGACTACATGACCAGGGCATCTGCTGGAACTGACATCGATATAAGCCACCGGTCGGCCTCCTGCCTCAGCAGCCAGGCGGGGTCTCGACCAAACAGCTAAATTTGTGAGCTGATACCCCAGAGATTACGCCGCCCAGCCTGCGCCGTCACCCCAGCCGATCATCAGCCCTTCGCCCCGGCCCCTGCGGACTCGCCGGTTTCCTCGCAGGCGCCGGAACCTGGCGAGTGGATGTCGGGTTGTCGAGCCAGCCGGGGCGCTGGCTGGCTTGTGCCCGCCTGCTGTGAGCTTGCCGCGATCCCGGTGATTTGGACCTGGGGCGGGCGGGCTATGGATGATCAGGCGCGCATAGCTGGCGGCCGGGCGCAGGCCAGTGTGTGGTCAGGTTGCCTGCCGAAATTGAGTACGCCAACGCGTGGCAGGCCGGCCAGGAGCTGGCCGCCGGTGCTGTCACCGTGGTCGCTGACCTGACGCCCTCCACGCTTTGCGACACCGCTGGTGTGCGAGAGATGCTGCTGGCCCACCCGGCGGCAGTCAAGGGCATCGAGCTGCGGGTTGTGGTGCCTTCCCGGCTGATGCTGCAGTTCACCTGGACCGGCCTTGACCGGGTGCTGGCGGTCTATCCCAGCGTGAGCGCGACAGTGGCGGCTGCTGGCCAGGCGGCGGGAGGTTGAAGCTGGCCGTGGCGATGGTGCCGCCGGGGCCAGATAGCA
Source organism: Streptosporangiaceae bacterium (assembly GCA_036005525.1). Lineage (GTDB taxonomy): Bacteria > Actinomycetota > Actinomycetes > Streptosporangiales > Streptosporangiaceae > UBA9676. The sequence goes on from DASYQM010000277.1 coordinate 11,773, forward strand.
GGCTGACCTGGTCGGCGATCTGGTGGACCACCCACAGTCCGTGGCCTTTCTCACCGGCCCAGAGAGCATCATCTGGGGAAGTGGTCTTTGTTTCCGCTGCTGTGCCAGTCCGTGCGGCCGTTGGCTTGCCGTCGTCAGTTACCTGGCAGTGCAGCGCACCGTCGTGGGCGGTGATGAGCAGCCGCCCACGGCCAGCGCCGTGGCGGATGGCGTTGGCAGCTAGTTCATGCACGGCAAGAACGACGTCACGGGCGCGCGGCTCGGGCATGCCAGCCTGGGTGACGTGGGCGGCCACGGCCGCCCGCAGCGCATACAGCGACCCGGAATCGAAATCCTGGGCCAGGATCGGCGGGATGTCCGCGCCGGGCACGTGCGGCGGGCCGGTTGCTGCGGGGGGTTCGGCAGCCTTGCGCCCAGGCCTCTGTGGCGCACGACGGGGATCATCGGTCATCGGCAATCACCAGGCTGGCACCGGGTAGATCGGCCGCGCCCAGTAGGGTGAACCTGGCCGCGATCGCGGGATGGCACTGCAGGATGGCCTTGCGGGACGCATCAAGACTGCGCAGGGCATCGACGATCATGCGGGCACTGGAGGCGTCGATGAAGGTCAGGGCGGCCATGTTGATCGTGATGTCGCCGTCCAGGCGAATCGCCTCGGCCAGCGCGAGCGCCAGCGGCTCTTCGGCCTGGTAGTCGATCTCCCCGGCCAGCCGGATGCCGGGCGGAGCGTACTGGCGGCAGATCCGCAGCACCGCGTCCGCGCGGTAGGTCGCGGCCGCAACCGACCGGGTATGAAAAGCGGCGACCGAGGCGAGCGTGACCGGGTCGAACCGTTCCCGGTCATACTGGCACAGCATCGACACCGCCGTCCCTGCTAGCACCGCTGCGACGCTTTCCTCGAATTGAGGGAGTTGCCCGACCCCGCTGACCGGCTGCAACGCCCAGCTCATGTCCATCGCCACCCGCAGCCCGGGGAATCCCTGGCTGAGGGAGGCCGCCACCTGCCCGGTCAGCCACCCCATCGCGTGATCAGCCGCGAATGCCCGCCCGGACAGCAACGAGCCTTCCCATGCCGCCGCCGTCATCTGCCCGCCTGCCACCGCCGGTTCAACGGCGATCCCGCGCCGCGCCAGCTCGGCCACCGCCTGCGCCGGTGTCCCCTCGCTGAGCCAGATGACCTTCAGCCCGCCACTCAGGCCGTCGCGGACGAACGCGGCGGTGAGGTCGAGCAGCTCCTCAGGATCGCCAAAGGTCAGGCACGCATGATCGTTGACCGTCAGATCAGTGATCTGCCCGTCGGCGCTGCCCGCCATCCCGCCACCTCCACCCACGCTGCGACCACGCCGCCAGCCGCAGTGCACATCAACGCTGACGGCACGACCATAGCGGTCCAGTTCCAGCCGCAGCACGGCGTTCACCGGCAGGCCGTCCGCTTTGTACTCATCCACGCCACCGCCCACAACCTGGGGCCTGTGGCCCGCTGAGCGGCGTGCCTACCCTCTGGCGTCCAAATAATGCGCGGATTTGGAGAGGCTCCCCGCCTGATAGAAGCCAGTGCAGGCGCCAAGGCAGGACCCACAGATTCAGGACGGTCACGGCTGAGGCTACTGGGCCTGGGCGGCAGGGTCATGCTCGGCTCCATTTTCCTCAACAGGCGCCGATCCCTGCCGAGCGGCCGGGGGTCTAGGTGCATGCGCCAGGAGGGCAGGGTGACAGAACAGACCTGTTAGGTGCGGCCCGGATGGCAATGCCGACCTGCCAGGACTGGCGCCTGCAATAAGGCGGATCTTCGCGCGTTCTCTCGGACCTGCTCCATGACTCAGCGTGATGTCGCGCATCGACCTCGCCCATGCCGACCGTCGCCCCGTGCATGCGCCGCCGCCCCGATCGGCGGGCCGGCGGGTCGGGGGCCGGCGTCCTGTCCCGGTGAGGGCAGTCGCGCTCTGTGACAGGCCGGTAGGTGCAGTTCCGCAGGGCTGATGAGCGGCAGAGCCCGAAGCCGGCGGGTGCGGGCGCACCGGGCTGGCTGGTTCCCAGCCTCGTGCCCCTGCACGGCGTGCGCCTGCCGGGGACGGCATCGCCCGTGGTGCCCGTGCAGGAATCCCTGGCGATCGCTTGGTGTTAGCACAAAAGTTCGAGGGAGGCATGACGTGATCAAGCTCAGGAACCGCACCGCCGGCCTGGCGCTGGCACCGCCGTTCGAAGGACACGGACCGGACGGAGCCGAGCGCGCGACCTTCGCCGCCGGGTGCTTTTGGGGTGTCGAGGCGGCCTTCCGCCAA
>DASYQM010000278.1:0-32914 GCA_036005525.1 Streptosporangiaceae bacterium
TCGCCGGCGCACGCCTGCACGCCGACGTTGCGTCCCCCCGCCACACCAAGATTTTCCGGAAGCTTGACCACCTTCACACCCGCCGGCACCGACGGGACGTCGGCGCCGTTACCGACGACGGCCACTTCCAGGTCGGCGTCCTGCTGCGCCAGCGCGCTGTCAATGGCCCGAGCCAGCTCCGTCGGGCGGTCCCCCATCGTCAAAATCACACACGAGAGCTTCATCGCAGCCGCCGGGACGCCATGATCGCGATGAGGTGCGCGATGGCCAGGAGGGCGGCGATGACCAGGCACGCGAGCAGGAGCACGCGGGTGGCGGTGAGGTTGCCCGCGATGGCGTCGATGATCGCGGCGACCAGGATCAGGAGCGAGAGCTCGACGGCCTGGATGATGCGGTGCAGCTTGAGGGCGGCCGCGAAGCGGCGGGCCAAGGCCAGGCCGGAGGCACGGGGGGCGAGGGCCGCGTCCGTGTGCGATTCGGCCATGCCGGATTCGGCACGGGCGACGATCACGTTGTCGGTTTCGGCCTTGACGATCATCGCGAGGAGCGCCGCCGCGAGGCCGGCGGTTACGTAGGGGCCGGAGACGGTGAGCTGGCCTTGCGCGCGGAAGCCGAGACCCGTGAGCAGGGCGGCCTCGCCGAGATAGTGGCCGACCCTGTCGAGGTAGATGCCGGTGGCCGAGGTCCGGCCGCTCCAGCGGGCGAGCTCGCCGTCGGAGCAGTCGAGCAGCAGGTAGGCCTGGATGAGGATGGCAGCGACGATGGCTGACCAGAGGCCGCCGAGCGCGACGACGACGCCGGCGGCCACGCCGCAGACGATGAAGCCGACCGTGACCGCGTTCGGTGACCAGCCCAGACGGGCGAAGACCCAGGTCGCACGCGGCGAGACCCGGCGCATGTAAAGGCGGCCAGCCCAGTGCTCATCGTTAAGCCGCTCAATGACCTCTGGAGGCTGGCCGGTGGCCCTCAGCTCAGCCAGCGACGGACCGGACATACTCCTCCACTCGCGCCCCCGCCTCCGCCTCGGTCAGCCCGAGGCGCTCCAGGATCGTGTAGCGGCCGGGGCGGGTGCCGGGAGCGCATACCACCGCCTTGGTGAACTCCGCCACCGACAGTCCCAGGTCGCCGGGGGAACGCGGAAGATTGTGCCGGGCGAGGCAGGCCGACACAAGCTCAGCCTGGCCAGCATCCTCCCGCAGGTAGGTACAGAACAGCGCGCCCACGCCCGCGAGCTCGCCGTGGCTGGCCGTGCCCGGGTAGAGCTTGTCGATCGCGTGCATGATCTCGTGATCGCCGCCGCTTGCGGGGCGGCTGGACCCAGCGACCGACATGGCCAGCCCGGACAGGATCAGCGACTCGGCCAGCACGGTCAGGAACGCGTCCGAGCGCGCGTCGCCGGGCTGGTGCAGCACCGCCTGGGCCGCCGACCGCGCCATCGCGGCGGCGAGGCCGTCCACATGCTCGCCTTTGTCCGCGGCCGCGAGCTCCCAGTCGGCCACCGCGGACAGATCGCTGATCGCGTCCCCGATACCGGCGATCGCCATCGTGCCGGGCGCGGCGCGCACCCGGTCCAGGTCCACCAGCACCGCCACCGGCAGGGCGACCCCGTAGGAGCCCTTGCCGGATTCGTGCTCCAGCGAGCTGACCGGAGAGGCGATGCCATCGTGGCCAAGGCTGGTGGCAACGGCCACCATCGGGATGCCGGCCATGTGCGCAGCGAACTTGGTCACGTCGATGGTCCGGCCGCCGCCGATGCCGGCCACCGCCTCGTAGGCACCGGCCCGGAGCCGCTTGCCGAGTGCCACGGCGGTGCCGTGGGTGCCGTCGGTGACCCGGAAGATCTCGGCCGCACCGAGCCCGAGCTCCGTCGCCACCCCATCACCCTGGCCGGGGCCGACCGCCACCGCGATCCGGCCCTCGGTGGCGATCCGCCGGTCCGCCAGCAAGGCACTCAGGCCGGCCACCGCGCCCGCCCTGACCTCGACGATCAGCGGCGCGGGGAGCATCCGAGCCAGGAGCGGCATGAGCCTCCTCCCTCACGATGAGCGCGGCTCCCCAGGAGACCAGCAGCGGATAGTGGCGCGTGGCCGGGCCCTGACATTGCCGTTTGCCGTGCGTTACCCTGCGCGCCTTTCGCGAGACTAGCAGCGGGGGGCGATCTCCCGTGCCCGGCGCAGGTCGTCGTGGTTGTCGACCTCGACCCAGTCGACCGCCGCCCCGATCGGCGCCGCGGCGATCTGGCCGCCACGGTCGGCCAGTTCCTGGTAGCCATCCTCGTAGTACCGGCCGGGGTCGCGCCGCCAGGTGACCTCCAGTGCATCGGCGAGTGGCCCGGCGGCCTTGGCCTCGATGAGGGTGGCACCGATGTACTCGCCGTGCGCGAGCGCCGGGTCCATCTGCTTGGTGATGCTCGTCAGCAGCCCCCGCCCGTCGAGCAGGACCTTCATCTCCTCCTCGGCGAGCGGCTTGACGTCGTCGATCGCGATGATCACCCCGGCCCCGCCGCGGGCAGCGAGCAGCGTCTTCTCCACGCTCACGGGGTGCACGGTGTCGCCGTTGACCAGCAGGGCACCGTCGCGCAGGTACTCGCGCGCCAGCCACAGCGAGTAGGCGTTGTTCCAGTCCTGGGCACGGTCGTTGTGCACGAGCGTCAGCGTCACCCCGTGCGCCCGCTCCAGGCCGGCCGAGGCGTCAGCGATCACCGCTGCCGCGTGCCCGACCACCACCACGATGTCGGTGAGCCCGGCGGCGGCGAGGTTGCGCAGGGCGATGTCGAGGATGGTGGTCCCCCGCGCCACCGGCAGCAGCGCCTTCGGCAGCGCATCGGTGTCGGGCCGCAGCCGCCGCCCGGCGCCCGCGGCCAGCACCAGCCCGATCACCAGGCTCCTCCTCCCCGGCCGTGCCAGCTGGCCAGAAACCCCCGGCCAGCACACCAGCCAGAAAGCCCTGACCAGCACAAGAGCCATCCAAAGATACGCGGTTGGCGCCAGGCAGGCGAACGTGGCCCGCCGGCGCCGCGGCCGGGCGCGGCTGCGCGGGTAGAGTCCGCGTCATGCGGACGGTCGCGGTGGTGCTCGCTGGCGGGTCGGGCGAGCGCTTCGGCACGCCGGTCCCCAAGCAGTTGCTCCTGCTGGCGGGCCGGCCGATGATCGAGCATTCCGTCGCCGCGTTCGAGCGGGCACCTGGGGTGGACCGCATCCTGGTGGTCATGGCAGCCGGCCACGCCGACGAGGTGAGCGCCCTGCTCGAGGCGGGTGGTTACGGCAAGCTCAGCAAGGTCATCGACGGCGGGCCCACCCGGACGGACTCCACCTGGCGGGCCATTGCCGAACTGGGCGAGGACGAGTGCGACGTCCTGTTCCACGACGCCGCCCGGCCGCTGGTCAGCCAGCAGATCATCGCCGCCGCCGTCGCGGCGCTCGCCGATCACCGGGCGGTGGGGGTGGCAGTGCCCTCGTCCGACACCATCGCCGTGGTCGGCGACGGGGTGATGACCGCCATCCCCAGCCGGGACAGCCTGGCCCGCTGCCAGACCCCGCAGGGGTTCCGGCTTTCCGTGATCAGGCGCGCCTACCAGCTCGCCGACGCCGACCCCCAATTCGGCGAGCTGCCCGCCACCGACGACTGCGGGATCGTGCTGCGCTACCTGCCGGAACTCGGCGTTCACGTGGTGCCGGGCAGCGAGCGCAACATCAAGATCACCTATCCCCGCGACCTGCGCATCGCCGAGGCCCTGCTCAGCGAATGACCGGCCGCGCCTGGGGGCGCTGACCTGCTCAGCGCATGACCGGCCGCGCCTAGGGCTGCTGACCCAGCCGCATGAACACGGGGCAACGGCAAGCCCGCACGGCCCGTCAAGTTTGGGAAACGTTTGCTTTGCATTTGTCAGGCCGCTACCCGCTCGTAGCAGTAGCATTACCCGCGCCGGCCGACGGCGGCCGGGGAGGGCGGGCCCTGGGGCGTGAAGCTCAGCGTCGTTGTGCCGATCTACAACGTCGAGGCGTACCTGCACGAGGCGTTGACCTCGGTCGCGCAGCAGACGCTGCGCGACCTTGAAGTGATCATGGTCGATGACGGGTCGACCGACGGCAGCGCATTGATCGCGAAGTCATTCGTAGCCAGCGACCCCCGGTTCCGGCTCCTGCAGCAGGACAACCAGGGCCAGGGCCCCGCGCGCAACCTGGGCGTACAGCACGCGGCCGGCGACTACCTCGCGTTCCTGGACGCCGACGACCTGGTGCCGCGGGATGCGTATGACCTGCTGGTCGGCTCGCTGGAGACGACGGGGTCCGACATCGCCGCCGGCGGCGTCCGCCGGTTTAGCTCCGGCTGGGTCTCCCCGACTGTGGTTCATGCGGACGCCTACCGGAAGACGATCCCGCGCACAAGCGTCTCGCGGCACCCGGCCCTGCTCCGGGACTGTACGGTGTGGAACAAGGTATACCGCCGGTCGTTCTGGAATTCGGCCCAGCTGGAATTCTGGTCCGCCCGGTATGAAGACATCCCGGTCGCCATCCGCGCCTATGTGCTTGCCCGATCGGTGGATATCCACCGCGAAATCGTCTATTACTGGCGGGCACGGGAGTCGGGGGATCTCTCCAGGAACCAGAAGTCACGCGAGCGGGCAAACGTCGAGGGCCGCATGGCAGCGGTGCTCGAGGCCAGCGGCATCATCGCCCGGTACGCGCCCGCGCTCAAGCCAGCTTTCGACCGCCGGGTGCTGGACAACGACCTCGCGATACTGCTCCGCACCGTCGAGTTCTCCGGCAAACCCGACCAGGAGCGGCTGCTGGAGCTGGGAGGCCGCTATCTCAGCTCGGTAGACGAGTCGGTATTCCGGGATGCGGATGCGCTTGCCCGGCTGCATTATCACCTGATGCGCGAGAGCATGCACGCAGAACTGCTGGAGGTGATGCGTTACTCGCGCCGCGGGGACGACGCGAAGGCGCCGCTGGTACGGCTCGGCCGGCTGCGCCGCAAGTGGTATATCGGCTACCCCTACCTCGCTGACCCCTCCCGCACGGTCCCGCTGGATGTCTACGATGCCAGCCGCGAGATGACCCTTGAGGTGCGGCTCGATGCGGTCAACTGGCGCGCGGGGAGGCTCCGGATCGAGGGTTACGCCTACATCAAGCGGCTGGACGCCCCACGCGAGCAGGACGTCCGGATCGACGTGCTGCTGCGTAACACGGTGCTCAAGCGGACCATTCCGCTCACGGTCAAGCGGATCAGGCGGCCGGACGTCACGGCCCAATCCGGCCAAGCGACCGCCTGTTACGACTGGTCTGGTTTCATGGTCGAAATCAACCCAGCGCGGCTATCCAATCTCGGGACATGGCGAGCGGTGAGCTGGGAGCTGCGGGTCAGGGTGCGCGGGCACGGCATCCGGCTGGAAGGACCGGTCCGCACCGCCCTGCCGGGATCGGCAACGTTGCCGGAGGGCCAGTGGGTCGCTGACGGAATACGGCTGCAGCCCGCCCCAGGCCATGACGGGCGGTTCATGATCCGGGCCGAGCGGCCTGGCGCGCTGGTGACGGCATGTCATGCCGACGGCGGCCAGCTTCGGATCGAAGGCTGGGCTACGGTTCCGCTCGGCAGCGGCGCAGCCGTCGTGGTCTCGCTGCAGCAGGGAGCCGGGGTGCTGGCGCGCGTCCCGGCCGCCGCGACCGACGCCACGTTCGGCCGCCACGGTTTCCGCGCCGACGTCCACGTCGCCCAGCTGCTCCCCGTCCCCGGCACGGCTCACCGGCAGGCCAGCGGCGGGGGACCCCTGAACTGCGCGGGAGAGCCGGCCGTGTCGGTCGGCGACGACGTCAACTGGAATCTCGCCCTCGATCCCGGAACCGGGCGCGCGATCCGGCTGGCCGGCAATCCCGGTGCCACCGGATGCCGGCTCGCTGTGGGTGACCATGAGGTCGCTACCTACCTGACCCCTTTTGGCAATCTTTCGGCCGTTCAGCGCAAGTGCCGCCTGGTTGTGCGGCAGGCGTCGTGGACGGCGGCCGACCGGCTCACCATCCGCGGCGACTACCCGGGCACGGGCGCGATGCCGCCGGAGATCCTGCTGCGCAGCACCGGATCCGGCTACCAGCACAGGGTGCCGCTGCGGTGGCAGGACGGCACATTCGTCGCGCACCTGTCACCGGGCTCCATGCCGGGGCAGGCCGGTGACCTGCCGCTGGCCAGCGGCAGGTGGGAGCTGCTTGCCCGGGCTCCTGGCGGCGAGACCCGTGTGGTTGCCTACCGCGGGTTGCTGGCCCGGCTGCCCGGGCCGCGCCAGACGGGCATCCACCAAGTGACCATGGGGGCATACCGCGGCGATGCGCTGCAGATCACCGTCAGGCTCGCATCTGCTGACTCCGGTGGCTACGCCCAGCGGAGGCTGCAGGAGTGGTATGGCTCGAACCTCGCCAGTGGCCGGACCGACGACGTGGCGGTTTTCGACAGCCACGGCGGCAAGCAGTACTCCTGCAACCCGCGGGCGATCTACGAGGAGCTGCGGGGCCGTGACTCCGGGCTGCAGTGCGTATGGATCACCCGCGACGGCCAGTTCACGGTCCCAGACGGCGGCCGCGTAGCGGTTCGTGCCAGCCGCGAGCACTACGAGCTCATGGCGCGGGCGCGCATCCTCGTGAGCAACATGCTGCAACCGAACTGGTATCACAGGCCGGCCGGGCAGCTCTACCTGCAGACCTGGCACGGCACGCCGCTGAAGCGGATATGCCTCGATGTGGAGTGCCCGCAATTCGTCAACGGCATGGCCTATCACGACAGGGTCCGTAACGATGTCGCCAACTGGGATGCGCTGTTGTCGGCCAACACGTTCAGCACGCCCATCTTCCGCCGGGCCTTCGGCTTCGATGGCGACATTCTGGAGTATGGCTACCCGCGAAACGATCTGCTCGGATGCCCGGACCGCGCCAGGCGTGCGGCGGACATCCGCCGCACGCTCAGCCTGCCGGCTGGCCAGCGAATCGTGCTGTACGCCCCCACCTGGCGAGACGACGCGCCCACCAGGGCCGCTGGCTATGGCTTCCCGCAGCACCTGGACCTCAGCGCCGTCGCCGGGGCTCTGGGCACCGATCACATCATGATGGTGCGTGCGCACCAGGCGATGAGGGAAGCCCTGGTCACCGGCGCCACCGACAGCAGGGTTATCGACGTCACCAACTACGCCGATATGGCCGACCTCCTGCTCATCGCCGACGTCCTCATCACCGACTATTCATCGGCCATGTTTGATTTCGCCGTGACCGGCCGGCCGATGCTTTTCTTTACCTACGACCTCGAGCGCTACCGTGACCGGCTCCGGGGTTTCTACTTCGATTTCGAGGCCGAGGCACCCGGCCCGCTGCTTCGCACCAGTGACGACGTGATCGACGCCCTGCGAAGCCTGGAGGACATCAACCGCGGCTACCGGGCTGCCTACGACGCCTTCGCCGCGAGATTTTGCGGCCTTGACGACGGGCGCGCGGCGGCCCGAGCCGTTGACTGGCTGCTCAGCCACTCGGTTTGAGGGTTCCCCGCGAAGCGGCGGGAGCCGGTCCGGGCGGAGGTAAGCCGGACCGGGCAAATCCCGGCACGAGACTGCGGGGGCTGGTAAGAAACCCGAGGCCCCACGCCATGTGCATGGTGACCAGGGCCACCGGCAGCCGGGCCAGCGCCTGCCTGGACAGGCTGCGGGCCGCGCTCGCGGTCACCGCAAGGATGCCGGCCAGGTAGACAGCTGGCGCCAGGAATCCCAGCGTCAGCCAGCTCAGCCCAGGCCAGGGTCCGAGGACGCCCCCGCCCAGCCCGGCAAGGCCCGCCACCAGGCCCACCGCGATCGCGAGAACCGTCGCCGGCGGGGCCAGGTAACGCAGGTTGATCGTGCCCGCATGCTGGCGGGAGACTACCCGGCGCCAGCGGCCATAGTGGAAGTACTGCCTGGCGAGCGCGGCCACCGTGGCCCGCGGGCGGTAGGTGACCCGCAGCCCGGGCTGGAACCAGATAAGCCCACCAGCCTGCCGGATCCGGTGGTTCATCTCCCAGTCCTCGGCCCGCAGGTAGCTCTCGTCGTAGCCGCCCACCTGCTCCAGCGCGGTGCGGCGGTAGACACCCAGGTAGACGCTGTCGGCCGGCCCGGCCTGGCCCCCGGTGTGGAAACGGGCGCTGCCGACTCCGGCCGGTGAGGTCATGGCCCAGGCCACGGCCTGCTCGAACGGGGTCACGCCCTCGGCGGCCATGATCCCTCCGACGTTGTCCGCGCCGGTCTCCTGCAAGGTCGCCACCGCCTGCCGCAGGTACCCAGGCGGGATCAGCGCGTGCCCGTCCACCCGCGCGACGATCGGATGACGGGACGCCTTGATCGCCACATTGTTCGCGGCGGGGATGAGCCCGCTGGGATTGGCCACCACGGTGACCCGGGGATCGGCGGCCGCCAGGCTGCGCGCGATCTCCCCGGTGGCATCGCGGGAGGGGCCCACCGCGAGCACGACCTCGACCTCGGCCGTGTATTCCTGCGCCAGCACGTGCCCGACGGCTTCCGCAAGGTGGCGTTGCTCGTCGCGGACGGGCATGATCACCGACACCGGCGTATGAGCGGTTATCGCGGGCTGGCCCGAGGTGTCGGGCGCCGGCAATGCATCGTTCATCGTGTGGTCACGGTATCGCGCTAGCGGCGGAACCGTGACCTCTGCTCCCGGCTAGCGAGGCGTGTCTGCCGGTCTCCGCGGCGTGCTCGCCGGCCCCCGGAGGCACGCCTCAGAGTCCCGAATCCTCCAGCATCTCCGTGACGAGCGCCGCGATCGGAGAGCGCTCGGAGCGGACCAGGGTCACGTGCGCGAACAGCGGGTGCCCCTTGAGCTTCTCGATCACCGCCACGACCCCGTCGTGCCTGCCCACCCGCAGGTTGTCGCGCTGTGCGATGTCGTGGGTGAGCACAACCCGCGAGCCCGACCCGATCCGCGACAGTACCGTGAGCAGCACGCCACGCTCCAGCGACTGCGCCTCGTCCACGATGACGAACGAGTCGTGCAGCGAGCGGCCGCGGATGTGGGTCAGCGGCAGGACCTCGAACATGTCCCGTGCCAGCACCTCGTCTATGACGTCCGGCGAGGTCACCGCCGACAGCGTGTCGTAGACAGCCTGTGCCCACGGGTTCATCTTGTCGGCCTCTGAGCCGGGCAGGTACCCGAGCTCCTGGCCGCCGACCGCGTACAGCGGACGGAACACCACCACCTTGCGGTGCTGCCGACGGTCCATGACCGCTTCCAGCCCCGCGCACAGGGCAAGGGCCGACTTGCCGGTGCCTGCCCGGCCGCCTAGCGAGACGATGCCGATGTCGGGGTCGAGCAGCAGTTCGAGCGCTATCCGCTGTTCCGCACTCCGGCCGCGCAGGCCGAACGCTTCCCGGTCGCCGCGGACCAGCCGCACCGACTTGTCCGGGAGCACCCGCGCGAGCGCGCTGCTGCTGCCGGCCGCGCCCGCGGCCAGCACGAGCCCGGTGTGGCAGGGCAGCTCCCTGGCGGCCGGGAGGTCGAGCCTCCCGGTCTCGTACAGTTCGCCGATCTCGGCCGAGGTGAGATCGAGTTCGGCCATGCCGGTCCACCCAGAGTCGGGTGGCAGCTCAGCCCGGTACTCCTGCGCGGTCAGGCCGATGGAGGCCGCCTTCACCCGCAGGGGCAGATCCTTGCTGACGAGGACCACGTCGTCGCCCTCGGCGGCGAGGGTGCGCGCGACCGACAGTATCCGCGTGTCGTTGTCACCGAGCCGGAAGCCGGGCGGCAGTACCTGGGGATCGGCATGGTTCAGCTCGACCCGGACGGTGCCGCCGAGGTCGCCGACCGCGAGGTCGGCGTCGAGGCGCCCATGCGTGACCCGCAAGTCGTCCAGGTGCCGCAGGGCCTGGCGTGCGAAGAAACCCAGTTCGGGATGGTGGCGTTTGGCCTCCAGTTCGGTGATGACCACGATCGGCAGGACGACGTGATGCTCGGCGAACCGGCCGATGGCCGCCGGGTCGGCGAGCAGAACGCTGGTGTCCAGGACGTACGTACGCCGCCGGGCGCTGGCTGCGCCGGGGCTGCCGGGTTCGGTGCGGGTACTGCTGTGCCGCGCTGAGCGGCGGGCAGAAGAACTGGCCACTCGTTCTCCCCTGGGCGCCCGGGCGGGCGCCGCATTCGGACACAGAAGTGTCGGTGAGACCGGGACCGGCCCGCGAAGGGCCGGCCGCCGGCCCTTCGCTCGTCTCGCCTGTGTGCTCCGGCAACAAGCTCGAGGATGTCGAGGGCCTTCCCGGCGGGCGGCGACGCACCGCCCATCCAGCTCTGACGGTACCTGGGGGTGGCCCGTCCCGGAAGTACCTGCGCCCCGCTTCACAGCCGCGCCGGGCGCGCGGGTGGTCAGGAGCCGAACCGCCGGTGACGCGCCGCATACGAGCGCAAGGCGCGCAGGAAATCGACCCGCCGGAAGGCGGGCCAGTAAGCGTCGCAGAAGTAGAACTCCGAGTGCGCGCTCTGCCACAGCAGGAACCCGCCCAGCCGCTGCTCCCCCGAGGTCCTGATCACCAGGTCGGGGTCGGGCTGGCCGGCGGTGTACAGATGGTCGGCGATGTGCTCCACGTCGAGGATCTCGGCGAGTTCCTCGATGCTGGTGCCCCTGGTGGCGTGGTCGTGCAGCAGTGAGCGGACGGCGTCCGCGATCTCGCGCCTGCCGCCGTACCCGACCGCGACGTTCACCAGCAGTCCCGGGTTGGCCGCGGTAGCCTCGGCCGCGTCCTTGAGGACCTGCGCCGTCTCCGCCGGGAGCAGGTCGGGCGCCCCGACCGGCTTGACATGCCACCCCTGGGCGACCAGTCCCCGCACGGTGCCCTCGATGATCCGCAGCAGGGCCTCGACCTCGGCGCCTGGGCGGGCGAGGTTGTCAGTGGACAGCAGCCAGAGGGTGACCACCTCGACGCCGGCCTGGCGGCACCAGTCGAGCAGCTCGAAGATGTGATCGGCGCCCTTCTGATGGCCGGAGCTTACGTCGGCGAGGCCCGCCGACCGCGCCCATCGCCGGTTGCCGTCCAGGATCACCCCGACATGCCGCGGGATCGAGTGCCCGGACAGCGACGCTTCCAGCTTCCGCTCATACAGCCGGTAGACGAGATCGCGGAAGACCATCCCCACCTTCTCTCCGCCCTGTACTTGCTTACGCCGGACATGCCGGAACGTCGCTGCCGCCGGCTGGCGACCGGGCGAGCGATGCAACCTCCATGAGCGGGGGAGGCTAGCGGGGCAGCAGTACCGTGCCTCCAAGCACCGTATCAAGGATGTAGCCAAACGAGCCGGGTCGTAGCGGCGCGCCCCGGGACGGCCCACCGCCATGTCAACGTACCGGCACCACTCATCGTGCCACGTCAGAGGCCCTGCCATCACGCCAAGAGACTGGCAAGATCCGGTAATGCCCAGAGCCGGCACGGCGTCCATGCCGGGCCGGCCACGGCCCCGCGTTCCCGGTGCGCGGCCAGGACGCGGGATTGCGGCGAATGCCTCCGGCGGATCAGCCGATCGACTTGACGATGGCCTCGTCGAGGCCCGCGAACGAGGACAGGTACTCGCGGCGCTCGCGCTTGAGCCGCGCCACCATCGCCGCGTACTCGTCCATCCGGCCCTGCCGCTCGTAGAGCCGCCGCGGCTGCAGGATCTCGGGATCATCGACCCCCGGCAGCGACTCGGCGATCTCGTACCCGAAGTCCGGGTCGCTGGTCCAGGTGATCGTGTCTTCCACGATCGCCTGGACGATGGCGGAGGAATACGGGATCGTCACCTTCTTGGACCCCTCGTGCTCATCACCGCCGCCGACGCGGCCGGTGTTGAGCACGTACACCTTCAGCTCGTGGCTGTGGAGCAGTTCCAGCATCCGGTTGCCCATGTCGGCCATGTCGCGCGGGAAGAACGGGTTGGTGCCGGGGACGCGGAGGAACTTGCCCTCCTCGTCCTTGCCGCCGGCCGAGGTGCCGGTGGTCTCGCCCAGCATGAAGTACGCGGCGGCCTGGGCCCGGTCCAGGCGGGCCACACCGGGCACGATGTTCTCGTTCCGGTTGAGGATCAGCAGGAACTCCGCTGGCGGGATGTCATCCGCCGGCCAGGGGTCGACGTAGGAGAAGGGCCAGGTCGTACGGCCGTTCTTTGTGTAGGAGGTGTCGAGGAAGTCGACCGCCCCGAGGCTGTCGACGGAGACGTTCTCCAGGTAGGCGTCCGGCTTGGTGGTCGCGTAGTAGATGGCGGGCTCGAACCTGGGATCGAGGCCGAAGGTCTTCGCGAAGCAGCCGTTCTCGGTCGTGTAGACCTTGCCACCGGGCATGAGCGCGATGAAGTCGTCCTGGGCCGGCTTGCTTCCCAGCTGGGTGGTGAAGGTGGTCGTGGTCTTGCCGGTGCCGGACAGGCCGACGATGAGGATCCCGCGCGGCCGCCCGCCGACCGGCATCACTTTGCAGCCGGCGTGCAGCGCCAGGCCGCCGCGGTTGTAGACGATGTTGTTCCACATCCGCAGCCCGCCCTTCTTCGACTCACCGAAGTAGTCGGAGTTGAGCACGCGGGTGACGTTCGCTGCGAGGTCCACGGCGATGACCCGGTCGTCCGGGTAGCCGGGAGCGGGAAGGTTGGGCGTGTAGATGACCGTCGTGTCGGGCTCCCAGGTCGCCGGGTCGTAGTCGTCGCCCACGGGGTAGTAGAGCTGCTGCTGCATGCCCGCCACGTTGGCGTTGGCGGCCTCCATGATCAGCCGCGCCCGGGTGCGGAACTCGGGGTCCGAGCCGATGTAGCCGTCCACGACCACCACGTGGCTGTCGGCGATGTAGGCGGCCTGAGCCGCCGCGATACGGTCGAATTCGGCCCGGGTCATCGTTTGCTTAGTGGCATTGGTCGAGTCCTCGACGATGTAGGTCGACCTCGTGCTCCGGGAGTCCACCCTCGCCTTGACCGCTACATTGCCGAACTCGGTGACTACCGCGTTCGGCATTTTCTCCGCCAGCTCGCGAAGACGGTCCGCGGCCGGATTCCACTCAACCGTTGCCGCTTTTACCTCGTGCGCCACGTCCTCCTCCTCCTCGGCGCGCCTCATCGCACGCTCCGTGCCGGGGCTGCCTTCCGCAACGCACGGTCATGTGCGCCGTGTACTGCGAGATCTGGCGAGTGTACCCCGGCATGGGCCGATCGATTGCATGCGGCCGGGCACTTCCGCCCCGGCCCCGCACCGGCATGGGCAGGCAAGCGCGGCGAGATACCTTGGGAGAAGGGCGGAAAGCCACGTTTGGCAGGCGCAGGAAAGGCTAAAGTTGGCGGCCTGGCGGCGATGCGGCCGACGCTTTCCTGGCTTTTGGTTTAGACCTTTGGTTTAAACCGCTGATGGTAATTCGTGGCTGGTCACGCGCGCGGCCCGCCCGCGCGCACCTGCTCTACGTGGCGCAGCGCCTCGCGCAGATCGGAGAGCCAGGAGTCCTCGTGCTCGCCGACCAGCCGCACGCACCAGGCGAGCGCGTCGCTGCGGCTGCGGGCCACCCCGGCGTCCACGAGCGTGTCCAGCACGCGCCGCTCCGACTGGCGGAGCCTGGTCATCACCGGGATGGAAAGTGTGGTGAACATCACCTTGCGGTCATCACAGATAACGCCCCAGGACACCTTGCGGCGGAATGCGTGCTCCGCCTCCCGGGCGATCTCAATCCGCGTGTCGCGGGTCTCCTCGCGGAACCGCCGGCTGCGGCCGATCGCCGCCGCCTCGGCGTCGGCTCCGGACGGTTCCGCCGTGCCCTCCGTGGCGGTGGCGGCACTGCTCGCCGCCCGGGCGGTGCCCTCGCCCGCCGTCGCGGCAGCAGCTGCCGGTCTGGGCAGATGTCCGATGATCGTGATCTCCTCCCGGTCGATCACGATCTTCGGCGCGCCCTCGAACCATTCATCGGGCAGCTGGGTGGCGAACCACTCCCGGATCTGTTCCTGCGGGTGGGCAGCTTCGTCCTGCTTCGCAGAAGGCATGTAATTATAATTACACACGGCGAATACCGCGTGCAATATCCGCCACCCACCCGTGGCCATTCCGCTCGGCCGCGCTCTCTGGAGCCGGCCAGCTCATCTCCCGCGGACCGCCGGTCACCGTCGCCCCTGCAACGGGGGCACGCGGTTCCCTGGCTAGCCCAGGGGGTTGGCCGCGGCCGCGGCCGCCACCGCCGGCGATACGGCGACCGCGCCGGCGAACTCGCTGCCCAGCGCCACCGGGACAATCTGCACGTCCATGCCGGGTTGCGGTGCCTGGATCATCATCCCTTTGCCGAGGTAGATCGCCACGTGCGAGATGTAGTTGGGGGCGGTCGGATCGGTGTGGTAGAAGAGCAGGTCGCCTGGCTGCAGCCGGCTGACCGGCACGGCCGGCCCCGTGCGCGCCTGGTCTGCGGCGACCCGCGGCATGGCCACACCGGCCCGCGCGAGCGACCATTGCACGAGCCCGGAGCAGTCGAAGGAGGTCGGCCCGGCGGCGCCCCACACATACGGCATGCCCACCCTGCTCACGGCCGCCCGCAGGAAGGCCGTGCGCTGAGCCGGGCTCAGCAGGCCACGCGTGGCGGCTGGCGTTCCGGCCGTGCCGGGGTTACCGGCTTTGACGTGGACCGCCGGGGCGACGAGCAGTTCCACCGCCGCCTTCCGGGGCACTACCGCCTTGATCCTCGACTTGAGCGCGGAGAGGCGGGCGCGGTGGGTGCTGATCACGATCGCGTTGCCTGCCGGGAAGCCGAGCGAGCGCGCGACGGTGCGCGAAACGACGGCGTCGACCCCGGCGATGCCGACGGTGCCGAGCCCGCCGACCCTAAGGGTCTCCAGCTGCCGCCCGGAGACCTGGACCAGGCTGCCGGCGGGCAGCTTGGCCTGCCGGCCCATGGTGTAGGAGACGGCGATCGCCCCATCGGCGACGCTTTGCCACAGCGCGCTGCGCGATGCCGTGGGCCGGGCGGCGAAGCGGCGGAAGGCCGACGGGTCCACCCCGAGCACCGCGGCCACTGCCCCGTTCACCCTTACCCGCGCGGCCTCCACGGGCTCAGCCGCGCGCACCCCGCGCAGCCCCCGGACCTTCGCAACGACTCCGGATGGCAGCGGGTCATGGGAGACAACCAGCACGTCTGCTGACAGCAGCTTCCGCGGCTGCGGCGCCACCGACGGCGCGCCCGACTGGCCGGCTGCTCCCCCTCCCGGGCCGAAGGTGACAGGCGGGGCCGGCTGCGCCGGCACCGACTTCGCCGCGGTCGCGGCCGTCACCCGGGCCTGGGATGCCTGGCCCGCTGACGGCGAGGCCGCCGCGACGACCAGCAGCGCGGCGGCCGCACCCAGGAGCGGCACGTACGGGCGGCACGGCCCACGGGCCGGCACCCGCCGGCCCGGGACCAGCACTCCCAGCACCCGCATACCCAGAATTCGCATACCCAGAATTCGCATACCCAGAATTCGCATACCGAGGACCCGTTGACCGAGGACCTGCACACCCCGGACTAACATACCCCGGCCCCCCTCATCCGGGATTCCGGTATCTGGGAACTGGGTACCAGGGTCCGCGTGCCGGGAGCCGCGCCGACCGCGCCTGCGCGCGTGGGATCTGCGCACCTCTGCATGCCCGGCCCACGCATGCCGCGCATCACCCCTTTCGCGGCCAGCTGCCAATGCCGGGCTCTATACCCACCTGCCCGGGTACCTACCCGGCTGGCGCCGGGGCCGGGTAGGCGAGGGCCGCCCGGAGTTCCATGGGATCAGTGACCGGCATACGGCAGGTGAAGTTCCGGCAAACATAGGCGGCCGGCGCGCCAGCCACCAGGCCCCGCCCCGCCAGCAGCGGTACGACCTCCGCAGGTTCGGCCCGCGTCGCACCCGCCACGTCACCCGCGCCGGCCGCACCATCAGCGGACCGCTCGCCGCCAGCGGACCGCTCACCGTCCGCGGACCGCTCATCGCCAGCATCGCCTGGGCCGTCATCCGGCGCCGACTCCACGCCCACCGCCTCACGCTCACCGGGCCGCCGGCCGCCGGCACCACCCGGGCCGTCATCCGGCCCCGACTCCACGCCCGCCGCCGCACGGTCACCGGGCCGCCGCCCGCCGACACCACCCGGGCCGCCGTCGCCCGGCGCCGCGCTTACGGCCGCGCCGTCGCCGAGCGCGATGACCGCGCCTGGCGGCGCGGCCAGCATCGCCGTGCTATGAAGGGCGGCTGTGCGCGGGTCACCGGCCGGGCCCACCACCGCGATCTCGGCTGGCCCTGCCACCACGGCCTCGGCCACGGCCAGGCCCGCGCCCGCGGCGCGCGGATACCGCGCAGCGATGGGGCCAAGCGCGCCGAGCGCGGCGAGGGCCGCTTCCCGGTGCCTGGCCGACCCGGTGAGCGCCCCATAGCTCAGCAGCGCGCCCGCCGTAGCGAACGTGCCGGATGGGGTGGGGCCGTCTATCGGATCGGCGGGCCGGTAGATCAGCGCCTCGCCGTCGTCGGCGGTGTCATAGAACGCGCCGCCACCGTCGGAGAACCGGGACAGGGCGGTGTCCAGGAGCTGCCCGGCGATCCTCACCCAGCCCGCCTGCCCGGTCACCCCGGACAGGGCGAGCAGGCCCTCCGCCACACAGGCATAGTCCTCCAGGACGCCCGCGCTCGGGCCGGCCACTCCGGCCCGGGAGGTCCGGGCCAGCCGATCGCCGCGCAGGTGCAGCCGGGTGAGGAGGTCGGCGGCGCCGGTCGCGGCTGCCGTGAGGCGGGGGTCGGCGAGCAGCAGACCGCATTCGGCGAGGGCGGCGATCGCCAGCCCGTTCCATGCCGCGACCACCTTGTCGTCGCGGCCGGGGCGGACCCGCCGTTCGCGCGCCGCGAGCAGCGCGTCCCGCACGGCCGCGAACCGGTCCGGCTCGGCCGGGTCGGCCCGCAACTGCAGCACCGAACGGCCGTGCTCGAAGGTGCCAGCCTGCGTTACGCCAAATATCTCCGCCGCATGGCGGCCGTCCGCCTCGCCGAGTTCCGCCGCGAGCTCGGCCGGGGTCCAGGTGTAGAAGAGCCCTTCCTGCCCCTCGCTGTCGGCGTCGAGTGCGGACGCGAAGCCACCTTCTGGCGTGCGCAGTTCGCGGATCATCCAGGTACAGGTCTCCTGCGCGACCCGCCGGGCGAGCGGATCGCCGGTGCGCCGCCACAGATGCACGTAGACCCTGGCGAGCAGGGCGTTGTCATAGAGCATCTTCTCGAAGTGCGGCACCACCCAGCCTGCGTCCACCGAGTACCTGGCGAACCCGCCGCCGAGCTGGTCGTACATGCCACCCCGGGCCATGGCGTGCGCGGTGCCCGCCACCATCGCGAGCGCCGTGCCTCCAGCGGGCCCGCCGCCCGCCTGCCCGCCGCCCGGCTGCCCACCGGCCGCATGGTCACTGCCTGGCCCGGCATCCTCGCTGCCTGCCTGCCCGCCGCCCGCCGGGTCGCTGCCTTGCCCGGCGCCCCCGCTGCCCTGCCCGGCGCCGGGCCGCTCGGAGTTGCGGAGCAGGAACTCCAGCACCATCGACGGCGGAAACTTCGGCGCCCCGCCGAACCCGCCGCGCTGGTCGTCGTAGTCCGCCGCCAGCGTGGTCACTGCCTGGTCGCACAACGCCGCCAGGTCCGCCACGGGCGCCTGCCCATGCAGCGGCGCCCCCTGTTCCGCCAGGGTCGCGGCGATCCGGCCAGCCTGCCCACTGACGCCGTCACGATCGTCGCGCCAGGCCTTCGCCACCCCTAGCACCAGGCGCTGGAAGGTCTCGCGCGGGAAATAGGTCCCGCAGTAGAACGGCTCGCCGTCCGGTGTCATGAACACGGTCATCGGCCAGCCACCCTGGCCGGTCATCGCCTGGGTGGCTGCCATGTAGACCGCGTCCACGTCGGGACGCTCCTCGCGATCCACCTTGATCGCTACAAGGTTCTCGTTCAGCAGTGCGGCGGTTTCGGGATCCTCGAAGGACTCATGCGCCATCACGTGGCACCAGTGGCAGGCCGCATAGCCCACCGAGAGCAGCACCGGCACGTCCCGTGCCCGCGCCTGCGCGAACGCTTCGTCGCTCCAGGGCCACCAGTCCACCGGGTTCCCGGCATGCTGAAGCAGATATGGGCTGGTGGCGTCGCTGAGCCGGTTCATCGGAGCCTTCCTGCGGCCGTCGGTTACCACCCAGCCTGCCTGGAGCAGCGGCGTTCAGCCACGCCGGCCCCTGCCGGGCCTGACGTTCTGCCGGGAATGAGTTGCCCGAGCGGGCTCTTAATGAATACGATTCCCACTATCGTTTTCATCACAAGGGACGGAGCCGGGTCGATCACCATAAGGGACGCCATACGCCGGCTGCGGCATGTCGCCGGCCGTCCGGGACGCCGCTGCGAGGAAGGACGCGCCGGAACGGGCAGCCCGATCGCAGGGCACCGACCGATCGCAGGGCACCGATCAGCCGGATGGCGGCCGGACAGATGGCGCCCGATCGCAGGACACCGACCGGCCGGATGGCGGCCGGACAGATGGCGCCCGGCCGGAGGGCACCGACCGGCCGGATGGCGGCCGGCCGCATGGCACCGCCCGATCGCCCGGCGCTGTCCGGGTACACGGCGGCTGCCGGCGCCGCGCTGGCTGGGCGCGGCTGCGGCCCCGGTGGCGCTGACAGTGCTGGCGACGGCCTGTGGCGCCACCAGCGGGCCCGACACGCCGGCACAATCCCGAGTGGTCGACGTCATCGCCGCCGAGAACTTCTGGGGGAGCCTGGTCAGCCAGTTGGGCGGAGCGCGTGTGCGCGTGATCAGCATCGTCACCAATCCCAGCACCGATCCCCACGACTATGAGAGCTCCGCCTCGGCCGCCCGCGACGTGGCCGAGGCCGACTACGTGATCCAGAACGGCGCAGGTTACGACGACTGGATGAGCAAGCTGCTCGACGCCAGCCCCAACCCGGCCCGCCGGGTTTTCAACGTCGGCTCCTACCTGGGCAAGCAGCCGGGGGACAACCCCCATCTGTGGTACAACCCGGACTACGTCACCGCCGCGGAGAATCACATCGAGGCGGACCTGAAGGCGCTTGACCCCCGCGGCAAGGCCTACTTCACCGCCCGGCGCAAGGCCACCGACGCGGCGTTCGCCGGAATCCGGGCCCAGCTCGCGCAGATCCGGAGCACCGACGCCGGCAAGCCGGTGGCCTCGACCGAAAGCATCGTCGTCTACCTCGCGCGCTACCTGGGGCTGAAGCTGATCACCCCGCCAGCGTTCATGGACGCCGTGTCGGAGGGCAACGACCCGCCGGCGGCCAGCGTGGCGGAGATGACGCGGCAGCTTTCCGCACGGCAGGCCGACGTGCTGGTCTACAACAAGCAGACGGCCACCGCGCTGACCACCAGCATCCGGGAGCTCGCCGTGCGCAACCACATCGCGGTGGTCGGCGTCACCGAGACGGTCCAGCCCCAGGGGGCGACCTTCCAGAAGTGGTTCTCCGGCGAGCTGACAGCGCTCCGCCGCGCCCTGGAAGGGGGAGCGCCAGGATGAGCACCACGCAGCCCGTCCCGCCCGCCGGGCCCCCAGCCGGGCCGGAGTCGAGCGCGGTGATCGAGGCTTCCGGGCTGGCCTCCGGGTACGGCGGGAAGATCATCTGGTCGGGCGCGGACTTCAGCATCGGGGCCGGGGAGTTCCTCACCGTGCTGGGCCCCAACGGGGCGGGCAAGTCCACGCTGCTGCGCATGGTGCTGGGCCTGCTGGCGCCCGCCGCCGGTACCCTGCGGGTGTTCGGCGGGCCGCCGGAGCGGGGCAATCCCGGCATCGGGTACGTGCCGCAGCGACGCGCGCTCGACCCGGATCTGTCCATCAGCGCCGAGGACATCGTGGGACTGGGCGTGGACGGGCACCACTGGGGAGTGCGGCTCTCCCCGCGCGCGGGGAGGCAGCGCCGGGAGGCGGTAGCCGAGGCGCTGGCCGCGGTCGGCGCCGGCGGCTACGCGCGCCGGGCCGTGGGCCGGCTGTCCGGCGGCGAGCAGCAGCGGCTGCAGCTCGCCCAGGCGCTGGTCACCCATCCCCGGCTGTTGCTGCTTGACGAGCCGCTGGCCAGTCTCGACCTGCGCAGCCAGCAGGAGGTGAGCCAGCTTGTCGCCGACCTGCGCGCCGAGCAGGGGTTCGCCGTGGTGCTGGTTACCCACGACATCAACCCGGTGCTGCCGGTCACCGATCGAGTCATGTACATCGCCGGGGGCAGCGTCAGCATCGGCACGCCGTATGAGGTGATCACCAGCGAGAACCTCTCCCGCCTCTACCAGGCCGAGGTCGAAGTGCTCACCGACTCCCGCGGGCGCGTGTTCGTGGTCGGGCTGGAAGCGGAGACGACCCATCCCCACTCACCCTCCACTCCGGCCGGGGCCCAGTCATGATCACCACGGTCGCCGCCCAAGTCCCCGCCTTCACCCCCGGACCCGGCTGGAATATCGTCGCCGACGTCCAGGACATGCTCAGCTTCGCCTTCATGCGCAACGCATTCGCCGCGGGAACCGCCTCGGCGATCGTGGCGGGCCTGATCGGCTACTTCGTGGTGCTGCGCCAGTCAAGCTTCGCGGCGCACGCGATCTCCCACATCGGCTTCGCCGGCGCCGCCGGCGCGGTGCTGCTGGGGTTCAGCCCCGTACTCGGCGTGGCCGTGCTCAGCCTGGCCGCCAGCGGGGCGATGGGCATGCTCGGCAAGCGGCTGCGCGGGCGGGATGTGGTGATCGGCCTGGTCATGGCCGCGTCGCTGGGCCTGGGCTACCTGTTCATCAGCCTGTATACGGGCAACGCACAGAACGCCTACTCGATCCTCTTCGGGCAGATCTTCGGGATCACCACCGGCGCGGTCCTGATCACGATCGGCACAAGCGTGATCGTTCTCGCGGTGCTCACGGCCATCTTCCGGCCGCTGCTCTTCGCCTCGCTGGACGAAGAGGTCGCCCAGGCCCGCGGCATCCCGGTGGGAGCCATCGGCATCGGCTTCATGCTGCTCATGGCGCTGGCCGTCAGCGAGGCCGTGCAAGTCTCCGGGGTGTTGCTGATCTTCGCCCTGCTGGTGGCGCCGGGTGCCATCGCCGAGCGGATCGCCCGCCGCCCGGCCACGGCCCTGGCCCTGTCCGGCTGCCTGGCCGTGCTCATTACCTGGATCTCGCTGGCGCTGTCGTACTACACGCCCTACCCGGTCAGCTTCTACGTCACGAGCCTCGCCTTCGCGGGATACCTCGCCGCTCGCGCCTGGACCGCGTGGGCCGGGCAGGCGGGCCGAGGCCGGCGGCTCGCGTCGCGGCGGCAGGGCCAACGCGACGCCGGGATGCAGACCCGGGGGACTGCTACGGTGCGGTTGTGAGCACGCCGGCCAAGCCCGACTGGGGCCGGGGCACGCGGGTGCGCGGCACCCGGCAGGCCGAGGCGCTGGCCTCGGTCCTTGGCAGCCTGCCGGGCTTCTGGAGCGCCCAGCAGATCCACGCCGAACTGCGCCGCCGGGGCGAGCGGATCGGCCTCACCACCGTTTACCGGCACCTGCAGGTGCTCAGCGAGGACGGCCGGGTGGACACCATCCGCGAGGCCAGCGGGGAGACCCTCTACCGGCAGTGCCGCAGCGAGTCCCACCACCATCACCTGATCTGCCGGGTCTGCGGCGCCAGCGTGGAGGTCGAGGGGCGGGCCGTGGAACAGTGGGCCGCCATGGTGGCGGCCGAGGCCGGGTTCACCGCGGTCGACCACACCGTGGAACTGTTCGGCCTGTGCCCCCGCTGCGGCACGGCCTGACGGCCGGCGCGGTCATGAACGAGGGCCCCGCGCCAGGAGGCCCTGACGGCGGGTGATCCGCTCGCCGGTCCGGGGTACCGGGCGGCTCAGCCACCGGAGGGCTGGAATGCGGCTCAGCCGGGGCAGGAGCGCGGCCCAGCCGGGGCTGGGCCGCCGCTCAGCCGCCGGGGCCGGAACGACGCTCAGCCGCCGGGCCTGGAACGCTACTCAGCCGCGGGGGCCGGAACGACGCTCAGCCGCCGGGCGGCGGAACTCGGCCACCCAACGGCGGCCCGGGGGCTGATGCCCGGCGTCGGCTACGTTGTCGATCCGGACCGGCTCCAGGCCGGTCTCCGCGAAGGCCCCGACCTCAGCGCGGGTGATCGGCCACGGCGGCCACGGGCCGGGCTCCTCGCCGTCCGCCCGGGCCAGCGCGATGACGACCAGCGTCCCGCCCGGCGCCACCATGTGCCCGATGCGGGCGATCGCGTCCCGGCGCGGCGGGTCGGGCAGCGACTGGACGGTCTGGCTCTCCACCACCAGGTCGAACGCCTCCCGCCACTCGGCGGGCGGCTCCAGCAGATCCGCCACCCGGTAGTCCACGGCGGAGCCTGGGAAACGCCGCCGTGCCGCCCGGATCGCGCTGGCGGAGATGTCGAAGGCGACCACGGCGAACCCCCGGCCGGCGATGTACTCCGCGTCCGCGCCGAGCCCGCAGCCGACGACGAGCGCCCGCCGCGCACCGCCGTTCAGCACCTTCTCCTCCGCCCACGCGGTGAGCAGCCAGTGCGGCGCACCGCGGTCCCATGGCACGACCGCGGTGCCCTCTTCCGCCGCCGCGTACAGCGGCTCGAACCACCCCGTCGGGTCGCCCGCCGATAGAGCCCGCGCCACCAGGCGGTCGGTCCCCGAACCGGGATCGGCCGACGGCGTTTCCTCCCCCGCGCTCAACGCGCGCCCCGCGCGGCCGGGCGTCTGTCCGCCATGGCGTCCACCGTAGCCGCTGACCACGCCGTGACATCATGACCGGGTGCGCGTCCTCCGTACCCCCGACCATCGCTTCGCGGGCCTGCCGGGCATCGGCTATGACCCCCGTTATGTGAACGTCGGCGACCTGTGGATGGCCTATGTGGAGACCGGGCCCGCCGACGGCGAGCCGGTGCTGCTGCTGCACGGGGAGCCCAGCTGGTCGTTCCTGTACCGCACCGTGATGCCGGTGCTGGCCGAGGCCGGTTTCCGGGCGATTGCCCCCGATCTGATCGGGTTCGGCCGGTCGGACAAGCCGGCGGCGATCGCCGACCACAGCTATGCACGGCACGTGGAGTGGGTCCGCGCGTTCGCCTTCGACCGGCTGGACCTGCGCGGGCTGACCCTGGTAGGGCAGGACTGGGGCGGCATGATCGGGCTGCGGCTGGTCGCCGAGCATCCGGACCGGTTCACCCGTGTGGTGGCGGCGAACACCGGCCTGCCCACGGGGGACCATCCCATGCCCGACGTCTGGCTGAGGTTCCGCGAGGTCGTGCGCACCGCACCGACGCTGAGCGTGTCGCGGCTGGTCCAGTCCGGCTGCCAAACGAAGCTGCCCGACCACGTGCTCGCCGCCTACGACGCGCCGTTCCCCGACGAGAGCTTCCTCGCGGGGCCGCGGGCCATGCCCGGCCTGGTGCCCACCTCACCGGACGACCCGGCGGCGCCGGCCAACCGCGCGGCCTGGCAGCGGCTGGCGGCGTGGGACCGGCCGTTCCTTGTCGCCTTCAGCGACCGTGACCCGATCACCGGCGGTATGGCCGACATCCTGAAGCGCACCATCCCCGGGGCCGCCGGCCTGGAGCACCCGGTGATCGCGGGGGCCGGGCACTTCCTGCAGGAGGACGACGGCGTGCGGCTCGGGGAAGCGATCGCTGCGTTCATCCGCGCACACCCGGCAGGCGGCTAGGACGCAGCAGGGACCGGGCATCCATCAGCGGCTCCCTGGCTCCGGCGATCGTGCCCGGCACTCGCCAGCGGCACATATTTTGGGGCAATGGAGGAGAACCGGGCCCGCCGAGTCGCCGACGCGCTTCGCGACCGCGGCATCAACGCACACTTCGCCGAGGTCGGCACCTTTCAGTTCGGGGTGCGGGTGACCCTGTCTGACGGGCGCATAGCGGAATGGGACACCGACGGCACGGCCGGGCTCGAGGCCCAGGTCATGCAGGACGGAGACCTCGTCGGCTACGTCCCCGAAATCGAGGGCTCGGAGGACTTCAGCGAGCAGCAGGTGGTCGACGCCATCGCACGGACCGACTACGACCAGCCCATCGCCCGTCAGCGCACGACCACGCCGCCACCGGCCGAGCCCCTGCCCCGGGAAGGCGGGCTGTTCCGCCGGTTCCGGGATGGCCTCCGCTATAGGTAGCCCGGAACCAGCCCCCGCACGCCGGCGGCCAGGCAGCCCGGCCTGCGCGGGTCACCCCACCCGCTCCGGCACGCCGGCAGGCTCCGGCGCGGGAGGCAGCCCGCCGTCTTCCCGGATGCCGTAGCGCGAGTACAGCTGGCGCAGCGGGCGCGGCGCCCACCAGTTCGCCCGCCCGAGCAGCCGCATGGTCGCCGGCACCAGCAGCACCCGGATGATCGTGGCGTCCACAACCAGGGCGATGATCATGCCGACGCCCAGCAGCTTGATGAACGTGATGCCGGACGCCGAGAACGCGCCGACCACGATCACCAGCAGCAGCGCCAGGCTGGTGATGATGCCGCCGGTGCGCTGCAGGCCGCTCGCGACCGCCGCGGTGTTGTCGCCAGTGACGTCGTAACGCTCACGGACCCGCGACAGCAGGAACACCTCGTAGTCCATGGACAGCCCGAAGATGATCGCCAGCATCAGAATCGGCATGGTCGGGTCGATGGTGCCGGTCGGCGTGAAGTTGAGCAGCCCGGACAGGTGGCCCTCCTGGAAGATCCACACGATCGCGCCGAACGTCGCGGTCAGCGACAGGGCGTTCATCACGATGGCCTTGAGCGGCAGGACCACCGACCCGAACGCCAGGAACAGCAGCAGGAACGTGGCGAGCACCACCACCAGCGCCATCCACGGCAGGGTGTGGCCCAGGCTGGCCAGCTCGTCCACGAGCTGCGCGGTCACGCCGCCGACGAAGACCTGCGCCCCGGCCGGCGGCGGCACCGCGCGCACCCGTTCCACGAGTGCCCGGGCCGCCGCAGACTCGGGATTGGCGGCGTAACGCAGATCCACCCGCGCCACGTCGCCCGCAACGCCAGTCACCTGCCCAGAGACGACCCTGGGAACGTGCCGCAGGCGGGTCAGGTAGCCGGCCAGCGCGGCCTGCCGCGCCGGAGCTTCGGCGGGCCCCGCGAACTTGACCACGGCTTCGATGGGAGTGGTGGCGTTGGCCGGGAAGTCGCGGGCGAGGGCCTCCGAGACAACCCGCGGCGCCGCGTTCGCGGGCAGGGCGCGGGCGTCCGTGCCGCCCCAGGTGATGGAGCGGAACGGGGAGCCGAGCGCGAGCAGCAGCACGACGGTAACCGCCACGTAGGCAACCGGCCGGCGCATGACGCTGCGGGCGATGCGATACCAGGCCCTGCTGGCCTCGTCCGCGGCCGGTGCGGGAGCGGGTCGCTGGCGGCGGTTGCGCAGCGCATTGACCCGGTGGCCGAGCACCGCGAGCAGCGCGGGCATGACGGTCAGCGCCGCCAGCATGTCCACCACGACGGTCGCCACGCCGCCGTAGCCCATGGAGCGCAGGAACATCTCGGGGAACAACATCAGGCCGGCCAGGGCGACCGCGACGGTCACGCCGGACACGGCCACGGTCCGGCCCGCGGTGGCCACCGTCCGGGCCAGCGCATCCTCCACCGAGGGGCGGCTGCGCAGCTCCTCCCGGAACCGGGCGACCATGAACAGGCCGTAGTCGATGGCCAGGCCCAGGCCGAGGATGGTGGTGATGTTGATCGAGTAGATCGACACGTCGGTGACCAACGTCAGCAGCCGCAGTGCGGCGAACGAGCCGAGGATGCCGATCGCCCCGATGGCGAGCGGCATGCTGGCGGCGGCCAGGCTGCCGAAGATCACCAGCAGCAGGATCAGCAGCGCCGGCATGGAGATCCCCTCGGCCCGGCCGATGTCCGCCTTGACCTCCTCGTTGATGGCCAGCTCGGTCGGGATCTGCCCGCCCACCCGCTCGGTCAGGCCCGGGGCGCCGAGCTTGCCGCTGATGGCCTGGTAGGTCTTCATCTGCGCGGCATCGTCTGCGCCAGCCAGCCGCAGGACCGCGTAGGTCTCGTGCCCGCCGCGCCCGGCGAACAGCGGCGACCCGGCGGACCAGTACGTCTGGTAGGAGAGGACCTTGTCCGTGGGCAGCGCGGCCAGGCTCCGGGTGACTGCGGCCCGGTAAGCGGGGTCCCGCACGGTCAGGGCCGGGCTGCGGTAGAGCACCACCACATCGGCGGTGTCCCGCCCGAACGCGCGGGTCGCCAGGGTACCCGCCCGCTCGCTCTCACTGCCCGGCGCG
The DNA here is from genome assembly GCA_036005525.1 of Streptosporangiaceae bacterium. Taxonomy (GTDB): domain Bacteria; phylum Actinomycetota; class Actinomycetes; order Streptosporangiales; family Streptosporangiaceae; genus UBA9676. Next base: position 26,253 of record DASYQM010000278.1, read on the forward strand.
GTGAAGCCCCCGCCGGATTGCAGCGCGCCGAACACACCCGTTCCCCACAGCGCCGCGCCGACCACGGCCACCGCCGCCACCAGCAGGACCAGCCGCCGACGGCGGTATACGAAACGCCCCCATGCCTCGAACATTCGGCCCCTCCGCCGTTAGACTGTTACCTAGCGTTTACATTGGTGAACGATGTAAACTGCGAACAGTGTTAACTTGGCATACGCTGTTCACGATTGTCAAGCGTGTTAAGGAACGGAGGTCGGCGTGGTGGTAGAGGCACCGAGCCGCCGGGACCGGGTGCGGGCCGCGACCGCTGACGAGATCAAGCAGACGGCCCGCCGCATCCTGGTGGCCGAAGGGCCGGATGCATGCTCGCTGCGGGCGATCGCCCGTGAGATGGGCATGACCGCACCCGCCCTGTACCGGTACTTCGACAACCGCGAGGACCTGATCAAGCACGTCGTCGCCGACATCTTCACCGAGATCGCCGGCGGCATCCACGCCGCGGTCGAGGCCGCCGGCCAGGCCAGCGGCGGCGACATGGTGGCCAAGCTGGTCGCCGCCTGCAGCGAGTTCCGCTCCTGGTCGCTCGGCCACAAAGAGGAGTTCGGCCTGCTGTTCGGCACCCCGCTGCCTGGCCTGGAGGCCGTGCACGACGACGTGATCGACGACTGCGCGGCGAAGTTCAGCGGCGAGTTCTTCGCGCTGTTCCTGGAGCTATGGCGCAAGCACCCGTTCCCGGTCCCCGCTGACGACCAGATCGACCCCGGCCTGCGCGAGCAGCTGGCGCACTACCGGGGACTGCTCGGGGTCGACCTGCCGCTCGGCGCGGGCCTCACGTTCCTGCGCTGCTGGGTCCGGCTCTACGGCATGGTCAGCCTGGAGGTCTTCGGGCACATGCACTTCGCCCTGGACGACGCGGCTCCCATGTTCGAGATCACGCTCGCCGAGCTCGCCGAGCTGGTCGGCCTGCAATACCCGCCTCGCTAAGGCGGCCCGCCGCGGATCCCGGCAGCGCCCGGCCGCGGCGCGCCTGCGCCGGATTGCCCAAAACCCGGCCAGAGAACTGGCCGCAGCCGTCGCGCGCGCCGCTCTCTCGCGCCTGGCCCGAGTACCCGGGTCCGTTTGCGCGAAATATCGTGTTCCACTGGGCGGCCGCCTGCCGGGAGGTTTCGTGATCATGACATGACTATCGTTCTAACGACACCTAAGTCATGATCACGTTTCCCGGAGGCCGCTGCCGGAAGCCCGGTGCCGTTGCCCGGAGGCCGGGCGCCGCTACCTGTGGAGAAGCGGCGTGGCTACTGGTGGCCGAGGACGGCGTGCGGGACGTAGCGCTCCTCCAGGCGGCGCATCTCATCGTCGGTGAGGTCGAGCTTCACGGCGGCGAGGGCGTCCTCCATGTGACCGGCCTTGGTGGCGCCCACGATGGGGGCGGTCACGCCGGGCCGGTGCAGCAGCCAGGCCAGCGCGACCTGCGCTGGCGGGACGCCGCGCGCGGCGGCCACCTCGGCCGCCGCGTCCACCACGTCGAAGTCGGCCGGGTGCTGGTAGAGGCTGTCGCCGAAGGGGTCGGTGTTCGCCCGCGTGGTGCGCCGCTCGCCCTCCCGGGTACGGGTGCCGGCCAGGATTCCGCGGGCCAGCGGGCTCCATGGGATCACTGCGACCCCCTGGTCGAGGCATTGCGGGATCATCTCCCGCTCCTCTTCCCGGTAGAGCAGGTTGTAGTAGTTCTGCATGGAGACGAACCGGGTCCAGCCATGCCGGTCCGCTGCATGCTGCGCCTTGGCGAACTGCCAGGCGAACATGCTGCTCGCGCCGATGTAGCGCGCCTTGCCGGACCTGACCACGTCGTGCAGCGCCTCCATCGTCTCCTCGATGGGCGTCCGCCGGTCCCACCGGTGGATCTGGTAGAGGTCGACGTAGTCCATGCCGAGCCGCCGCAGCGACGCGTCGATCGCGGAAAGGATGTGCTTGCGGGACAGGCCTCCGGCGTTCTCCCCCTCCCCCACCGGCATGAACACCTTGGTGGCCACGACCACCTCGTCGCGCTGGAAGAACTTGCCGAGCAGCCGCCCGGTGGCCACCTCGCTGGCCCCGCCGGAGTAGACGTCCGCGGTGTCGAAGAAGATCACGCCGCCTTCGGCCGCGACGCGGACGATCGGCTCGGCGGCGTCTTCGTCCAGCACCCACGGCCGCTCACTGTTGTTCCCGAAGCTCATCATCCCGAGGCACACGCGCGACACGCGCATGCCCGTCGCGCCAAGGTTGACGTACTCCATGATCACCTCATGATCGCTGCGTCATCGGACAGGTCTGTGTAAGCGAGATTACGTCCGCTCGCCGGGGCCCCGCCGCCCGGGACAGCCTGCCCGGCGCCAGCTGAGGGTCCGAGCGCACGGCCCGGCGGGCGGGCCGGTCAGGCCACGAACGGCTGGCCGGACTCGCTCGTCATGGGCCGGCCCGCGGCCTGCCAGCCAATCATGCCGTCCGACACGTTGAGCGCCTGCCAGCCCGCCCCGGAGAGGGCCCGTGCGGCGTGGTCCGAGCGGTTCCCCGACCGGCAGATCACGTAGACCTCGCTGCCACGGTCGATCTCCAGATAACGGGCACCCAGCTCGCCCAGCGGGATGTGCAGGGCACCGGGCACATGCCCGGCTTCCCACTCATCGGCTTCCCGCACGTCCAGCAGGAACGCGTCAGCGGGCACCCCGGCCGCGGGCACCTGGAGCACGGCGCTGTCCTGGCTCATCCGTTCCTCCACGCATTCGGCTGCGATTCCTGGGCTTGCCAGGCAGGCAGGGTATGCCTACGGACCTCCATCCGTACGAGCCGGGCGCGCGTAGCTCGCTACGCCCCGGAGGTTCCGTTTGGCTTGCTGTCCTGGGTGGCCGCGGCGCCTGGCTCCTGGCCCTGGCCGTTCTCGCGCCACTTCGGGCCGGGGGCCACCTTGCGGAGCTGCTTGTTCATCGAGCGCAGCAGGAAGAACAGCGCCACGCCCATCCCGGCCACGATCAGGAACCCGAGGACGCCGGGCACCACGGCGCTGGCCGAGGCGGCGGCGATGTCGGTCACGGGCTCACCTTCTCCCGGACGCCGGCGAACAGGTCGTCCTCCGGCAGTTCAGTATCCACCACCGACCTGGCGAGGTGATAGTCCTCGGTCGGCCAGGCCGCCTGCTGGACTTCGAGCGGGCAAGCGAACCAGGAGCTCTCCGGGTCGATCTGGGTGGCGTGGGCGATGAGCGCCTGGTCGCGGACGGCGAAGAAGTCGGCGCACGGGACGCGGGTGGTGATCTCCAGCTCCGGCCTGGCGGCGCGGTCCTCGTCGTCCCAGCGCGCGAACCACTCCGCGTACGGCGACTCCAGCCCGCGGCGCTGCATCTCCTCGTGCAGCGCGGTGAACCGTGCCCGGTGGAAGCTGGCGAAGTAGTACATCTTGAGCGGCTGCCAGGGCTCGCCCGAGCCGGGGTAGCGGTCGGGGTCGGCGGCGGCGTCGAACGCCTCCACCGAAACCTGGTGCGTCATCACATGATCGGGATGCGGGTAGCCGCCGTTCTCGTCGTAGGTCAGCATCACGTGCGGCCGGAACTCCCGCACCGCCCGGACCAGCGGCTCGGCGGCGTCCTCCAGCTTCTGCAGCGCGAAACAGCCCTCCGGCAGCGGCGGGGGCGGATCGCCCTCGGGCAGGCCGGAGTCGACAAAGCCGAGGAACTGCTGCTTGACGCCCAGGATCTCCCGGGCCCGGGCCATCTCCTCCCGCCGGACGCGGCTGAGGTTGGCCCGGATCTCGGGCCGGTCCATGGCCTTGTTGAGTATGTCGCCCCGCTCACCGCCGGTAAGGGTGCAGACCATGACGTCCACCCCTGAGCGGACGTAACGCGCCATCGTGGCCGCGCCCTTGCTCGACTCGTCGTCCGGGTGCGCGTGCACGGCCATCAGCCGCAACGGTGCTGGCCGGAGGCGGCTTGTGGCGGCGGGATCGTCGGGCATGACAGGCAAAACGTCCCTTCGGAAGCGTGAGCGGTCCTATCACACGCCGCCGTGGCACCTGGGAGCACCGGCACGGCAGCGGCGGAAAACCATCTTGCATGACAACCGGCAGCGGGGGAATGTCATTCCCTTCCGGGCGCGGTGCGGGTCCCCTGGTCTGCGCCAGGCGGGGCTCCATCCGTCGCCCCGTCGGCTATTGACTGATACGACACATGCGTTAAGCCTTGTTACTCGCACAGGCGGGTGCGAAAGGCCAGGTCAGGCGGGTATCGCATGGCTAACCCACCCGCCTGGCTCTCGCTGATGGGCGCGTGGTCTTGGAGCGGCGTAGGGCCGTGCAAGCGGCCCTGGCGCTGGAGGCCGCGTGCGATGTGACCGCCGCAACGGCCGCGCACCCGGGCGGGACCTGGCGGTCCTGGCCGCTGTGCTGCTGGCTGCGGTACCACAACTGACCGCGATCCTGCCGGAAGTGCAGCGGTGCTGGTCGGTGATGTGCGCGGAAGCCGGCCTGTGCGCAATTCTCCATGTCACCCACATCCGGCGGCAGGCACGCCAGGATCGCCGAGGTAGCTTGTTGTGTCGGCCAGGCAGCGCCTGTTCACGTGCGGGTACACGTCGCCAGAGGCCTGGACTTCAGCCACGTCCAATTCCCCATCGAGGCTTGCGGGAGTGATCCGGTTGTGAGCGAGAGGATCGCGACGCCGACCTCCGGCGCGGCGCCTGAGCGGGGGGCCAGGCTGGGCCGGCGGGTGCGGCTGAGCGCGACCGGGGCGGTCATCGCCGGGGCGGTCGCCGTGGCGCTGGGTCTGCGGGTCTATGAGCTCAGTCGGCCTGGCTTCTTGCTGGGGGTCACACAATACGACGATGGACCCTACTTCGGCAGCGCGCTGCGCCTGCTCGACGGGAGCCTGCCCTACCGGGACTTCGTCGTTGTCCAGCCGCCTGGGATCACCTTGCTAATGGCCCCGGCCGCGCTGCTGGCGAAGCTGACCGGCACGGCGGGGGGGATGGCCGCCGGGCGGATCCTGACCACCCTGGCCAGCACGGGCGCTATAGCCCTGGGCGGCCTGCTGGTACGCCACCGCGGTGTCCTGGCGACCCTGGTCACCTGCGGTATCCCCGTGGCCTACCCGGCGAGCGTGGATGCGTCGCACACAGTGCTGGTTGAGCCGTGGCTGGTGCTGTTCTGCCTGATCGGGGCGGTGGCGGTGTTCGACGGCGACTGGCTGGCCGCCAGCCGCAGACGGCTGGCCTGGGGCGGGGTGGCGTTCGGGTTCGCGGGCGCGATCGAGGCCTGGGCAATCGTGCCGGCGCTGGCGGTGCTGATCGCCGCGGGCTGGCCGGGGGGGATGCGGGGGCGGGTGAGGCGGGCCGGGATCTACGCCGGCGGGGTCGCGGCCGGGTTCTTGATCCCGGTGGTGCCGTTCGCTGCGGCCTCCCCGAGCGGGTTCTACCGCAGCCTGATCACAGCCCAGATCGGCCCCCGCGCCCACCCCCAGCGCGTCGCGATCTGGGTGCGGCTGACCAACATGACCGGGATCCCCGACCTGCACGTGTCCTCCCACGCGGCGGTCGCCCTGATCGCGCTGGCGATCGCGGGGGCCATCGTCACCTTCACCATCGCCGCGTGGTGGCTGACCCGTCAGTCCCCGCCGGCCCTGGATGCCTTCGCCCTGGCCGCCACCGCCGCGATCGTGGTCATGTTCGTATGGCCCGACCAGTTCCACTACCACTTTCCCGCATTCTTGGCCCCGTTCCTGGCCATGGCCATCGCCCTGCCCGCCGCCCGCCTCACCACGGCGCTCGAAACCGCCCGGCCCGACCTGACCTCCTTGACCCGATGGGCCGTACCCGGCGCCGCGGCTGCCGTCCTCATCGGCTTCGCCGCGCTGCACGTCCGCACCGAAATGCGCCTCGGCCGCTACGCCAGCTTGAGCACCGCGACCTCGGCCCAGATACAGCGGATCGTCCCGCCCGGTGACTGTGTCCTCACCGACCAGGCCGCTTACCTGATCGCCGCCAACCGGTTCACCTCCGACGTTCCCGGGTGCTCGCAGATGATCGACGGGCTCGGCACCGACCTGGCCCTGTCCGGCGGGCTCAAGCCAGGGACCGGCGCCGGTAACGTGCCCGCCGTCGCAGCCATCTGGGGGAACGGGTTCACCCATGCCCAGTACGTGTGGCTGACCATCCATGCGTCCCGCCGGGTCGCCTGGACTCCTTCGCTGCGGGCCTACTTCCGGGAGCACTTCGCCCTGGTGATGAAGGACGCCCGCGGCGACCGGCTGTACGCACGCAAGAGCCTCTCGGGCACCCGCTGACCGGTCTGCCCGGTTAGATGTCGTAGTACGGCTCGTACTCGTGCGGGCAGGTGGCCGGCCTGCGGAGGTATCCCGGAAACGCTTGCTGACCTGCTAAGACTCTAGTCAACGTTGGTCACCGTTGGACAGTGTTGGTTGCTGTCGCGCGGACTTTCTGCGGACTGCTGCGGACTTTCTGCGGACTCAGCCGTGCCAGGTGACGTAGGCGCCGCGGCCCTGCACCACGTAAACGAGCCCTTCCGCAACCAGCACACGCACCGCCTTGCGTGCCGTCTCCCGAGCGACCCCGTAGCGCGGATTCACTCGGGATGGGGCGGTCCGGCACCAGTTCCCGGTCTCGATCTGTGCGCGCAGG
>DASYQM010000279.1:0-3957 GCA_036005525.1 Streptosporangiaceae bacterium
CCGCAAGCTTGGTAGGTGCCAGGCGGGCTGGGCCTTCCGTAGCCGCGCCCCGGGGGGCGCATGCCCCGGAGCCTCGGCGCAGCCGGCCAGCAGAAGCATGACAGCAATCCCGGCAATAGCCTGCGCCCGTTTCATGGCGTCCTCCTCGAGGGCATGCAGGGTTTGGACGCGCCAGCCGCGGTCGAGGTTCCCTCGTGCCCAGGACCGCGAGCCGTGCCCAGGACCGTGAGCCGTGCCCAGGACCGTGAGCCTTGCTCAGGACCGCGAGCCGTGGCCCGGCTCAACGGCGCACCGATATGCCGCCGCTAGCAGCAATCCGTCCCGTGCCAGGACCGGTTTCCTTCCCAGATCGACCACCCGCTGATGCCGAGCGCGATGATGGGGTCGATCGGCCAGCCGCCAGGCCAGACGGCGACGACAGCCAGCGCGAGGAGGACCGCGGCGGCCTGGGCAGCGCACATCAGGTTCTGGGCGCCCTCACCGGCGGTGGCGCCAGAGTTCAGCCGTGCGCCGAGATGGCGCTTGGCGATGCCGAGGGCAGGCATGATGACCAGACTCGACGCCGTGAGGGCGATGCCCAGCGCCGTGGCACTGGCCGGATGATGCCCGGCCAGGTCACGGATGGCCTCGAGCGCGATGTAGGGCGCCAGCAGCCAGAAGCTGACCGCCACCAGCTGCTGTGCTCGCCGTTCCGATGTCGGCGAGAGGGTCCGCGAGCCGGTGAAGCGCCAGACGACGATCACGCTGGCCAGTCCCTCGATCCCGCTGCCCAGCGCCCAGCCCACCAGCGCGATCGAGCCCGCGGCGAAACCCGCGACCAGGCCCACAACGCCCTCGGCCGTCATCCAGGCCAGGGACACCCAAGCCAGCCATCGTGCATACCGCGCGGCCCGCAGCCACTGCGCATCTGGCGTGCCTGCCACGGTGGCCGTGCAGGCGTCGCCGCGGCGGTGTGTCAGGGCCACGAGCACATGCTATCCATGCAGGTCACACACCGAGCAGTTGGCCGTAGCCGCCTTCGCGGTACCCATGCGTCCATGGGGGTGGGCCGGGCTGCCGCGTATTATGGGGCCTGGATTCCGATTCGCGCCAGGACGGGGGATGCTGTGGCTACCGGGACCGAGGTCCTCGATCTTGGCCGCGGCGACCATGTCGTTGTGTTCTACCAGGACGAGCAGGAGCTCGTCGGGCAGGTAAGCGACTATCTTCTCCCAGCTGCCCAGGAGGGTGGCGTGGCAATCGTGGTCGCCACGCCTGGGCACCACCGCGCCTTCGAAGAGCGCCTGGCCGGCACCGGCGCCGACGTGGCGGCCGCCCGCCGGCGCGGCTCTTACCTGACGCTGGACGCAGGCGAGACGATGCGCGGCTTCATGGTCGCCGACTGGCCGGATCCCGCTGGTTTCTGGCAGGCGATCAGCCCCCGGCTCCGGCATGCGGCCACGGCCGGGAAGCCGGTTCGTGTCTTCGGCGAGATGGTCGCGCTGCTGTGGGATGCCGGCCTGGTCAGCGCCGCCATCGAGGTCGAGGCGATGTGGAATGAGCTGGGCGGCCAGTACCCGTTCTCATTGCTCTGCGCCTACCCGGCGCAGCAGGTGAGTTGTGCCCACCACCTTGATGCCCTGACCGAGGTGTGCCGCGCCCACACACACGTCATCGGTGGCCCACCCGAGTCGGCGGAAGCTCAGCCGCACGGCATGTGACCGGCCCCGCGGGCCAACCCGGCGCTAGTTCGCCTCGGTGAGCTTGGCGAGCTTTGCCAGTGCCATCCGTGTGCCCGTCTCGTTGTCGGCGGGGGGCACCTTGTCGGGAATTCCCTCGTGCACCACGAGGACATCGGTGCCGCCGTCCGCGTCGGTCAGCGTCGTGGTCATCGTCATCTCGCCGCGAAGTTCAGGATCGGCCGTCTCGAACTCGAAGACCTCGACCACGTGCTCATCCGGCACGAGCTTCACGAAGTGGCCATGGTAGGTGTCGGTGTGCGATGCGGACTTGCCGGTCTCGGTCGGCGCGTCGTAGGTGAGCGAGACCCGGAACGAGCCACCTTCGCGGGCATCGAACTCGTGCACGCGGCTGCTCATGCCGGCCGGCACCCGCCACTGCGCGATCGCGCCCGCATCGAGAAGCGCCCGGTAGACGGCCGAGCGCGGGGCCCTTATGTGCCGGGTGGCCTGGGTCGAATACACGCCGTGAGTCTACGGGCCGGGCCCACGGCGCCGTGTCCGTGCCCGCGGGTGCGTGCGGCGAGCCGCGGGCGGTGCACCGCGGGTGGCGGGCCTGGCCACGGCCACGTTGGGGCTGTACTGTCCGGGGATGCTGCCCTGGGCGGAGGCGATCGACTCGCTCGCTGTGCGGAGCGGGTTCGCCGGTGTGGTGTCGGTGGACCGCGGCGGCGAGATCGAGTTCGGCAAGGCGTACGGCCTGGCTCACCGTGCCCAGCAGGTACCGAACACCGTCGACACCCGGTTCGCGATCGCCAGCGGGACGAAAGGGCTCACTGCGCTCACCGTGGTCAGCTTGATCAGCGACGGTGCACTGGGACTGGCCACGGCCGCGCGGTCGGTGCTGGGCCGGGATCTGCCGCTCATCGGCGATGACGTGACGGTCGAGCGCTGACCCCTCAAATACCAGCCATCCGCCGTCACGAGCGGGCTGTCCAGTGGTGTAGCTGGTGCACAAGTGGCCTCATGGTGCGCGTTCCGGGACAATAATCAGTTGAGTACCAGAAAAAACACAGACCTCATCATGAACCAAATTCTGCGCTAGGCACATGTGTAGCGGAATTCGAGCCGCGCCGGCGGCATTTCCGTCTTTCTGGTACCTGCGCCGGAACATCTTGTGCTTATGATCACTGAGTGGCTAGCTGAGCGTGAGCCAAGGGAGGAAACCCGGTGATATCGCATCACACCCCCACGCGGGGGCAGGAGGTGGGCTTCACGGGCATCGCGCGCTAGCTAAAGGCGGTCCCGGCCAGGTGTTCGCAGCACGCGGCCGGGACCTTGTGTCGGACAACCTTAGGAGGAACCCCGACATGTTCAGTATTCCAGCTGTCGGGCTTGCCAAGGCACTGATCGCGGTCACGATTTCACTGCACCCCGCGGCGGCCAAGCACGGCCCGGCGCACTACACGGTCCGGCCGGGCGACACGCTGTCGAACATCGCCCGCCACGAATACGGCCGCGCGGCGGCGTGGCCGGCGCTGTGGTGGGTCAACCGGCACGCCGTGCCCAACCCGGGCATGATCAAGGTGGGGCAGCGGCTGCGGCTGAGCGACTGGCACCGGGTGCGGCCGTGGCTTTCCCGGGCCGCACTGGCCGCGATCCCCGCCCCACCGCCAGCTCCCGCCCCGGCCCCAGCCGCGGCGCCGGCCGCGCCGGCCGCGCCGACCGCGGCGCCCGCGCCTGCTCCGGCGGCGTCGGACGGGGTGAACTGGTCGGCGATTGCGGCGTGTGAGTCGGGCGGCAACTGGAGCGCCAGCACCGGCAACGGGTTCTACGGCGGGCTGCAGTTCACCCAGCAGACCTGGCTGGGTAACGGCGGCGGCCAGTATGCTCCCTCCGCCGACCAGGCCTCCGCCGCCCAGCAGATCGCCGTCGCCCAGCGCGTGGTGGCCAGCCAGGGCATCGGCGCCTGGCCTGTCTGCGGGGCAAACGGCTAAAACCGCCCAGTCAGCCGTCACGGCCGACCGCCGGTTAGCGGTCAGCGGTCCGGCGCCGCGGGGTGCGCGACGGCCGTCTCGGATCGGGTGTGCTCGTTCTCTGCCCCGGCAGCGGCGCTGGCCCGGCTCAGCGGCCGGACGGCAGCTGGCCCGCCACGCCCAGGTCGTTGAAGAAGGCTGCGATGTCGCGGCTGAGCAGGCCGGGTTGCTCGGCGGCTGGGAAGTGGCCGCCGCGGGGCATGGGTGTCCACCGGCGGATGTTGTAGAGGCGTTCGGCCCACTCGCGGGGAGGGGTGCCGTCG